>NZ_JAUDRJ010000003.1:2579048-2676548 GCF_030382115.1 Nostoc sp. GT001
TCCCGACTTTTAGCTGAATTGCGTTGGAGTTTTGTGGCTTTAGAGAAGATTTGGTTAGAGTCTGGTTTACTCAGGCAAACAGGCGATATCTTTTTTCTCAACTTTGATGAAGTGCGGCGTCTAATTGGAGATGAAGATTCTAGCTTAATAGAGCAGTTAGATAAGTTAGTCGAATTTAGGCGATCGCAATTCCTGCAAGATAGCGAGATTATTCAAATACCTCTTTTAGTTTACGGCAATACACCTCCTCACCCCTTAGCTCCCTCTGAACTTTACTCTGACCAAATTTTACAAGGTATTGGAGCCAGTCATGGGCAAGCCGAAGGTAGGGTGAAAGTGTTGCGAAATTTACAAGACATTCCAGACATCGATCGAGATACTATTCTGGTAGTACCTTATACAGATTCCGGCTGGGCCCCATTGTTATTAAGGGCTGGAGGATTAATTGCCGAAGCTGGAGGAAGGCTTTCTCACGGTGCGATCGTTGCTCGTGAGTATGGAATTCCCGCAGTGATGGATGTTCGCGGTGCTACATGGATATTGCAAGATGGTCAACGAGTCAGGATTGATGGGTCTAGGGGTATTGTGGAATTATCTAATGATTTAAGACCCGAATGATTACCACTTCTTTGAAAGACTTGCCAGAAGAGTCGGTTTCTCACAATGCCGAAATCAAGAAAAAGGTGATGTTACGCTTCGGCGATTTACCTCACCTGACTAACTTTTCTCAAGCACGTTTTGCTCCTGGACAAACCGCACCAGCACACGCACATCAAGATATGTGCGAGGTATTTTTTGTAGAAGCTGGTTCAGGAGTAATTCACATTGATGGTACAGAATACCCTTTACTTCCGGGAAACTGTGTAGCCATCGAACCGGGAGAAGTACACGAAGTTGTCAATAGTGGCTCAACCGAACTTGTTTTGACATACTTTGGTTTGCGAGTCGAAAAATCAGCGTAATTATTTTGAATACAAGAGACAGTGAGGGCATAACCATGTTGTGTTGTGCCCTCATAAAAGTTTGCGGAATGTGGGTTATAAACCAATACAGTTCAGTTAAGCTTCTCTTGCTTCTCTTCCTTTGCGTCCTTTGCGGTTCGTTAAAAAAAGGTCTTAGCCTTAACCCAAGCGTATTGGGTTATAAACAAAGATAAATTTGCAAAATCCTAATATACCAAGGGTGTCGCCCCGCGCATCTGACGCAAAGAATTTATACAAGCAGCACAGTCGCAGCCAAATAAGTCGATTGCCACATTGCTTTCTTGTTCATTGAACTCCAGCATGGGAGCATCTTCTTGAGAAAACTCTATTTCACGTTGATAGTTAGGAATTTGAGCCAACACGGAAGCCCTGGCACATACTAAACCCACTTTATGTTTATTGCGTATACAAGATAGACGATCTGTGGTTTTGGTTCCTGGTTCTGGCTCCATAGCTTGTGCGTGATTGAGCATTACTCCCATAGAGAGAAGAGAGCTAATCAGCACAGGAGAAGAAAGCAAACTCAGTATGAATTTGTTCATTGGTTTTCTTGAAAAACAATCTCGATTGCTCAGATTATCCGATTAAATCTTACAGTGCAAGTAAATGTGTATCAGGAATAGCCCAAAATCCAGATGTAGAGACGCGANNNATCGCATCTTTGCGCTCTAAAATTTTCGGGGTTGCATATTTGCGGGATGATTTTACTATTTTTGTGGGGTGGGCATCTGCCTTAACTTGACACCAATGGCAAGATGCCCACCCCACAAGAGTTAATTGGATATTTTTTTATTTGGAAATCCCTTAGCCGAACATGATGTTACGCCACTTTCTCCCCTTTTCCACCAGGAGAGGCTAGCACCAAAGAAAAAGACTCGCGATGCTTGCTGCTATAAGCACCACAGTTGGTTTGATGGCGGGTTCTCCAAAAGAGTACAAGTCACAATAGTTTTATATTTGTTGCCTGACTCTGCCTTTCGTATTAAAATTTTGAAGTAATGCTTCATGGTGAATGCAGTCAAACGTTCAATTCGGATATTAAAGATGCGCCCCTGCATGTCTGATTTTCTATATCACCCTACAGAACTTATCTTATTCCATTTCCAACCCCTTTTTGCGGTGGATTGTACTTAGGGTATGTGGGGGCGGGCGATCGCTTAAGTGCGATCGCATCACTGGTTAACTATCTACTGGGTGCAAAGAGTTGACTCGTATGTCATCCTAGATTTATGAGAGTTAATTCAGTGATGTCTTTGGTTTTAGTATTGAAAGGCTTTTTCCTTTTAGTATTTACAGACTTCTGAGAGAAATTAAAATCTCTACACAGTGATGATTTTGGAGAGAATCGATGTCAATTTATGTAGGTAACCTCTCTTATGATGTTACACAAGAAGATTTAAGTGGTATTTTTGCAGAATATGGTACTGTAAAGCGCGTTCAAGTACCTACTGACCGTGAAACAGGTCGTCCGCGCGGCTTTGCTTTTGTGGAAATGGGAACTGAAGCTGAAGAAACTGCTGCCATTGAAGCTCTAGACGGTGCTGAGTGGATGGGTCGTGACCTAAAAGTGAATAAGGCTAAACCCAAGGAAGACAGAGGTGATAGAGGTTCCTTTGGTGGTGGTAACAGAGGAGGATACGGCAACCGCGGCGGTGGCGGTGGCGGTGGCGGACGATACTAACCTTGGAAACAAAAACTCACCAAGAGTCTTAAGGTCAGACAAACAAGAGTCTGTCTTTTTTTTGTAATGTTACCGCCTGCATAGCCATTAGACCTCTTGCAAAACTGCTTTTTGCAAGAGGTGGGAAAAGGGTAAAGGTTAAGGGGGAAGGGCAAAATACAGAACCTTTCCCTTTACCCCTTCCCTTTTCCCGACTTCTGCAAGAAGTCTATTGATGAAGTCAACTTAGTAGGAGAAATAATGACCCAAGTAATTGTAGGTGACAATGAACACATTGAGTCAGCCTTACGACGATTTAAACGAGAAGTTTCCAAGGCGGGAATTTTCCCAGACATGAGAAAGCATCGTCATTTTGAAACACCCTTAGAAAAACGCAAGCGCAAAGAAGTTGCCAAGCACAGACAAAGTAAGAGAAGTTTTCGTAACTAAGGGCTGAGATACAGCAGAATTTAGGAGTCAGAATTCAGAAGTAAAACAGGCTTTATATCTTGCTTTGACACGAATCGTTGTGTACTTCGTCTTCCTTGAATTCTGTTGTAAATATGAATTGAATGAATTCCCTCATAGATTCTATGAGGGTTTTTCTTTTGTCGATTTTAAAATCAGGAAACCTAAAGAAACGCTAAAATCAAGTCAGCCTTTGTATTGTAGCGGTTGTGTCCCACATCACTCAGAGTGCGGTTCACTGCATAAATCCTGATTGTCAACGTCCTTATCCTCAGCCTTGGGGAAACAAATTTTGCAACAGCTGTGGCGCACCGCTAGAGTTGTTAGACCGCTATGTTCCACTTCAGCCCTTGGGATCGGGAGGATTTGCTCAAATCTACACGGTTTGGGATGAAAAAACTCAAACCGAAAAAGTGCTGAAGGTGTTGGTAGAAGATTCACCAAAGGCACTGGAGTTATTTACCCAAGAAGCTGCGGTTTTATCTAGTTTGCACCATCCAGGTGTCCCCAGAGTCGATGCCGAAGGGTATTTTCAAATACAACTGTTTAACCCCAAACCGCACCAACTGCCTTGTCTGGTAATGGAAAAAATCAATGGACGAACTTTAGAGGAGATATTAAAAAAGTTTCCCCAAGGGTGTCCAGAGAGTTTGGTTTTAAATTGGTTTGCCCAAGCTGTGCAGATTTTACAAGAATTACACAAACGTCAGATTCTTCACCGGGATATCAAACCTTCTAATTTAATGCTGGGTACATCTTCGCCATCTGTAACCCCGTCTTCAGGGCAAGCAGAAGGCGATCGCTTGGTGTTAATTGATTTTGGCGGAGCGAAACAATTTAGCGCCTCTAAGCTGCGTTCTAAGTCTAGTTCCACACGATTATTTTCTTCTGGTTACAGTCCGCCAGAACAAGTGACTGGAGGTATTGTTGGGCCAAGTGCCGATTTTTATGCTCTTGGTCGAACGGCGATCGAACTACTAACAGGCAAATACCCCCTAGAGTTGGAAGATCAGCAAACGGGTAAATTGCGCTGGCGAACTATGGTGAATGTCAACCCGCAACTAGCAGATTTGCTGGATGAGATGGTGCAGGAAGATGTGCGATCGCGTCCGGCAAATGCAGCTATAATTCAAAAACGTTTGGCGAAGATTTCTCAACCATTACCGCCACCAGGGTTATTTGCCCAACTGCAAGACAAGATTAAGCTTGCCTCAATGCAAGTTTCCCAGAGATTTACACTGATAACACAAGCTATCGAACAAGTTTTAGCTAACTTTAGCCTAGCTGTTACCAAAACTGTTCTTTTTATCACTCAGACAATCGTCAAAATTTTCCGAGCTTGTTTGGCGACGATTTGGGCGATTGTACTGAGTACTATCGGCGCTTGTTTTGGTGCGATCGCAGGTTTTATTTTGGCCTATCGTACCAGCTTGGGGCTCATGTTGTGGAATTGATTGGGAATCAGCTAAATCAATTAGTACCAAATACTCAACCCGTCTTCGGGGCAGATATTTTGGTGTTCGTCGCCGCAGGCTGGGGAACCGCATGGGGACTGACAGTATCCGGGTGTTTTGGTCAACGGCGGCGGTTTTTAGTGGCTTCCCTGATGGGAATAATTAGCTATGGCTTCGGCTGGTTAATTTTGCAATTAATCACCCCAAAAGATAGCGGCGAGGGCTTAATGGCAGTGATTTTAGTGGCAGTTTGCCTACTCACCTTGAGTTTAGGACTTCGCAGCCATCATGTAGTGTACGCTGTGTTCGCAGCCTTTGGCAGTGCGATCGCCTATGCAGTTTTAATTCTTTTGAAGTTAGCACCTCCAATTTTCCAATTTACCAGTCAACCAGCTTGGTCAGAGTTATACTTGCCTCTGACTTTTTTTGGCTCTGTAGGCTTCTTTATCAGCTTCTGGTTAGGAGTGAGTTATTACCTAATTGTCCCTGGACTGCGCCTTTTAGGATGGCGATGAAGAAGGCAGGGGAGCAGGGGAGCAGGGGAGCAGTTGCAGAAATACCAATTGGAAAAAAGAATGCGACAAATGGATGTGTTGCAATCATTAACTGAATTAGTATAAGTTTTAGTTTTTCCCCTCTGCCCCTCTGCCCCTCTGCCTCTTGTACCCAATGCCCCATTCCCAATGCCTAAAAACAAGATCCCCCTAGTCGTATTTTTCGTCGAGCTAGGGGGATCACATATTTGGTAGTCTATAATTGGTTCGGTATAGTTCCTTACGATTTGATTCTATAGCCTATATTTCCGTTTGAGTAGTCTTACTATTAGAATTTATAGTATTTTTACAGCTTCTTAATCAATGCTTCATCCCTGTACTTCCTTAGAGAAGCAGTATATGTAAGGATGACAGTACGTGATGTTCGTAACTTGTCATTTTTGTAAATATCAGTAAAAAATATGAAACTTAAGATTGTTGCCACCGTCTCCCTGTTAGCTTGTTTAGGGTTTGCAGAGCAAGCTCTTGCGTTAAATCAGCTAGACTTGGATCAGTTGAAGGCAACAAGTGCCTGTCCTCGGTGTAATTTGAGTGGTGCTGACCTAAGTAAGCTGAATCTAAGTGGAGCAAATTTGCGAGGGGCTGACTTGAGCGGCGCTACATTATCTCAAGCTAATCTCACAAATGCCGATCTCACCTAGGTGCAAATTTAGAAGGTGCGGTTCTGAATTCGGCGAATCTCAATGGTGCTTCTTTAACAGGAGCAAATTTAAAATCAGCATCCCTGGAAAATGCAGATTTGTCTTTTGCTTAGCTTTATCAGTGCCAATTTAGAAGCAGCAAACTTAAAAGATGCCAAATTGCAATTTACTAATTTTCGGGGGGCTAACTACCGACTAACAACTTTAAATAATGGTGTTGTCACCTCCGACAAACCTTATGGTTGGTCGTTAGAGCGTCAAAATCCCAGAGAATGTAACGAATACAAACCCGAAAATACTCTAGGCACAACCTGCTACTCAAAATAAACTGGCGTATGGGGTACAAGGGGCAGAGGGGAAAAACTTACTGCAACTTCTCCCCTGCTCCCCTGCCTCCTGCCTCCCTCAACCATATCCTTGTATAGCAAAAGCATTTTGTTTGTTAACAGTTCTTTATCATGGGAAAAAAGCCTATAGATTAATTGAATCGATGCTTACCCATATAAAAGACTTAGCAGCAAAACTAGCGCCTCGCTTAATTGAAATTCGCCGCCACATCCATTCTCACCCAGAACTCAGCGGTCAGGAGTACCAAACAGCAGCTTTCGTAGCTGGTGTTTTGTCTTCTAGTGGGTTACACGTACAAGAGGGAGTTGGCAAAACGGGTGTCATTGGAGAACTCCAAGGTACTGGCCAAAATGACCGTTTATTGGCAATTCGCACTGATATGGATGCCTTGCCAATTCAAGAGGGCACTAATTTAGAATATGCCTCTCGTGCAGATGGTATTATGCACGCTTGCGGTCACGATGTCCATACCACTGTGGGGTTAGGAACGGCAATGGTGCTGTCCCAAATGGCCGAGGAGTTGGGTGGGAAAGTGCGGTTTTTATTTCAGCCAGCCGAGGAAATTGCTCAAGGGGCAAGCTGGATGGTGAAAGATGGAGCAATGGAAAATGTCTCGGCTGTATTAGGGGTTCATGTTTTCCCTTCTATACCCGCAGGATCTATTGGTGTGCGTTACGGGGCTTTGACAGCCGCCGCTGATGATTTAGAGATTCTGATTATGGGAGAATCTGGACACGGGGCGCGTCCCCATGAGGCGATTGATGCGATTTGGATTGCTTGCCAAGTGATTACTGCGCTGCAACAAGCCATCAGCCGGACACAAAATCCTTTACGTCCTGTAGTATTAAGTATCGGGAAAATTAATGGTGGCAGAGCGCCGAATATAATTGCGGATAAAGTGCAGTTATTGGGAACAGTGCGATCGCTCCATCCCGAAACCCGTGCCCATCTCCCAAACTGGATTGAAAACATTGTATCTAATGTTTGCCAAACTTACGGAGCAAAGTATCAAGTCAATTATCGCCAAGGTGTACCCAGCGTCCAAAATGATTACGCCCTGACACAATTGTTACAATCAGCCGCAGAAGAAGCTTGGAGTAGCGATCGCGTTCAAGTACTACCCGAACCTTCCCTTGGTGCTGAAGATTTTTCGATGTATTTGGAACACGTCCCTGGTTCCATGTTTCGCTTGGGTGTCGGCTACAAAGAAAGAATCATTAACCACCCATTACACCATCCCCAATTTGAAGTTGATGAATCTGCTATTATCACCGGGGTTGTCACTATGGCATACACAGCTTATAAATACTGTCAGCAAAATTTGTAAACAAAAACTCCCAGCAGATAAATACTGGGAGTTTTTGTTTAATTAAGCTTTTTTAGCGGATATAGAAAGTCCGAAAGCATCCTATACATTCGATTCAGTTACAACACCCAGCTTTTGTTGAATTCGGGTCTTAGCGGCTTTGAATTCAGTCGCCAGTTGTTCGGTTTCATCGCTGCTTAAGTTGTTGCGAATGGCAGCAAACATTGTGCTTTCTTCTTGACGAATATGATCGCCAATCGCGTCCATCAACTGTTTAACTTTTTCTTTGAATTGAGGTGAAGATGGGCTAAGAGCCTTAATTTCTTCTAATGCTTGCTTGGCATGAGCTTGTTCATCAAACAATTCTTGGGTGTTATCTTGACCGTAGAAAGGACGTACTCTTGGGTAGACTACTTCCTCTTCAGCTTCAGCGTGGGCACTTAAATCCTTGTAAATTTGACCGAAATACTCTTGGATCTTCTGTGGATCGTTGCTTTGTAGTAGTTCGGTGAACAGGGTATTTACCTTGTTGTGATCGAGGCGGATGACATCTTGGATATTTAGATCCTTTTTGTCGCTGTTTTGGGTGACAGCACTACCTACCACACCACTGACTGCGGCCAAAGCGTCTTGAACACGTGCCCAAATTCCTTGATCTGCATCTTGTCCAGTGAGTTCGCGGACACCCAGAATTTCTAGAATACCTTTGAGTTGCTCTTGGTGAGCGCGGTTCTCAAAGTTAATAGTATTCAAAGGTGCGATCGCTAGCAACACATCAGCACCAATTTTTTGAGCAGCTTTGTGAACTATCAAGCCACTCATTACTATTTGATGTTTCAGTAATTCATGCTGAGAGACTTTTTCATACAGGCTCAACTCAGAACCTTTGAACAATTCACGAGCTTTTTCAATGAATTGTGTAACATTTTTTTTGGGTTCTGCCTGAATCCCATATTGACCAATTACGGTTTCTAAAACACCAAGGTTTTTTTCATCATCTTTGATAAAATTTCGGATGCGATCGGCAATTTCGCTATCAAGTCCTTGTGTCAAAAGCGATTGTTCATTTTCGATGACCAACTGTTGCAGGGCTTTAAGACTTGCAAGTTTTACAGCAATAGCATTGCGTTTCGTATCATCTAAAGTAGTTACCATCTGTGTTCTCCGTCGGCAAAGTGTTCGTAATTCTTACTTGATATAACCTTGACACAGAGGTTAGGGAGATTCCATCTTTCTTTTGAGCGATCGCTCTCACAACTCTGGGTAGAGAAATAAAACTTTTCGTTACAGAAAAATTGAAGCGATCGCTTTAATTTATGGTTGCAATCAAATCAAGCAGTTTAGTATGACATTCAAATTGAATAGATTACCAATTTAGGAGTAATCTATATCTTTGGAATGAAAATTAACATCAAAAAAACTACTTCTTATTCAAGAGGGCAAAATCGTAACCAGTCCCACTAGAACAAGACTCACAACGCTCAATTTTGACTAGCATTGCTTCTCCTTTACGCTCACCGGAGGGCAAAAAGTTAATCGTTCCCGTTGCTCCAGATGTTGAAAAATTGCGATTGGACAATACCCTTTGCAACCCTTCGCGGGTGCTGTCTTGTTTTAAGCCAGCAACAATTGCTTGGAGTGCATCATAAGCTCCCGCCGTTCTCTGATTTACTTGTGCATTCCAAAGCTGAAAGGCATTTTTCGCAAAGGGATTATCTTTATTAGCATCACGATGCCAATACACAGGTAACACCATTCCTTCGAGATCCTTGCCATTTTGTAAAGTTGTTGCACTGTACATAGTTTCAGAAGCAAACAGTGGCTTTCTACCTTTAACCTCTTGTGCTACTTTGGTGGCAAAATATATATTTCTGATTGAAGGCATTAATAAAAAGCCACTTGCATTGTCTTCTATGGCTTTATCTACAAAAGCTCTAGGATCAAAATTCTTATCTGCTAAATTACAAGGTGTACTAATAACGTTGCTGCCATATTTCTTGATAGCTTGAGTGTACTGTTCTACAAGTATCTGATTTGATGAAGGGGTTGAAGTATCTCTTGAGCTACGAACATCGCCACAAATAGCAACATTTCTTGCTTGTCGAGCAATGTAGCGAGAATGATTATCTACTAAATTCTCATAGAGCGGATTTATATGAAATAAGTAGTTAGTTGGAGAACTATTAGGCTGATTATTTATGGAATTGTTATCTAATTTTTCGGGATTTTCGGCTTGATTTGGCCGCTCAACGGGTAAGACTAACACCAAGCGATTCTGATTATAAATTGCGGTGTTACGTCTAACCCCCACTGCTGCCACAATGCTTTTGTCTTGAACTAATTCATTATCTAGTCGAGCAAAATCTTCTCTATTTTCAGCACTTGCAATCACAATTTGCAGCTTCTTACCATTAATTCCTCCTTGGTTATTAACTTCATTTTGAGCTTGAGCTACACCACGCAAAATTTCTTCTGATAAACTAGGATCAAAGTTAATTGATGCTATAACAGCAACTTTGAGAGTGTCCGAATTATCTTGTGCGATTTTAGCATTGTTTAAATAAATTAAAGTTTCCGGGTCATTAGGATTATTTTTTAGTGAAGCGGTAAACTTGTTAACAGCAGTGTTAAAATCTTTTTCAGCAAAAGCTTTAACTCCATCTGTTTTCTCAGGGTATGTTTGCACTTTCAACAAAATCCTTGTACCCAAATTCATTATTGAAGGCTTATTTGTAAATGAAGATATAGTAGATGTGGGGTTTGATGATGTTTTGATGATAGTAGAAGAAACTTTGCTAATTAACCATAAAATAGCTGCTACCATTACCCCAGCCAGACCTAGAGAAATAAGCAGTCTGAAGTTTTCTTTTTTATTTGTCATAAATAATTACCCAAATTTTACAAAATTTATCTGAAACAAAGAGATTTCTGACAATTGAGCAAGACCAACAATTTACCAACGATTTAAAAATATTGAGAAATAAGTTTGTTGATTATTTCAGACACAACCATAAGAATAACTGTCAATAAACCTGCAAGAATAACTAGTAATCCTACTAGCAGCAATCCATTTACACCAGCTACAAAAAGATTATTGGTTAGGAGATTTCTGAAAATAAAGACAATGAGTAAATTTGCTATGATAGCAATAAAAATTAAATAAGCTTTTTCGAGAAGCGGACGAGATTGAACAAAGACTAATCCTCCTAAAATTAGCAACCACAATCCAGAGCTAATCCAAGACGTTCCAAGAAAACTTATAAGTGCGATCGCTAAAAATGAACTACCCGATCCAGTTATTATTGCTCCAGACAATAATCTAATATTAGATAATTGTGGTAGATATCGAGTTGATTGATGTTGATTTTGTGGTTGCGATTTTGAGCGCAGAGTAGGTGGAATAACTGTAGGAGCCGATGTATACCTTAGCGGTGGCAACTTATTTAAGTCTTGTAAGACAGCCTGTGCAGATTGATAACGCTGTTCGTGATTTTCTTGTAGTGACTTATCAATAATCATCTCTAATTCCTGACTTATGGGTTGCGTTAAATGTTGCCGCCAACTAGAAACCCAACCATAGCCTTGTTTTATCCACAAACTCGAAGGAGGAATATTCGTCAGCAGATGAAAGCAAGTTATTCCTAAACTGTAGATATCACTGGAAGGAAAAACTTTACCCGCTTGCATTTGCTCAATTGGTGCATAACCTAATGAACCAATAATTGTCCCCACCGTAGTGTTTGTCGGTTCCGCTTTTTGCTTTGCCACCCCAAAATCAATAAGTACCAACTTCCCATCATTTTGACGGCGAATAATATTTTCTGGTTTAATATCTCGATGAATGACCTGTTGCTGATGTATGTCTACCAGTACAGATAATAAATCATTTAAAAAATCTCGAATCTTGGCTTCATCAAAAACTCCCTGCTGTTTTAACTCTTGCAACAGATTTTGCCCTTCGATAAACTGCTGCACTAAATACAGATATTCAGCTTCCTTAAAATATGCATACAAATTGGGAATTTGGACATGTTCTCCTAGTTCTTGGAGACGTTTGGCCTCTCGTTCAAACAACTCAGTCGCTTTTTTATGT
Organism: Nostoc sp. GT001; assembly: GCF_030382115.1. Taxonomy (NCBI): domain Bacteria; kingdom Bacillati; phylum Cyanobacteriota; class Cyanophyceae; order Nostocales; family Nostocaceae; genus Nostoc; species Nostoc sp. GT001. Next base: position 2,590,556 of record NZ_JAUDRJ010000003.1, read on the forward strand.
GCCTGACTACCCTGACTGCCATAAAATTGACTGAGAACCAGCTGCTTCACAACACATCGTTCATTGAGCTTGTCTATATCTTGTGCGATATATGTGCGTGCAAACCCTCCTCTCCCTAATGGTGTGATAATTCGGTAACGATTTCTCAATAGTGATACCAACTCTGTGCCGCAACTGAGGCAGAAATTTGCCCCGTCAGGATTTTGGGGATTCTCGCAATTAGGATTTAGGCAGCAGACCATATAATTATCGCTGTCATTTTATTAGTTTTTAGAATATACCTTAACTAAAGGCGCTGCATTGTAAAGTCTCTACATAGACAATGATAATTGCCTAGCGATCGCTTCCCTTTGATCCCAAACACGAAATCACCTTTAGCAGTCAGCAACTTTATCTCTATTGGCCAAAGTTCGCACTTCTTACTAAAGCATATCAAGGACTCATTTCTCTTTGCAAATCAACCGCAATTCTCAAAAGCAATACTGCCCTTTACGCAACATTTGTTTGTAACAGAAGCTTTTTTTCATCCCAGCAACGCCGTAATTACCATACTTCTCCATTGTGGGGTTTACAAAACTCCCCGCAATTGTGACGATTACGCTAGAATTATTAAAGGTTCTTTACAGAGTTTGCCGATCATCCCCAATTCTGTTAAAACAGCCTAGCATTCAAATTGTAAATCTTATAAACACCCTCTAGAGTTCACCAAAAGCTTCTATGACGCTCCCAATTCGCAACGTCGCCATTATCGCCCACGTTGACCACGGCAAAACCACGCTGGTTGACGCACTCCTCAAACAATCCGGCATTTTCCGCGAAGGCGAAGACGTTCCGGATTGCGTTATGGACTCCAACGCCCTAGAACGGGAACGGGGTATTACTATCCTGTCCAAAAATACAGCAGTTCGCTACAAAGAAACACTAATCAATATTGTTGATACTCCTGGACACGCTGACTTTGGTGGCGAAGTTGAACGCGTACTCGGCATGGTTGACGGATGTCTTCTGATTGTCGATGCCAATGAAGGCCCCATGCCCCAAACCCGCTTTGTCCTCAAAAAAGCCTTAGAAAAAGGTCTGCGCCCCATCGTTATTATCAACAAAATTGATCGTGGTAAAACTGACCCCCACGTTGCTGTTGATAAAGTATTGGATCTGTTCTTGGAATTAGGGGCAGATGAAGACCAGTGTGATTTTACCTACCTGTTTGCCTCCGGTATGGCAGGTTTCGCCAAGGAAAGCTTGGAAGCAGAATCGGTAGATATGCAACCCCTATTTAATGCGATTCTGCAACACGTTCCACCACCAGTAGGCGATAGCAATAAGCCTCTGCAATTGCAAGTCACAACCCTAGATTATTCTGAATATCTGGGACGGATTGTCATTGGCAGAATTCACAACGGTACTATCCGCTCAGGACAACAAGCCGCTTTGGTAACAGAAGATGGCACTATTGTCAAGGGTAAAATTACCAAATTGATGGGCTTTGATGGACTGAAGCGTGTAGAGATGGAAGAAGCAACCGCAGGTTATATTGTGGCGGTGGCTGGTTTCGCGGATGCTTATATTGGAGAAACGATTACTGACCCCAATGAACCGCAAGCTTTACCACTAATTAAAGTGGATGAACCAACCTTGCAAATGGCCTTCTGGGTGAATGATTCGCCCTTTGCTGGCCAAGAAGGTAAGTTGGTGACTTCTCGTCAAATACGCGATCGCCTATTCCGCGAACTTGAAACCAACGTTGCTTTGCGGGTCGAAGAAACCGATTCTCCCGATAAATTCCTCGTTTCCGGTCGTGGAGAACTCCACCTGGGTATCTTAATTGAAACCATGCGCCGGGAAGGCTTCGAGTTTCAGGTATCTCAGCCACAGGTAATTTACCGCGAAATCAACGGTCAACCTTGCGAACCTTACGAACTTTTGGTGTTAGACATTCCTGCTGATGCTGTGGGTAGCTGTATTGAACGCCTGGGACAACGCAAAGGCGAAATGCAAGATATGCAACCAGGTAGTGGCGATCGCACTCAGCTAGAGTTTGTCATACCCGCCCGTGGTTTGATTGGTTTCCGGGGTGAATTCATGCGGATGACTCGTGGCGAAGGCATCATGAACCACAGCTTCTTAGACTACCGTCAACTTAGTGGTGACATTGAAGCACGTAACAAAGGCGTTTTAATCTCCTTTGAAGAAGGCGTTTCTACCTTCTACGCCATGAGAAATGCCGAAGATAGAGGAGCATTCTTTATTACTCCCGGCACAAAGGTTTACAGAGGCATGATTGTGGGAGAACACAATCGTTCCCAAGATTTGGAACTAAATATCTGTAAAACCAAGCAGTTAACCAACCACCGCGCTGCTGGTGGCGATGAACTAGTGCAACTGCAAGCACCGATAGACATGAGCCTAGAGCGTGCTTTGGAATACATTGGCCCCGATGAATTGGTAGAAGTTACACCCCAATCAATTCGTCTGCGGAAGATGTCGAAGAAGTTGGCGAAACGGTAAGTAAAGCTATAACTTATTGATTTAGAAAGCCCACTGATGTGGGCTTTTTATTTTGTTGGTTATATCTCGTGTATGTCTTTTTTAAGTTGCTCAATTCCTCGAAACTATCTGGTATTGTTTGTCGTACTTGTATCCCAAAAGACAAATTTGTTTTCTATGAAGATTTATACAAATGTTCGTTATGTTCATTAGAACATAAGGTTTTTATTGGTATAAATAAATATAATTGTCAGTCTTTATAAAAAAACTAACTAAGCTTTTATTAGTACAGCATGACCGCAAATAACATTAAATTTACGATCGCCTTCAACGACCCTGACTTGGACGCGGAAGAAAAGGACGAGCAGGTTCAACGACTAATTACTGAACTTAAGCAAATTGACGAATTAGATGCAGTTGGTCGTGTTCTTGATCCCAACCCACCAGAAGGCAACAAAGCATTAGGCGGGTTTCTGGTGGGTTTGTTAATGGCTGAGGTAAATACAGCCAATGCAAAAAAGTTAGTGGGATTTCTGGGCGATCGCCTCGGTGGTAAACCGATTGAATTGTCGGTGGAAGCCAACGGCAAAAAACTGTCGGTGAAAGCACACAGTCGGGAAGAACTAGAAGCCGCCATCAAAGCAGCCGAAGATTTTATTGCAGTATAGACAGGAAAAGATGGCAAAGGTAGCATTGCTGATTGGAGTCAGTGAGTATGAGCCAGAACTAAATCCTTTACCTGCGGCTGTCAAAGATATTGAGGCGTTGCAACGGATTTTGAAAGATTCGGGAATGGGCGGATTTGATGACGTGAAAGCGCTTCTTAATCCTGACCGACAAACAATGGAATCTGAGATTGAAACCTTGTTTTCAGGTCGAGCCAAAGACGATCTTGTGTTGCTATTTTTCTCTGGACATGGCATCAAAGATGATGGTGGCAAGCTATATTTTGCAACTCCGATAACTCGCAAGAATTCCAAAGGGGAGTTGATTCGGTCAACATCTGTACCTGCCAACTTTGTTCAAGAAATCATGAACAATAGCCGTGCTAAACGGCAGGTAATTATCTTAGACTGTTGCTTTAGTGGAGCGTTCGATCCTGCCTTACAAGCCAAAGATGATGGATTAGTTGACTTGCAAACACAACTCGGATCTGAAGGGCGAGTGGTACTCACTTCCTCCAGTTCAACTCAGTATTCCTTTGAGCAGCAGGGATCAGACTTATCGATTTACACCAGATATCTAGTGGAGGGGATTGAAACAGGAGCAGGCGATCGCGATGAGGATGGCTTTGTTTCGGTACTGGAATTGCATGAGTATGCTGTCAGCAAGGTGCAGGAAACTGCCCCCAATATGACCCCGAAGATTATTGTTCTTAAAGACAAGGGGTTTGAAATTGTTCTTTCTAAAGCACGAGTTACTGACCCTAAGTTGAGATATCGGAAAGCCACTTCACGTTATGCAAATGTCGGAACTATTCGACCTGCTGAGTCGGGCTGTTCTGAATACACTGAGGCAGCAGTTAGGCTTGACCTCTGAAGAAGCTGCTGAAATTGAAACCGAGGTATTACGCCCTTATCAGGAGCGATTAGAGAATTTACAAACCTATCGAGAAGCTTTAATTGCAGAAGTAGACCATGAATATCCTTTAAGTGAGGAAGCCTGTAAAGAAATGAATATGCTTCAAGAGCTTTTAGGGTTAAAAGACGATAATATTTTGCCGATTAAGCAACAAATCGAGGCACAGTTTGTATGTCAAGCTTGCAAAGGATCGAGAGAAGTTCGCAAACGCGTAAGAACTCCATTTGGTTCTTTTACTGAAGTTTCTATTTGTCCTAATTGTAAAGACTCGGAGAAATTAGCCTAGATTTTATCAGTCAATTAAGTCATGAGAACTTCATTAAAATAAGCAGATTAGATAAAGATGTAAGTGTTGGCACTTACCGTACATTTAGTCAAATCCTTGAGTAAAAATGACAAGGACTGAAAAAGACAATTATCGTAACTATTTGTGACATTGCGATCGCCAAACCATAGCATAGATTTAGAGTGCGCTCGCTCTTACGGAAATATCTCTGTTTCATAAAACGTATTGACAACGTAAATACACAATGCCTACTATGTAAGGTATGGATGTGTATTTCGTGCTTAATGGTGTCACTTTCGTTTGGAACGAAGAAAAAGCTTGGATAAATCCTAGCAATCATGATGGCGTGACATTTCAGCAAGCCACAGAGGTATTTTTCGATCCGTTTTTAGTGGTTGTTGATGCAAGTCGCAATGATGAACAAAGAGATGCTGTTATTGGCTTAGACAGACGGTGGAATCTTCTGTATGTCGTCTACATTGAACGTGAAAACGACATAATTCGGATCATTTCAGCTCGTAAAGCTACACGTAAGGAGCGAGAATATTATGAAGGTTGAAGCACTGAAAAAGCGACTCGATAAAAATCGTCCAATGACTACAATCACAATTCGTATTCCCGAAGATGTCATTGAAGATTTGAAAAGAATAGCACCATTACTGGGATTTTCTGGCTATCAGCCGTTAGTTCGTGCCTATATTGGACAAGGGCTAAGAGTTGATCTGGAACGACTAGAGGATGATACTATCTCAGCACTGATTGCTAGCTTGAAGCGTCATGGTGTTAGCGATGAGGTTATTCATGAAGCCCTCAGTGAAGTTACTCAAAAATAGTGCAATTGCGATCGCCCTTAGTCAAATCTTTGAGTAACAATGAAGAGGACTGAAAAAGGCAATTATCATAACTATTCGTGAAACTGCGATCGCCAAACCATAGCATAGATTTACAGTGCGATCGCCCTTGTCGTGCATATTAGTCAAATTTTTGAGTCAAAATGAAGAGGACTGAAAAAGGCAATTATCATGACTATTCGTGAAACTGCGATCGCAAAATTGCAGCAACTTTCCGAACCACTCCTGCAAGAAGTGACCGATTTCATTGATTTTGTGATCCACAAACATCAAGTTAAAATTGCTGACAGTCAGCCTGATGAACCACTTGTGGAAAAATGGTCACAATGGTTTGAGGCTGTGGATTCCCTAGAGGTATCTCCACCTGAAGCAGTCAGCAACTATGAGCAACTCCTACTCAACAAATATCGGCAACAAGGGCTAGAGCTATGATCCTGTGTGATGCAGGAGTGCTGCTTTGTTTGGTAGATCGCACTCAGCCTCAGCACAATGCTTATAAAATTGCAGTGATGCATTTGGCAAAGCCTCTCGTCACAACCTGGTCATGCCTGACAGAAGCCATGTATCTTGCCTTGCATCGTGGCGGCTGGCAAATGCAAAAACAATTGGGGCAGCTTCTTTTAGATAAATTGCTGACTGTTTACGAGATTCAGGAAAGTGATTACAGCCGTTTGTTGGCGCTGATGGAACAATACCGCGATCGCCCAATGGATTTAGCAGATGCAACATTGGTTTTGACTGCTGAAAAGACAGGCTATCGTCAAATTCTCACTCTCGATTCTGATTTCTTATTTTATCGAATTGGTCATCAAGACACCTTTGAAATTATCTCAGTCTAAAGCAATGAGTAACCAAATCACGATTTAGATGAGGTTTAGCAACGCTAGGATGGATGTCTGTTTGAATGACCTGCGCGTAGGTGTAGCCCGTCGTAGACATCGCTCTTTTACATATTTCACACAAAGCGATCGCCGATTAAAAATTATCAATATATTTTCTTAGAAACACTAATTCATTTGCCATATCCTCGGCTTCTAAACTTTCTACTAACTTCAACAAGCCTCGTAACTACAGATTTTTTTGGTAAATCCCTGAAACACTGTGAATTTCTGGTGGTGTTGGGTTAAAAAAGAAACATGAAAATCATCAAACCCATCACCAATTGGTTAGAAACTCGCGCCAGTGCCCCTGCTTATGGCGGTTGGGTACTAGCAGCAACGGCTATTTGTTTTTTTGGCGCAGGTATCAATACGATGGCTGGTTGGCTGTACGCCATTAGCGGCATCAGTTTTGCCCTTTTGGGTGTAGCAGCCATCTTACCGCCGCGATCGCTCACAGGTCTATCCATCACTCGCCGTCCTATGCAACCAGTGTCAGCAGGTGACGATCTAACGGTGGAATTAGAAATCTGCAATCAGACACAGCAGCCTGTAAGCTTATTGCAAGTTGAAGATATACTGCCCTTCGTCTTAGGGAAACCAGTACAAAAGGCAATCGAAACAATTCCTCGCCAAGGTAGTTACCGTTGGGTATATTACCACCCGACTCAGCGCCGGGGTGTTTATCGCTGGAATACAGTAGAACTCGGTTCTGGTGCGCCTTTGGGATTGTTCTGGTGTCGCCGTCAGCGTGATTGTGCTGCTACTGCGATCGTTTATCCGACAGTGTTACCCTTGGCTACCTGCCCCTTAATAGATGAAATGGGACAAGAAGAGAGCAAAAGGGGCGATCCTCGTGGTAAACCCTTGCAAACAGCTACAACCGGACTGGTGCGATCGCTCCGTCCCTACCGTTTAGGAGATCCCACCCGTCTGATTCACTGGCGGACTAGCGCCCGCTATGGAGAATTAAGGGTGCGGGAGTTAGAGATGGTTACAGGTGGACAAGAAATAGTTATTGCCCTTGACAGTGCTAGCAATTGGGAAGAAGAAAACTTTGAACAAGCAGTAATTGCCGCAGCATCACTGTATTTTTATGCACAGCAACAACAATTACAGGTGCAACTATGGACAGCATCAACAAATTTAATTAAAGGCGATCGCTTTGTTCTAGAAACCTTAGCAGCAACCGCAGCCTTAGAAGATGCCAGTTCAGTTGTTCCTAAAAGCTATCCCTTGATTTGGCTAACTCAGAATCCTCTGAGCCTTGCTACTCTTCCTCAAGGTAGTCGCTGGGTTTTGTGGCCAAATATCTCCTCAGCAGCAGAACCAGAGGTAATTAATTGGGAACACCCTGGTATAGTTTTGCAAAGCGATGGCCAACTGCAACCCCAGCTACAAAAAACATTACATTCATAAATCAATTCAAATTTTATAATTTCAAAGACTGCTGACAAGTACAGCTTCTGCGATTTCTGAGATTTTCTCTGATCCCAGAACACCGGATATATCAGCCTTTGAGCAAAGGGAAGATAATTTGAGCAGGTAAGGTTGGGGAAATACACCCAGTAATCCCTTAGTAAGGCTGAGGTACAATGCAAAGAAATATTTAAATTATGAACGACATGATCGCATCAGAACATAACACAAAATCCAGCGATAAAAGCCTAGAGGCAATGCGGCATTTTTCCGAACAATACGCCAAGCGTACTGGAACATACTTCTGTTCTGAACCTTCTGTCACCGCAGTCGTGATTGAAGGACTAGCCAAACATAAAGACGACCTGGGTGCGCCTTTATGTCCTTGTCGCCATTACGAAGATAAAGAAGCTGAGATTCACGCCACATATTGGAACTGTCCTTGCGTGCCAATGAGAGAACGCAAAGAGTGTCATTGCATGTTATTCCTCACCCCTGACAACGAGTTTGCTGGAGACAAACAAGAAATCTCTCTGGAAACAATCAAAGAAGTACGAGACAGTATGGGATGAGCGAAATCATCCCCCAAGAGTTTTGGCAAGGCGTAGAACAGTTCAATTCTGGAGAGTTCTACGCTTGTCATGACACTTTAGAGGCTTTGTGGATTGAAGCTAGCGAACCGGAAAAAAGCTTTTATCAAGGCATTCTCCAAATTGCTGTAGCACTGTATCATTTGGAAAATCGGAACTGGCGAGGTGCTGTAATTCTATTGGGAGAAGGCAGCAATCGCCTACGCCGTTACCCATCTAGTTACAGCGGCGTTGACGTAGATGAGCTATTGAGCCAGAGCGCAGTGTTGTTGACGAATTTACAACAAATAGGGCTCAGATAAAATTGCCGCTGGCGATCTGGGCGAAAATCAAGTCTTATCTTTGCCTAAAATTGTGCTAAGTACTGATTAAACATCTAGTTAAATTATGCGTTGCCTGAAATCCTTGGTAAGCAAAATTCATCTAGCCGACGACTTCCCGTACCACCACGTGGAAGTAAGGTAAGCGTAGCGTTTCCGTTAAAAGAAGAGTATTGTGCCTACGTCATTTTCACTCAAATGTCAATTACCTGAAACCTTGAGGTTGGGGGTAGCGTCACTATTTCAGCCAGTAGTTATCAGAAATCACTCCAGATTGTATATTTCATAATCTGGATAAAGTACTTGAGATAATTAGAATGCAAGCTGAAATCCTAAATCCCCAATTGCTATGATGCCCTGCTATCAATTGCCCTTATCACAGATACGTCGCTTTGGATTAGCTTTAATGCTGCCAGCTGCACTATTAGGCACTTTTGCCTTCCCTACCCAAGTGCAAACCGCTACTGCACAAACATCTCAGGCAAATCGCCCCCTGACTATCCGCGCTGATGTGCAAGAATATGACGCAAAAAATCAAGTAATCACCGCTCGCGGTAACGTGCAAATGTTGTATCCTTCTCGTCAGCTTCAGGCAACATCTGCCCAAGCACAGTATTTTAGTAAGGAACGCCGAATTGATTTCAGTGGTAACGTCTATATTTTGCAACAGGGCGGTAACAGTATCCGAGCAGAGAAAGTAACCTATTTAATCGATGAAGGGCGATTTGTTGCTTTACCCCAATCCAACCGTCAGGTAGAGTCCATCTACATGATCGAGGAATCAAATAATAGCGGACAAACTGCGACACCTGCCCCACAAACACCACCTTTGAAGCCTTCTAATTAGCATTTACCACCAAGAAAGGGTGCTTCCAGCGTGAAAATTGTTTTAGAGAATATTCACAAATCTTACGGCAAGCGAGTAATTGTCAATCGTGTCAATCTTTCAGTTGCTCAGGGCGAAATTGTTGGTTTACTAGGCCCTAATGGGGCTGGTAAAACCACGACTTTTTACATTGCCACAGGTTTAGAAAAACCCAATCAAGGAAAAGTTTGGCTGGGTAATGTAGACGTGACGGGAATGCCAATGCATAAAAGGGCACGACTGGGTATTGGTTATCTAGCACAAGAACCAAGTGTTTTTCGCCAGCTCTCGGTAGAGGATAATATTCTGTTAGTACTAGAGCAAACTCATGTACCACGTTGGGAGTGGGCAAGGCGACTCAAAACTTTACTGCGGGAGTTTCGGTTGGAAAAATTAGCTAGGAGTAAAGGAATTCAACTTTCTGGTGGTGAGCGACGGCGGACGGAATTAGCAAGGTCTTTAGCTGCTGGACAAGAAGGTCCAAAATTTTTACTTTTGGATGAACCATTTGCGGGAGTCGATCCGATCGCAGTTTCAGAAATTCAACAAATCGTAGCACAACTGCGCGATCGCGGCATGGGAATATTAATTACAGATCATAATGTCCGCGAAACCCTAGCCATCACCGATCGCGCCTACATCATGCGTGAGGGACAAATCCTTGCTTTTGGCGCTGCTGACGAACTCTACAGCAATCCCCTTGTGCGGCAATATTATTTAGGGGATAATTTTCAAGTCTAAATTAATAATAATTTAGTTAATAATTTCAAAAGATATTTTGATTTTTGATTCTTCAGCATGAATTTATTAGTTAATTTTCAGCCATTAAGAATTTAATTTTGATCCTAAATACACTAGAGATGCTTTGCTTTGCCAGGGTTGCCAATATCTAAATTTTCAAGTTGCTTATGATATCAAAGAAGCTCACGTATTTTAATAGTCTCTATTCGCTGCTGCCTTTTACGATCATGGATCGTTACCTTGCCAGCGAATTGTTAGCGCCGTTTTTCTTTGGTGTCGGAGCTTTTTCATCAATTGGTGTCACCATTGATGCTGTATTTGATCTCGTCAGAAAAATTGTAGAATCTGGGCTACCCATAGACATTGCTATTCAAGTTTTTTTGTTAAAATTTCCCAATTTTATCGTTTTAGCTTTCCCCATGTCTACGCTGCTGGCTACTTTGATGACCTACAGTCGTCTTTCTAGCGAGAGCGAACTAATTGCCTTGCGTGGTTGTGGCGTCAGTGTCTATCGCATGGTGCTAACTGCTGTGATGTTAAGTCTTGTAGTCACAGGAATGACATTTGTCTTTAATGAAGAAATTGCACCAGCAGCAAATTATCAAGCGGCGATGACTTTACAGAAAGCACTCAAATCAGACAAGCCAACTTTTAAACAGCAAAATATTTTCTATCCTGAATACCAGGATGTTGTCCAGCCGGATGGTTCTAAAAATCGGATATTGACACGCTTGTTTTACGCCGACCAATTTGATGGTAAGCGTATGACAGGGTTGACAATTATAGATCGCTCAACAAAAAATCTGAATCAAATTGTAGTATCAGAATCGGCTCAGTGGAATCCTTCTCAAAATGTCTGGGATTTTTACAACGGTACGATCTATTTTGTTGCTGCCGATCGCTCTTATCGTAACATCGTCAAATTTGAACAACAACAACTGCAACTACCGCGCACGCCATTAAGTCTGGCAGAAAAAAGCCGCGATTATGGTGAAATGAATATTTCTGAAGCACTAAATCAACTAGAAGTGGAAAATCTTGGTGGCGATCGCCAAAAAATTCGTAAACTTGAAGTGCGGATTCAACAAAAAATCTCTTTGCCCTTTGTATGCGTAGTTTTTGGCTTGGTAGGTGCAGCAATGGGAAGCATACCGCAGCGGACGGGGAGAGGTACAAGCTTCGGGATTAGTGTCCTAGTTATATTTTCGTACTACTTAATTTTCTTTATTAGTGGGGCGATGGCACAAGCAGGTGTCCTCTCTCCCTTTATGGGGGCTTGGTTGCCCAACTTTCTTTTTTTGGGAATAGGTTTATTCTTATTGATGCGAGTTGCGAGACGGTAAAGTGAGGTGGATGCGGCAGTAGACAAACAATATTAAACATCTGGTGAAATTAAATATGCGTTATCCATAACCCCTGTAGAAACATCGCAGTGGTACATCTCTACATTATTTTTCACCAGATGTCTATTATTCTCCCACTTCAATTACGGGTGATAATTTCGACATTCTGGTGCATTGGGGTTTTCCTTGCAGTATTCTTCAAAAGAGACTTTAGCTGATATCATACCCTCAGCTTTCTGATGAGCTGCTTCTGCCTGAAGTTCTTCTACCTCATCCCAGGCAGCTGCACAGGCTTTAGAATAAGCACCTTGTTCAGTGCAAATAGCACGAGCCTGCTCAATTGCTTTTTGAATTCTCCCCTCCAGCAGTAGCGATTTTGGCGCTTCCACAAAGTCGCTTTTAGTCAAAATGTCGGTAATCGAGATGATGCCCAACAACTTGCCTTGAATCACAGGTGCGCGATGAATACCAGTATTAGCAAATAACCGCGCTACATATTCCACACCCAAATCAGGATTGACTACAATGCAGGGCTTGCTCATAATTTCATAAACCCGCACTTGCTTGGGATCTTTACCGTAGGCTGTGATCTTATAGACAATATCCGTTGCTGTGACAATGCCATAAGCATCATTCTCATGGCGGCAATCCACAACCAGTGCCCGCAATCCTTTATCTTTCATCAGCCCCACCGCTTCAGCAACAGTTGCCGAACCGCGAATGGTAACTACGTCTTTGGTCATGATATCTTCAGCTTTCATCATTGCTGTAGTCTCCTGGTTAATAGTCCGGTGCAGCACTGCGCCCTCATGGACGTATCGAAGCATTGCAGCGCACAGTTGGCTAACTAGAAAGTAAAAAAGTTGAACTTTTGCCCAGCTACAACAATAAATTAGACCAGTTGTCAACTTATGATGTTATCCAATGTAACCAATGCCCAAAAACTAAGCATAAATTGTGATAAAACTCTCTTAGGGACTTGCAAATAAAAAATATCCAATTAACTCTTGTGGGGTGGGCGTCTCGCCCGCCCTGTAGACTGGGCGGGCAGGATGCCCACCCCACAATATTGGATAATTTATTTCTTGGAGTTCTCTTACTGAACCTAGCGTGACTTCGGTAGCGTTCGGTGCATCCAAAGTATTTCTTACTGCGGTAACGCAACCACACCCGCAAAACTTGGGGAATTTGATCTTTTTGTTCAGTTTCAACCTAAATTATCCAACACCATAATAGCCATATTTTGATGATAGGTTGGATGTTTGAAGGTTTATTTTTTCATTGCCGAAAATTGCCGCATTTTCCAGAAATAGCTAGAAATCAAATTAGTAATAATATGAGCGACAATCGGCACTAACAAGTTGCCCGTAAGCAGGGCGCTATATGCCAATATCATCCCGACAATTGTTGCCCAAATTACATAAGGCCATTGTTGGGAACCGCTAAAATGCAAGATGCCAAAGCAAAGACTGGATACAATTACAGCTGTAAGATCGGAGCCTAAAGCTGGTAGCATCACACCTCTAAATAACAATTCTTCACTCAACCCTGGTAGCAACCCCAGCCAAATTAAATCTGGTAAAGCTAAAGGCTTGAGTACTACTTCTAGGTAATAATCTGCACTCTTACGATAGGCAGTCCACAGGCGGTAAGTTAAGCCACTTAACGCGGTGAGTACAAACCCCAACCCTACACCTAACAGCAACTCTCTTTGATTCAAGTCCCAAGAAAATAGCGAAAAGTTGCCAAAGTATAACGAAAGTTTGGCGACTATCAACAAAATGATTGCAGTCGCTCCCACCGCCCCAAGTATTTGGATGCGCGTCAGGTATGGAATTTCTGGCTCTTGCTTTTGTTGTTCAATCACGGGTTTTTTAGGGGAGAGATGAGGGAAATGAGGGAGATGAGGAAGATGAGGAAGATAACAACTCATAACTCATAACTCCTAACTCCTAACCTTTAATTACTGGCTGCAAAGGTAATAATTTGGGACGGAGAGCGGAGGGATTGATACCTGCTTTGTGTGCTACCAATACACCTACTGCTTCTAAATATGAGTTTACCTGTATAGATTTGATCCCCAAAGGTTGGGCAGGAACTTTTATCAGAGTTTTATTTTCTTCTACTGTAATTATTTGGCATTGTCTTTGGCTTAAACTCAGTAAGGCACTGCTACCACAAGCATTTGCAGGTGCGATCGCAGCATCTACTTCATCTGCCCAAATATCTCCTTGCTGTGATGCTATTGTTCCTCTGTCTACTATAAATTGTGGGGCACGACTTAATCCTACAAGGACGCACGGTAAAAAGGTATAGCCCAATTCTTCGGCGGCGGAACGGGGAGATAAATCAGGTTGTGGAGGTTCGCTCAAAAGGGCGGGAGAATGGGCGCAAGGAATTTGAAAGGTTCGCACTAGCAAATGGCTAATTACGGCTTCTGCACCCGCTAAGGAATCAACACCTTCACCCTGGCGGTATTTTTGTACTGCTTCCTCATCCATATCATCAGGGAAACGAGCAACAACTGCGATCGCTTCTGCCCCCGCTTTTTTAATTAATATCTCAGCTGCCCTTAACAAGCTATCTGGGTTGCCAATTGTTCCCCAACTCGCTCCCGATGCTGTAGTCCGTAATTCTACATTTAATGGTGCATCAGTGATTACATAATCTGTTAAGGTCAATCCTAGAGTGGCTCTAACTGCATCGGCGGCTTGTATGTGCCGTAGTTGCAACTCTGGCTCAATGGCTTGGTCTAAAAGCAAACCTACTTTGTTGTTGCGGACTGGACGCAAACCCCAGCATCCAGAGGCAAATTTGTCAAGTCCATAACCTTCAACATAGAAAGCATTTGGCAGATTCCAATACAAACTTGCGCCATTGAGGACATTGGGGTGAGTAATTAGGCGATCGCAAACCTGTGCTATAAGTTTGGCAACAGGTAAAGCATCTCCTGCATAACCCCCAATGGCAGCCCCAACGCCTGTTGGTACGATTAAGATAGCGGTGTATGGACAATTCATCTTAAGTTATGAGTGCTGAGTTATGAGTTATGAGTTTATGAATAACAAGCCATCAAATACTAACTCCTAACTCCTAACTTCTAACTCCTAACTATTGACTGTAGTCACCACAGCTTCAACTGTAGCTTTTTGTTCGTCAGCATCTATAGAAGTAACTGCCCAACGCAGAGGTTCGCCTTGTTTCTTTAACTCTGTTTCAATGACTTCTAGTAATTCTGCGGGAGTTTCTTGTAAATCAATTTCTGCGGTAATAAAATGAGTCGTCATTTTGGTAAATCCTGTTGATTTGTAGTTTCTAGAATAACTGATATCAGTTGCTATAAAATCCTTGTGTTATTTATAAAGTACTTAGAGGATGTTTTAAAAGTATTGGGCGAATAGAATTTGCTACTACACAAAACTTAGTCCACCTCCGTGGACTAAGAAAAAATTAAGGGTTTTTAACCTGCGGAGGCAGGTTTTGTATTTCGACTCCGCTCAACACAAGTCTGTGTAGCCGCGACTTCTAGTCGCCAGGGCTTTACAAACATCATCATGATAACTGTGCGCTGATTATTTGCCTTTGCCAAATTGTAACTGATAAAGTACATCTTCCTTTTCGGTCTGAATTTTCAAATCAGAAAGGGGTTTGGCAACACAAAGCAATACGTAACCTTGCTTTTGCAAATCTGGACTAACGCCCATACCATCAGCTTGATCTACAGTTCCCTCGCTTATTTGACTAGCGCAAGTTGTGCAGACACCTGCATTACAAGAACTCGGCAGTTCCAAACCAGCAGCTTCGGCAACTGATAAGATCGTTTCATTTTCAGGAACTTGCAAGGTATGAATTTTGCCTTGGTGATCAATTTCTACGGTGTAAGTTTTGGGCATATACAAAAGAAGCGTGATGCAACGGACAAATTTATCAGTTTATCTGAATTAGTTAAAAATATCCAGATGTTACCACAAAAATTTAGGTAAAAGATTGATAATCATAGCAGCTAATTCTGAATATTTTGTATGTTTGTAACATTATTTACAATATAATACACAAATAAATTAGTTAAATTTGCTTACTATAAAATATTCGCGTAGGCGTAGCCCGCCGTAGGCATCGCGTTTCTTGCGATCGCTGTAAATCAACAATATACACTATGTAGCGATGGTTGCACTCACCAACCAACTTTGGTCATCAATGTTGTAAAGTTGACTCTTAACGTTACAACATAAAGCCTTAGAGCTAGAACATAAAGCCTTAAGGTTACAACATAAAGCCTTCAGGTTACAACATTAAGCTTAGTGATTTTGGAGTAATAAGTAATAAGTAATAAGTAATGAGTAATGAGTAAGTACCCATTTCTCATCCACTCATTACTCATTACTCATTACTCATTTAAAGTACTGTCACCAATGATAAAAAGCCGTCCTCAAAAGACATGGCTTTAGACCCAAGTTTTCGGTGAAAATTAAAGGTGTCCAGCAGATCCCCGATTTCGCAAAGAAGTCGGGGATCTATTTCATCACGAATGATTCAGGCTTGCTATATAATAAGACTTTGCATTAACCCAGAACTTCTGAAATCTTAAGATTTAATGACCAGGTTTATACATGATCAATTTGCCAAAGACTATCTAGAAGAATTATTAAAAGATTACGGAGAAGTCAAGGCATCAGAAAAAGTATCAGGAGAGATTAAAGAAATAGATGTTTTATTCACTCCTGCTAAACAGCAAAGCTCTAATATACAAATACTGGGTTTGCTAGGAAGATTTGCTGAACATCCTGCAATTATAGAACCGTACCGCAATCCAGCTTCTACCGATGAAATCTGCGACTGTATTCTAAAATTATTAGAAATAAAGGCTTTATTGCGACGAGAAGCTAAGGCAAATAAAACCAAACTTCAAGACTCAGAAATTCCCAAATTGTGGGTTTTTACACCAACCATATCTGAAACTAGATTGTCTAGCTTTGGAACTATTCAAAAACAAGGTTGGTTATCAGGAGTGCATTTTCTGCCAGATGCCTTGCGAACAGCAATTGTAGCGATACACCAACTACCGCAAACACCAGAGACATTATGGTTGAGGCTTTTAGGTAGGGGAAGTGTGCAGTCACAAGCGATTATCGAGTTGCAAGCGTTACCATTAGATCATCCATACCAGAAACAAACTCTTGAATTAGTTTACAACTTGCGCGAAAACTTGAGAGTAAATCAAGAATTAGAAGCAGATGATAGGGAGTTAATTATGCGACTAGAACCACTTTATCAAAAAAATAGAGAACAAGCCAGAGAAGAAGGAAGGCAAGAAGGAAAAAAAGAAGGAAGGCAAGAAGGAAGGCAAGAAGGAAAACAAAACTTAATATTGCGTCAACTCAATCGCCGTATTGGTGAGATTGATACGTCATTAATCGAGCAAATTCAAGGCTTATCACTTGAACAATTAGAGAATTTAGGAGAAGCATTGCTAGATTTTTCTAGTTTTTCTGATTTAGAAACTTGGTTAAACCAACAATCAATCTAATTTATTATTACTACACCTGAGAAATCGAATTATTACCCCCCTTAATCCCCCCTTATAAAAGGGGGAAACAAGAAAATCCGGTTCCCTCGCTTTTATAAGGGGAGGGTTAGGGTGGGGTAAAACAATATTTGATACATCAATCATGACTTTCCAAACATCTTCTTAGTCCACGGAGGTGGACTAAGTTTTGTGTAGTAACAAATTCTATTCGCTTTTTAAACTTTCAGTATAAAAAAATCTGCTAATAACTGATTACCAGTAAGGCTTTCATCATAAAAGTAAGCTAAACTTTTATAGCCAAGTATTGCCTAAAAATTTCATAATTAAAGATAGAACATCCCAATGGAGAACATCAAAATGCTAGAACAATATCGTAAACACGTTGCCGAAAGAGCAGCACTCGGTATTCCTCCTTTACCATTGGATGCGAAGCAAACATCAGAATTATGTGAATTACTGAAAAATCCGCCCAAGGGTCAAGAGGAGATATTATTACATTTATTGAGCGATCGCGTTTCTCCTGGTGTTGATCCAGCAGCTTATGTCAAAGCTGGATTTCTCACCGCCATTGCTAAGGAAGAAATCACCAGTCCGTTGATTGCGCCCATCGAAGCAGTGCAATTGCTGGGCACAATGATCGGTGGTTACAATGTGCAATCTCTAATCGATTTACTGCAATTGCCCACTGTATCCCTCTCCGACTCATCCGAAACACCTCTCGTCATGGGCGGACAAGGAAAAGAACCCATTTCCGCCTACGCCGCCAACGCCTTAAGCAAAATCCTCTTGGTGTATGACGCTTACCACGATGTTTTAGAGTTATCTAAAACCAATCCTTTCGCGAAGTTGGTGATTGACTCTTGGGCGGAAGCTGAATGGTTTACCATGCGCCCCACAGTTCCAGAAGCGATTACTGTCACCGTTTTTAAAGTTCCTGGCGAAACCAATACCGACGATTTATCACCCGCCCAAAGCGCTACAACTCGCCCGGATATTCCCTTACACGCCTTAGTGATGTTAGAGTCACGGCAACCGGGAAGTTTACAAACTATTGCCGAGTTGAAAAAGAAAGGACATCCTGTAGCTTACGTGGGAGATGTAGTTGGTACTGGTTCCTCGCGTAAATCTGCCATCAACTCAGTGTTGTGGCACATGGGAAATGATATACCCTTTGTGCCAAACAAACGCGCTGGGGGTTATGTTTTAGGTGGTGCGATCGCGCCAATCTTCTTCAACACAGCAGAAGATGCTGGTGCTTTGCCTATTCAGTGCGATGTCACCAAACTCGAAACCGGCATGGTAATTACCATTCATCCCTACAAAGGCGAAATCACCAACGAAACAGGCGAAGTAATTTCCACCTTTACCCTCAAACCTGATACCATTCTCGATGAAGTTCGCGCAGGTGGACGCATCCCCCTACTTATCGGCCGTACCCTCACCGACAAAACTCGTCTTGCACTCGGTTTAGAACCAAGCACAGTTTTCACGCGTCCCCAGCAAGCCTTTGATACAGGCAAAGGCTACAGCCTAGCACAAAAAATGGTCGGTAAAGCTTGCGGATTACCTGGTGTACGTCCCGGTACATCTTGCGAACCCATCATTACTACCGTTGGTTCTCAAGATACCACAGGCCCCATGACCCGCGACGAATTAAAAGAACTCGCTTGTCTTGGCTTCAGTGCAGACTTAGTTATCCAAAGTTTCTGCCACACAGCAGCTTATCCCAAACCAGTAGACATCAAAACCCATCACGAACTCCCCGATTTCTTTGCTTCTCGTGGCGGTGTCGCCCTCCGTCCCGGTGATGGTATCATCCACTCTTGGTTAAACAGGATGCTGCTACCCGACACCGTAGGAACTGGCGGCGACTCTCACACCCGCTTCCCCTTGGGTATTTCCTTCCCCGCCGGTTCTGGATTAGTGGCCTTTGCAGCCGCCTTGGGTGTTATGCCTTTAGATATGCCAGAGTCAGTTTTGGTAAGATTTAAAGGTGAATTGCAACCAGGTATCACCCTGCGCGATGTCGTGAATGCTATTCCCTACGTAGCAATTCAAAAAGGTTTGCTGACAGCAGAAAAACAGAACAAGAAAAATATCTTTTCTGGGCGAATTTTGGAAATAGAAGGTTTGCCAGATTTAAAAGTTGAACAAGCCTTTGAACTCACCGATGCTAGCGCCGAACGTTCTTGTGCCGGATGCACAATTAAACTGAGTGTAGAGACAATTTCGGAATATCTGCGTTCTAACGTAGCGTTGCTAAAAAATATGATCGCACGGGGCTATCACGATCCGCGTACCATGCTGCGCCGTGTGGCAAAGATGGAAGAATGGTTAGCAAATCCCGTGTTATTAGAAGGCGATGCTGATGCGGAGTATGCCGAAATAATTGAAATTGATTTGAACGAAATCAAAGAACCAATTGTTGCTGCTCCCAATGACCCCGATAATGTTAAGTTATTATCGGAAGTTGCGAACGATCCAGTGCAAGAAGTATTCGTCGGTTCTTGTATGACAAATATCGGTCATTATCGGGCAACAGCGAAAGTTTTGGAAGGCGCAGGTGAAGTTCAAACTCGTCTGTGGATAGCACCACCAACGCGCATGGATGAACACCAATTAAAAGAAGAAGGTGTGTACAGCGTTTTTGGGGCTGCGGGTGCTAGAACAGAAATGCCAGGATGCAGTTTGTGCATGGGTAATCAGGCGCGAGTTGCTGATGGCACAACAGTGTTTTCTACCTCTACCCGCAACTTCAATAATCGCATGGGTAAAGATGCGCGAGTGTATCTTGGTTCAGCAGAATTAGCCGCAGTTTGTGCGCTACTAGGACGGCTGCCGACAGTGCAGGAATATTTGGATATTGTGGCGAGTAGAATTCATCCTTTTGCAGATGATTTGTATCGGTATTTGAACTTTGATCAAATTGCCGGTTTTGAGGATGAAGGGCGAGTGATTTCTAAAGAAGAGCAGGCGTTGTTAGTATAGTTTAATTAGGTGGGTGTTATGCCCACCTAGTTGTTAGCATTTTCAAGAGGAATATTAATGAATAATCCATCTTTTATCAACAAAAAAAATCTATATGAACAAGACTTTTACTTGTGGACACAAACAGTTGCACACCAGTTAAAAGAAAATAATTTTAATGAAATAGATATAGTTAATCTAATTGAAGAAATTGAAAGCATGGGGAAAAGTGAAAAACGCGAGTTAAAAAATAGATTAATTGTGCTATTAATGCACTTGCTTAAATGGCAATATCAACCAGAAAAACGTAGTGAAAGTTGGCGCAGTACCATTTCTGAACAGCGTATCTGTATTGAAACATTATTAGAAGATAGTCCGAGTTTGCAACCTCTACTTGCAGAAGTATTTGAAAACTGTTATCAAAAGGCTCGTCTCAAAGCATCTGATGAAACAAAGATTAAATTAAATTTCTTTCCTCAAGAATCTCCGTTTACATTAGAAGAAACTTTAAAAAATAGTTATTAGGTTGCATTAAGTAATTTTGACTTGTAATTAAACAAAGTTTTGGATATTGGCTAGCTTGATGCTTAAATAGATGATATTTCAGTATTTTTGCTGTTAAAGCTATTGTATAAATACACTAATTTGTATATAGATTATTGTATTTAAAAACTTTCATGCCTTACCTAAAATCAAAACATTTAACAACCAACTCGAAAAACTGGAATGAGGATTCAGACAAAGCTAATCGTAAATTAATCTACATTGGCGGAAAAATTCGCTTCCAGTCTGAACAAGATTTAGAGAATTATATTGAAGCTTATTTTGACATAATATTCCCAGACTTGGTTTTAATTAAACGTCAGCATAGCCTCAAAACGCAGCGTTGTGATTTACTATGCTGTAGTAAATTACATAAACAAGCAGTTATTATTGAATTAAAAAATGAAGAAGATAGAGGATTGGTATCTCAGCTATTGAGATATCGAAAAATTATTTTACAAAATCAGTCTTTTGCTGACAAAATCGATTACTCATTACCAATAAAGTTAATCGCTATTGCTCCTACTTTTCATGAAGACAATTACACAGATAAAGAAGCATCAAAATTTGAAAATGATATATCTTTTTGGAAATTCCATGTCGAATATGAGACAACAGGGGCTAAATTCCAATTAGAAGGTAAGAACTATGATATTCTTTACCCTGTGTTTGGCTTACCTGGCAGCTTACAAAATGAAGACCTGCGAAGTAAACTCTTACCAGCTTTTACTCATAACTTTAAAAGTAACTTGCCTGTAGATACTCATCAAAATTTTAGAATTATCAGAGAGCTTTTTATGGCTCAACCAAAGATAAAGGAAATGGTTAGCCCTACTTATAGAAAAATACTGTATGGTACTGGTGAAGGAGAAAATCATAAGAAACTAGCTGAGATAACTAATACAAGTAAAGGAATATGGTTATTTCTTTGGTTGCCAACTAAAGTGAAAACTAAAATCAAAATTCCAGTAGCACGATTTGGTTTTGTATTAGCTGCAAATAACAACCATTTTGCTCAAGATTCTGTTGTTGAATGGTTGGTGTGTACTCAGAAATGTTGAATGCTGATACAAAACTTTACATAAATATTTACACTAATTCTAAAAAGCCTAAATTAGTCAACATAACATCATCTCCTCAAACCAATGGACATAACTGATTTTCTGACACATACAAGATTGTAAATAGCGGAATTTATCTAATAGTGTATGTCCCCATTGTGCGGGAATAGATAAAAGCTGTAAAATCAGATAAGCTGTCAAACTAATGTAAATTTGTATGGTGATACCGTTGACGTTTTTGGTAATTAATTTGTCAAGTTTTAAGTGCATTTTTAAAAACTTCCACAATAGTTCAACTCCCCAACGTAATCGATAAATATCCCTAATTTCATCATCATTAACAGCGGCATCTCCCGACTCTGGTAAATTAGTTACTAAGCGAAATTCAGTTTTCGTTTCTAAATCACAAAAATTAATGACTCTATAGGCTTGAGCATCATCAGATGCACCTACTTTGACTAATCCAGTTGCATCCTCAAATTCTAGTTTCCAATTGTTTTTAATCCGCAAAACAAAATATTTGTTTTCTTGTACCAATTCTTGAATAAATTTTAATCCTGCAAAGCCTCTATCCATTACCCCTACAGCATTAGCTGGTAGACTAGACATCATCTTTGAACCGAATTTATAATCATGATCATGTCCAAAATTGATGAAATTATCTTCTGGGCTGCTAGTAGCTAAATTCAAAGAACTAAAAAGTTTGACTTGATGATGACCCAAAACCCATAACAATTTACTTGTCAGGGTAATAATTGTTGAATCAATAGGACAAATAGCAGAAATGTTGTGTAATTTTTTATGAATTTTCTTCTGTACTAACTCATTCAATTTTTGATAAATTTCTTGAAAAGGTTTTTGGCTTCGATGTAAGTTTGCTTTAGAAAAAGTAGAAATATCTACCTCAAATCCCGTGTTGTTTAATCTCTTAAACAAATCTCGCATACTTGTTAAGCTGTTATCCATAGCATAAGAGAGCCAGCACTCAAAAAACAGACGACTGTTCAATACTGGATAATCGTTTTTTGGCAGTCCTTTCAAGATATCTTTGACAATCTTGGGAAATGAATTTATAATCACTATCAAATAGATATACTTTAATCTTCCGCCCAAAATTTAACATATTTTGGGCTGTTTTTATCGGATTTTTCTTAACATTCAACACTTTTGAAAGCAGACTTAGTTAAAGTGCAACGTGCCAAAGAGCTTCGTCAGCAAATGACACCAGAAGAAAAAATTCTTTGGCAACATCTTCGTGCTAATCGCTTGAATGGTTTTCACTTTCGCCGTCAGCAGATTATCAATGGCTTTATTGCAGATTTCTACTGTCACGCAACTGCATTAGTGATAGAAATAGATGGCAAAATTCATGAACAACAAGCCAAATATGATGCAGAACGGGACAAAGTTTTGTCAGCTAGGGGACTGCGTTTGTTGCGAATTAAAAATGAAGAAGTGAGACACGAACTTGATAAAGTTTTGATGCGTATTTCCACAGCTTGTTCTCAACAGACCTAACCCCCCAACCCCCTTCCCTGCGAGGGAAGGCAGGGTGGATTAATTGTCGGGAGAGAAAAAGTTTTCTCACTCGACCATTGGACTCACAGGCATTGGGCAAAAGGAGTCGGAGTGGTCAAATAGCGCATCAAAAATCATTTGAAGTTGGTTAGCCATCAGCCTTAACGCTTCGGGAAGAGTCCGACAATTTAACTGACGAGCCAGGGAAACTAAAAACTGTCTGACCATCGCCCAATTAGCTGGTGAAAAACCGCCAGTATGAATACAGTTATCTTCATTTAAAGTTACATCCTTGACCCAATGAAGTTGATTTTCAATTGACCAATGACCACGAATAATCTCCGCGAATTCTGAAGCTGAATAATTTCAGCTACTTAAATAAAAGTGTTGTTCATGATAGTCAACAATCTGGCGACGACAATTCTATCCTTGAGGTCGAGTTCCATATCTGTTAACCTCAATTAAACTTTTAGCGCCAACCCAATCAGGTAGTGACTCAAATGGAATTGGATAGACTTTGACTTGACGAGTAGTCTTTCGTCCATGTAAATTTTCATCATGGTAATTGGTATCGATAGCGATTGAGGATTCAGCTAGCTCAGTAGCTACTTTCAGGAGATTTGGCTGGTTTCTTTTAATAGTAATAATGTAGTCATTTTCTCCCTCGATAATCAGCTCAACAGTTTTTTTTGGCAATGTAGTGCATCGGCTGTAATCACGATATGATGCCCATAAAGCTTTTTAATTAGCTCTTCTACCACACTAATCTCACTGTTTTTGTTATTTTCCATAGCTTGATGTCTGATTACCCATCCTTGCTGATGACTATAAACTGAAAACTGAAACGATACTCACAAAGTTTTGATAGGATTGATTTCCCCCGGTTACAGTACTTTTAATACATTTCCCATCGATGGCAAATAATTCTTTGAAATTAATTGGCAAACTCTTTTCTGCCCAGACGTTAAACAGTTCAGCTAATATCTGAAAATCAATTGACATCATAATATTTCTGAATGTTGATGCTGACGGAAATTGAATATCTGGAGATAAATCTAATAATTTGATTAGAGATAATCGATGATTTTTTGTGAACTCAGCTAAAGGTTTATACCCCCAATATCCTGTACAACTACCTAACAAAACTATAGTTAGTATTATCCAAAGTCTATGTCTAATACCTCTAGCATGTCGATAATCGGGAACCCCTTGGATTGCTTCGATTAAATTCATTCCTAACTTTCCTCTGGGAGAACCGTGTTTTTCTTAAGGAATCATCCTTCTATGTTATATTTTCTCTCTCGACAATTAATCCACCCTGCCTTCCCTGCGAGGGAAGGGGGAGAAATCCGGCTCCCCTCTCCGTCTCGGAGAGGGGTTGGGGGAGAGGTCAATCGCGATAAACTGTTAAAATCTAATTACCTTACACCAAGCTTTTTACACATAGGAGTTATAAAATGCTTGAAGTTCACAAAAATTATGTTCTCGACGAAAATCAACAACCTATTGCCGTACAAATTCCTATCGCTGAATTTGAAAAAATTGAAGAAATTCTTGAGAATTACGGTTTAGCAAAACTCATGGAGGAAATAGAGGAAGAAAGACCACTATCAAAAGATGAAGCCCTGAAATATTATCAATCACTAAAATAAGAAAATGTGGCAAGTTGAAAACATTTATGGACTTCTACACAACAGTTTTGCGAAAGAGTGCTGGTTATTGGTTTGCTTTATGTTTAGAAAATGGACTGGTAAGACAAGGGATAAATCAAGCAGCAGCAATCAAGCAACTTAAAGAAGCGATCGCATCTTTTTTGGAAGTCTATAAAATCGAACCTAATATGTACCATCCTGCACTCACTATAAAAGAATTACATGAGTTTTTGTCAGTGGATGACACTGAATTAGGATGATACATCTTCGAGTTCAAAAAAGTTGACATAAAAGTGCATCAGGTAGCCCATCACATACTTCGGATATTAATGGCTGTACGATGTCTACGACGGGCTACGCCTACGCTATCTCACTAATTTTTTATACCAAGCATAATTCATGTCTTCGTCGCCGGATGTACCTATAGTCTGGGACTTGCTGCAATTGATTAGACGAGATTCATACTTGTTAGTTATCCATTTTCTACACCCTACCCAACGCTAGTAGAAAAAGGGTTGGGCGTTAGGTCTATGACTCAACTTAGAAGCATAGACTAGATAGCCCTGACAATAGGGATGAAGCATGGAAATTTAACTGTATTGTAACGGTGGCTTTAGCTCCTGTTCTTTGTTGACGTTGCAAAAGTTTACATTTAGAATGGAATCGTCAAAAACAGATAAGTATTTATTCTTATTTATCCTGATAATTTGACATTCAATGAGTATATATTCTTATCTATGTCAAAAATTTAATTTTCTATAGTTAAAGAATGTTTACAAAAGTATTGAATCCTTAATATAATGAAATTAAAAGCGATAAGCCAAATTGATTGTCAGAAGTGATGAATGCTATTGAATTTCCCTGGCTAACAGCCATAATCCTCTTACCCTTGGTGGCTGCTTTAGCCATCCCCCTAATCCCAGACAAGGAAGGTAGAACTGTCCGCTGGTATGGTCTGGGCGTTGCTTTTGCCGACTTTGCACTGATGATTTATGCCTTTTGGTATAAGTACGACTTCCAAAGCTCAACACTCCAACTTATAGAAAACTATCCTTGGATACCGCAGTTAGGTTTGCATTGGGCTGTGGGAGTTGACGGTTTATCGATGCCCTTACTGCTTCTGACAGGCTTAATAAATACCCTCGCAATATTCGCGGCTTGGAAAGTTAACACCAAGCCGCGATTATTTTATGGTTTGATGTTAGCGATGTACAGCGCCCAACTTGGCGTATTTGTTGCCCAAGATTTGCTGTTGTTCTTCCTGATGTGGGAAATCGAGTTAGTGCCAGTTTACCTGCTGATTTCCATTTGGGGAGGACAAAACCGCCGTTATGCTGCTACCAAATTCATTCTTTACACCGCTGCTGCATCAATATTTATCTTGATTGCTAGGTTTTGCAATGGCATTCTCTGGAGATACCGTCACTTTCGACATGGCGACTCTAGGAATGAAAGAATACCCCAAAACCTTGGAATTGTTGGTTTATGCAGGTTTCTTAATAGCCTTTGGTGTAAAGTTACCGATTTTCCCCTTACACACTTGGCTACCTGATGCCCACGGTGAAGCATCAGCACCCGGTTCGATGATTTTGGCTGGTGTGTTGTTAAAAATGGGTGGTTATGCTCTCATCCGCTTCAATGTGGAAATGTTGCCCAATGCCCATGTGACTTTTGCCCCAGTGTTAGCAGTTTTGGGTGTGGTGAACATTGTCTACGGTGCTTGCTGTGCCTTTGCTCAAACCAATCTCAAACGTCGTTTGGCTTACTCTTCAATTGCCCACATGGGGTTTGTGCTGATTGGGATTGCCTCTTACACAGAACTGGGTATCAGTGGTGCAGTGTTACAGATGGTTTCCCACGGCTTGATTGCTGCTAGCTTGTTCTTCCTATCTGGCGTGACTTACGATCGCACCCACACCTTGATGATGGATAAAATGGGCGGTATGGCTAAGGTAATGCCCAAAACCTTTGCTCTGTTTACCATTGGTTCAATGGCTTCTCTCGCCTTACCCGGAATGAGTGGTTTTGTGGGTGAGTTGATGGTATTTCTGGGTATCGCCAGCAGTGATGTTTACAGTTCCAGCTTCAAAGTTGTAGTCGTTCTGCTGTCAGCAGTTGGCGTGATTTTGACACCAATTTATTTACTGTCGATGCTGCGTCAAGTGTTTTACGGTGAGCAAAGTCAAGACTTGCACTTGGATGCTGTAATATCTGATGTTAAACCCCGCGAAATATTTATTACTGCTTGTTTGTTACTGCCAATCATCGGAATCGGGTTTTATCCCAAGTTGGCAACGCAGACTTATGATGTAAAGGCAATAGAACTAGCTGCTCATGCTCGTCAAGTTCTACCAGTTGTTGCTCATCAACAACCATCAAGTTTGTACTCGCGGATTTTCTCTGCACCAACATTGGCTACTTCTCAAGTTGAAAGTTCGATTAACATTTCTGAGTAAATTAACTTCCCATTAAGGGGTCTGCAAGTAAATTCTAAATTATTAGGGCAATAGAGGGGTGGTTAAATAACTACCCCTAACATTTTGGCTTTATAGAATCACCATTTCATCCTGTTGCCACCAGATCGCCGACTTACTTCAAACTCGAAGCTTGCCGTCCACCTAAGCGTTGTTCTGACGCTGTAGGTAAGACATTGACAGAGATTGTTGCATAAACACCTTGTTTTTGACCAATCATGATCAGGCGAATAAAATCTCCTAAGCCTTCTACCAATCGAGCGTTACGTAAAACACCAGAATCTACTGCTAAAAATCCGATTTCTTGGGCAAGTCCCATCACTGTTTTTCTGGCTTGTTCATCATCTCCTGCAACAAAAACAGAAACTCCATAATCTTTTAGTGGTTCAGGTGCTAATTCAAAGACTTCCTGCGCCATCGTATTAAAAGCTTTTACCACCAGCGCTTGAGGTATATCTTTAGCAAGCTTTTCGGCTAGGGATTCTACTATTGGTGGATAAGCAAATCCTTCAGGAATATCCTGATTATTACAATCAATAATAATTTTACTGTCGAGAACTTCAGGATGAGAAAGCAACTGTTTTGGCATAATGTTGCGTACTGTCCACAAAATTACATCAGCAAACGCCGCCGCCTGATCATTTGTTCCACCTTGCGTTCCGCGTCCTGCGAACTCTGCTGTTGCTTTTCCTTTTTCGGCATCACGAGAGCCAAAAAATACTTCATGCCCCTGCTCTGCCCAGAGTATACCTAGAGAGCGTCCCATGTTTCCACTGCCAATAATTCCAATCTTCATGAGTTAACCCTCATTCCACCGTAAATTGTGAAAAGATTATAGTTAAAGCAGGTGAAGTAGCCACAAAGCAATTATGACCACCAACTTACCTGTAGCCACAGAAATTATACCAATGGTTCTGCAATTGCAACCTGCGATCGCCCGATGCAACGTGGATGAAAAGCGATCGCTGGGAAGCTATACCATTGCATGGGAACTGCAACAAAAATTTGCTGCAATGCAACGTCTCTACATACTTGTTCACCAGATGTTTCATACAAAAAGATAACGACATAAATATCTCTGTAGCTTTAATGTTAGTTTTATTCATATCCCAGCAGACTCCAGTCTGAATCCTGACAAAATTTAAGTTTTAATAAGTACCCTATTTCCTCACAAGTTCCTCACATTCTTTTTAATCAGATATCTCATATAAGGACAAACAACATAAATATCTCTATAGTTTTAATATTAGTTTTGTTGATATTTCAGTAAACTCCAGTTTGAATCCTAACAAAATTTAAGTTTTAATAAGTACCCTATTTTCTCACAAGTTCCTCACATGCTTTTTAATCAGATATCTCATATAAGGACAAACAACATAAATATCTCTATAGTTTTAATATTAGTTTTGTTGATATTTCAGCAAACTCCAGTTTGAATCCTGACAAAATTTAAGTTTTAATAAGCACCATATTTCCTCACAAGTTCCTCAGATTCTTTTTGTAACTTCAGGATAGAGACACTCAACTATTGCATTAATTAGCTTGAGAATTTACCGCCTTCTTGCGTTGGGGTATTTCGGCAAAAGCTAGACTACCTCTTTTCTTAGCGAAGGTATTGAAGCTTAATTCTATTTTTGCATCTGTAGGAGAGTTCTCTCATGGATTTTACAGAGAAAGTGCCATTTTTTAATCTCAAGACTTTAGGCTATTACAGGTGAGTCCTACGTAGGTGATACTATACCTACACTAAGTTAATTCCTGCCACAGTTAAAAACGATTTAGTTTCTAAATAAAGTAAACCTTCTAGAGATTTATCCTGCACTAGTTAAATAGTTGAGGGAGATGTATTTTGACTGCATTGTCCATGAAAAAACAACTTTAACAACATAGGTACAATCAATATGAACTTTAAACAATTTGGTGTATTACTGTCTCTATCTACAATTCTTGGACTCAACGTGATTGGGACCAAGGTTTTGGCTCAAGAGTCGCCTAGTATTACTTTTGGAGATGCAATCGGGTCTGGTGGATGTATTGTTGACGATCAGCTTCCTGGAGAGGATGGTAGAAGCTTATCGATCGTCTTGGATAACTTTAGTGCATTCAATGGTCAGCGTCAAAGGTGTATTTTACGCGTTCAAACTTTTATTCCAAGTGGTTTCATCATCCAAGATGTACAAGTACTGTACCAAGGAACTACTGATATTGATAGAGGGAGTAGAGGTACCAGCTTAAGCAGAACTTATAGCTTTAGTGGTGGTGCTCTTGGTCAAGCCGTAGCTCCCCCTAAAACTACCAAGTTTACATCTAGTAAGGCATTTGCGGAGCAAGATGAGATTACTGTTCTAGCTGCTACAGGTTTATGTAGTGGTGGTGGGCAAGGACTATTAGGTATTAATATGATTGCACAATCCTCACGAGGAAGTTCTATTTTCGTTGATACAGCAGATCTCAATGCTGGGGATGTAAGGCTTTATTTTGACCTAAGACGTTGCTAGTCCTCGCTTTTAGCGAGTCTGCGGATAGATGGTGATACACCGCACCAAATTCCAAATTTGGTGGTCTTCAATGAGTGATGGGGTCTAAATCCCCCACTCATTGAATCTACCGAATGTATTCTTCTTTAAGATTAAAAATTTCTGTTGATGAAGAGGAAGTTATGTTGAGATTAAATGATGCACGTAATTTTTTCATATTAATGTGCTTGTTTTTTTTCTATTGTTATGATGCCAATTCATCTAGCACTGCTACTGCAATAGACAACCAGCCAAAATTTTTGGTTAGTAGGAGATGTAATATAAGTTTCGATCCGCAAATAAATCAGTTTACACTTCGCTCTCCTATAACCGTAAATGCACAATCGCCAAGAGCTAGATGTATCGTTAGAATTAATACCTCTAATACTCAAAAGCAATTCAGGCTAGTGCCTTTAGCTTTAAAAGGTGTAGTAAAGAAAGCACCAGCACGAGTAGCTATCACATCATTCTTACTTGGCGATAAAGCAACTCCATATCAAATGATCTATGCAAGTGCTATGAATTTTGATTTGACTAATCAAATACCTCTAACTAACTATACAACTACAGGAAAAAGTGTTTTAGGCATTAATTTAGTATTAATGACGAACGGAGGAGAATTAGAGTTAACAGATATGAAGTTTGCACTTCAACAACAATAAAATGTGGATTGTAGCGCTTCTTTAATTTCTGAGATGAAAAGCGAGGAAATGGGATGCTCCCATTATTCCTCATAAGCATTAGTTACTGGAGTTTAGACTAAGCCATACAAAAAGACCCAGCAAGGCTGAGTTAATCAGAGATTTAGTAATGAATAATCTTGAGTATTAAACAGCAGCTGGTGGTTATTGACGTGGTGTGTTACTGTTTTTTTAACAATTGAGCATCAGTTTTTACGGTGACGCTTTTTTCCTGGTTCCCAACCAGGGGACTTTCAGCTAGGTTTTGGTGCAGAGGTAGGAGTACCAATCACCGCAAAAATCTCAATATTTGTAAGCTACTTGACGACACTCTTCAAGTCTGGGACAAATCATGTTGGCAGGTGAGTAATGGTAGTTCTTTTCTCACTTTCTGCCAAAAGGGGCACTATATTTAATCAGACACCCCCTTGTTTGATTGTCATTATTGTATTATTTATTTGGAACATATATACTACGCAATAGTTAAAAGTTGCGGATGCTTTCAGCCTGACTTGAGAATATTTTAATCTCTAATTCCATTTGCTTTGTGTTCTATCATATCGCTTTTAGCCTAAACCCCAGTACTAACAGCAAATAAAAAAAGGAATTTGTTAATGGCCACTTTTACGTTTGCTCCAACAATAACCTTTGAAGTTATTGATGCTGATTTACCTCCGTCATCTGTATTTGATGGACTAGGCGATGAAGTATTTCCTGGTAATTACTTTACCGTCGTACTTGGCGACATCGGAGAAGCAGCAGAATTTGCTGAATTCAACATCAACACATTGTCTTTCCCACTGCAAGAAGCCATTATCAGCGCAACATTCCAGGTTCGGATAACGGACTTAGGAGTATCAGGACTTGGAGTAGCTGAGAATGATAGTCCAGATATCGTGGGAGCCTATGGGTATGTTGGTAATGGTTTAGCTGAGGCTTCTGATCTTCAGGCTAGTACACTCTTAGATACTGTTGATACCTTGTTACCTTCGGTCGGTCAGCTGCTCACTTTTAATGTGACTGATTTTGTCAAAAACCTAGTTAGCAATGGAGATTCTTTTGTAGGGATAGCTCTGCGTGCATTAGAATTTGGAGCATTTGCGGTTGATCCTGCATCCGTAAGCCAACCAACACTAACGATTACCACAGCCCCAAAGATAACCGGAATTATTCTTGAAGGCACGGGCTTGGACGATACCCTCAATGGTGGTGCTGGCAATGATACACTCAATGGTGGTGCTGGTAATGACCAACTTATAGGCGGAGTAGGTCTAGATGTGTTAACTGGTGGTGCTGGTCAAGATAGTTTCTTGTTGCGTATTCCCAACACTACCAAATCTGACCCTTATCGCCCCTACGATCCTGCTTTGCTGGTAGACGGCTATGATACGATCGCTGACTTTGATTCCGTTGATGATAAGATTTTTATCTCCATATCTGAATTCGGACTAGCTCAACCCTTGGGTATACTTAATCCCAGCCTTTTCCATCTTGGTACTACTGCTACAACCACAAGCTTCATCTACGATCAACCCACTGGTAATCTGTTCTTTAATGTTATTAATAACAGCACTTTCCAATTTCAGATTGCTAGACTGTCAAATCAGGCGGCTCTGACTAATGCGAACATTATTCTGATTGCATAGTTTTACTCAGAGAATGTTGCTAAGTCTCTGATTAACTCAGCCTTGCTAGGTCTTTTTGCATGGCTTAGTCTAGTCTAAACTCCAGTTAATTTAAAACAACTAGTTTATGGTACTTTAGCCGACGTGGCTGATTATTAGCATCGGCACAGCTTACCGCAGGTATCGCCCTTTAGAAAAAACGGCGTTGTACTGTTTAACTCCAGTTGGCAGAAATGTTACTTGGGCTAATGCTTGAGTCATTTTGCCCTCTGCTTTATGTCAAATTTGACCTGTCTCAAACCTCTCCACAACACGAGGAGAGGCTTAATCAACGAACTGAAATTAAACCTTAGCCGCAGCAACACTTGGCAAACTTACTTTCAACCGCTTAAACATCGCTTCTCGTGCTTGTGCAGCGAGGCTATCGTCAAAAGGTTCCAACTTAATTTGCTGCTGATACTTTAGCCGTAGTGCTGTTTGAATTAACCAATCGGCGACGAAAGGATTTTTTGGTAATAAAGGACCGTGAGAATAAGTAGCGATCGCATTCTGATAAAATGCTCCTTCTGTCCCATCTTCACCATTATTTCCCAAGCCGTATACCACACGTCCCAAAGCTTCCACTTTTCCCAGTTTGGTGCGTCCGCCGTGATTTTCAAAGCCTACCAAATATGGTGTGCTACCCGTCATCTCTTTTAAATCTCGCGCTAGGCGTGAAGCTGTCACTTCAATTACCAAGTTGCCAATACAGCGCTTAGTATTTTCACCAGGATGCACAGAAACTAAATCGAGTATTCCCAAACCATCAATTCGTTGTCCCAAGCCTGGTTCATAATAATGTCCCAGTAATTGGGGTGAACCACAAGTAAATACTCCCGGTGTTCCATTTTCGATTTTGTCACGCATTGCATCAGCTTTTGCACCTTGCAAATCACGCATGACAATTTCTTGCTGACGATCTTGTGCGCCACCACCCACGATTACATCTACAGTTTTAATATCTGCGGCTGTGGAATTTTGATCTAGGGGTAACACTTTAACATCGTATCCTCGCCACTGAGCGCGACGTTCTATAGTAATTACATTACCGCGATCGCCATAAGTACTCATCAGCGTCGGGTACAACCAACCAATTGTTAATTCTAAATTTTGAGAATTCATATTCGTAATTCGTAATTCGTAATTGGATTAGGTGTTGGGAACGGGGAAATGGGAAAAATTTCTCTAATTCCCACTACCCAATTTAAAGAATTTTACGACCAGTCAGAACTTCTCGCACTTCTAACATGGCTGAGTAGGTAGGTAGAATATGCAAAGTTTCATTCTCTGGTGTATGCTCTAATGCAGTAGCGATCGCTTGTCGCAAATCTTCTTCGACAATTAAATTTAAGTTGCTATCAAGGGACTTTTGGCTGTAACGTAAACGTAGTGCCATATCGTAGACGCGATCGCCACTCACGACTAAAGTCCCGCCGCGTTCGACTAATTTCTCGGTATCTACGTCCCAAATCCAGGATACATCAGTACCATCGGGCGTGCGATCGTTTAGTACCAGCAGTGTGGTTTTATCTGTGCTTTGAGTAACTACGCGAATAGTTTCATTCGTTCCCACAGGATTTTTTGATAACAATATTCGCACTCGTTTACCGTTAATTACTAAATCTTCAGCCCGACCAAAAGCAGCTTGAAAGGTATTAATAGTATCTCTGATTGTTACTTCATCAACTCCTAACTCAATAGCGGCAGTTGTAGCAGCTAAAGTATTATATTTATTGTACAAACCAACTAAAATTTGCGACCATTCACTACTTTCCAGAGTTGGTTTACTTTTAGTGAAACCACACTTAGGACAAGTAAAATCTCCCAAATGAGACAAATAAACACCCTTGTAATCTAGAGAATGTCCACATTTGGGACAATAAATAGAATCAACAGCGTGAGGAATTGCTTCTAGATAATGTTCTGGTTCATTCAAGCCAAAGAATAACACTCGTTGGGGTAACTGCTGACCGAGGTTAGATAATGTTGGGTCATCAGCATTAGGAATTACCACCGTTTCTACTGGTAGGGTAGAAATAACTTTTGTCCAACGCTTACTAATTGTATCTACTTCGCCGTACCTATCAAGTTGGTCGCGGAACAAGTTTAAACAGAGAATGATTCGCGGCTGGAGTGGCGCTAATACTTTCGGTACAATATTTTCGTCAACTTCTAAAATGGCGTAATCAGAATTTAGCGTACCTAGTAAGTTGGTGCTTTCTAACAGCGCCGTCATCAAGCCATTTTCCAGATTTGCACCTGTAGAATTATGAGTGACACGAAACCCCTTGCGTTCTAGTATTGTGCATAAAAGCAGGGCTGTAGTGGTTTTGCCGTTAGTACCAGCAATTAAAATCACTCCGTTTTTAACTTGCTGACTCAATAATTGTAAAAGGCGGGGTTCAATGCGACGAGCGATTGCGCCTGGTAATACACTACCAGCACCCAGACGGAGCGTAGGCGCAGCCCGTCGAAGACATCGCACTATAAAGGTCACACTCTTGGCCACTGACACCGCGAAACCCAATCGCAGCCTATCTATGAATTGTATTTTGTTTCCCACATCTGTACCCTAGTCTTCTGGCGGTTGCTAATTAAAAGTGCAAATTTAATCTTGTGAGTTTAGCGAATCCTGGCTGAAAAAGCCAGTAATCACAATTTTAGATTTTGGATTGTTGCGCTACTTTAGCTCTGTTTTGACTTGCGCGTAGCGATACCAGCCACTTGCGAGAGATAATCTCAGTAGGCGTTATCCTAAAAAATAGTGCGTAAGCGTAATTACATATCCAGCCCAGTTGGCCGAATTCAGCACAAACTCACAACAAGTAGTAGCTTGCAAGGTTCCTTTTGATGAATAGCACAAAGTTTCTTTTTTTACATAAACAAATTACTAGCTGGCAAAGGTGGTTGTCCAAATGCCTGTTGTTGCTTGTAAGTCTTTTCATTATAAGTATGCAACCTGCATCTGCTGGTCTGAATAATGATTTATATGATGGCAACATCTTTGTTGTTTATGCTGGCAATGGTTCATTGGTTCCTCCCAGACAGACACTAGCACAGACTTTAGCGGAACATAAACCCGTATTTTTGGCTTTTTATCTGGATGATAGTAGCGATTCCAAAAGATATGCCATTTCCATTTCACGGGTACAGGAATTTTATGGTCGCGTAGCAGAGATTATGCCGATTAATGTAGATACTATCCCCCAGAAAGAGACCTACGACCCAACTGAACCAGGATATTACTATGCTGGAAGCGTTCCTCAAGTAGTGGTGTTAAATAAGTCAGGTGAAGTAGTTTTGAATAAAAAGGGTCAAGTACCTTTTGAAGATATAGACGATCAATTTCGTATAATCTTTGATTTATTACCACGCACTGAAACAGCACAGCTAAAGCGACGAGCCTTTAACGAGTTTAGTAGTGAGTTAGCTAAGTAATTTATGGGGTAGACCAAATTGGTCTGCCCTAATTTTTAGTTATATCTGTTACTACATTGCTGCCGATGTCAAAGCATAATATTGAAATATCTGTATTAACAATTGAGGAAATTAATCCATAGTCTATAGTCCGTAATCAATGCCCATTGTCCAATAATTAACTAGAGTGTATTCTGATGTCAAAGGTTTACACCACCCAAGAACTAATTCAAATTTTGGCAGCCGAACGCCAAGCTTGCCTCAAAGGAAAACGCTTAAAGTTAGAAATAAAAGTCTCTGGCAATCCTGTAATTGACCAGTTTATCAGCACTGATGGGTTGCAACAGTTTACTGCCTATCAAGATTTTAAAACTGCAATTCACGAGTATCAGAAAGAAAATCGAGTTTCCGGTATTATTTGGCGAGAAGTGACAGTTAAAGGAAAAAACTTGCACTATCCCGAAATAGATACTGAGTTAATTGCCCTCAATGGTGACTTAGAGATATTAAAAGCCGCTAAAAATTCCATCGTAGAATTTTGGTATGAAGTCACTATAGGAATGGATTTATACTTGAGTTTTAATAATAGTAAACAACACCAACAAATTGTCACATCTGATGTAGAGAGAATTGTTCAAAGAACAGAGTGGGCAAGTTTGTGCAAGTGGGAAAATTCTAGCTTTTTGGAAATGATTTTGCAGTTAGGATGGGGTAAACCAGAAGAAGCTTATTATAAACGAGGAAGACCGCGATCGGGTAGTGAATATATTCATGCAGTCAATCCTGGAAATCGCCCTATTGGTTGATTGATGTGTTGGGTAGGAATACTAAAACCTATGACAACATGACGGACAGAATTGCTGACATAATTGTGTTTACTTTGCTTTCTCAATAAGGCACTCTATCTGTAACAGAAATTTTACCTGTACAGATAAGTAGTAACATGAAAGTACGTGATGTAATCAAGTGACTGGAAGCTGATGGTTGGTATCTTGATAGAACTAAAGGTAGTCATCGACAGTTCAAACATCCTGATAAACCCGGTGTGGTTACAGTTCCAGGTAAATTGTCTGACGACTTAGCCCCTGGTACTCTCAGTAGTATTTGGAGGCAAGCACAGTTATAAGGAGAACCGCAATGCAGTATGTAGTGGTGATTGAAAAGGCTGAAGGTAATTACTCTGCTTATGTTCCTGATTTACCAGGTTGTGTAGCTGTGGGTGAAACTTTAGAAGAAGTCAAGCAAATGATTGCAGAAGCTATTGAATTTCATATTGAAGGAATGCTAGAAGATGGTTTACCTATTCCTAAACCTACAAGCATTGCTCATGAGGTTGAAGTTGCAAACTACAGCAAAATATAATTATAGAAAAATACTAAATTAGCACTAAACAATCCTTCTAGATATTTTGTAAAGTTAGTTTTGAAAGTTTATAGTAAGGACTTTAGTGCTTAGAAAAAAAGGACTAAAGTCCTTACTACGAACTTGTTAAGAAACGATGCTTATCGACTTTGAACTATTGACTCTTGACTAGAGTTTTCAAGTTCGGTAAGTTCTACTCCGGCGGGTTTCCAACCTCCTGCCCAAGCAAGGCATAGATGACGGAAGCGATCGCCCCGCACCTCAAAATTCGGGTACTGGTCGAAACTTGCACAAGCCGGAGATAGCAACACCACAGGCGCTTGATACTGCTTGGCTAATTCTGCCGACTTGGGAATTGCCCTTTCCATAGTTTCCACAATATGGTAGTTATGATACCCCACCTCTCGGAGACGTTTGGCAAAGGCGGGTGCAGCAGAACCAATCAATAACACAGCAGCAGCTTTGGTTTGAATTTGTGCTAGCCAGCCAGTATCATCCCCTGCTTTGGCTTCTCCACCAGCAATTAAAATCGCTGGACTGTTAACGGATGCTAAACCAACTTCAGCCGCATCATAGTTGGTGGCTTTGCTGTCGTTAATGAAATCAATCCCTTCCCATGTGCAGATATGCTCCAAACGATGGGCAACACCAGGAAATTCCCGAACTGCGCGTGCGATCGCATCACGATTAATTCCCGCTAATCTTGCTGTTGCTACCGCCATCAAAAGATTTTGCTGGTTATGTTCTCCCACCATTCGCAAACTAGATACTTTCACAATCGGTTCTGGTGTCGAGGTTGCAGTCAATTTTTCCACAACCCAGCCGTCTTCGATATAAAAGCCTTTTTCGCTAATCAGAAAATCTTTTCCTCTCACACTTGTCCAATAGGCATCAGGCCAAGCACTTAAACCTAGCTGGCTCAAGTAGGCATCATCGCCATTGAATACTTGCAATTCCGACTGACGTAATAACTTGGCTTTGATGTTGTAATAGTTTTCTAAAGTTTTATGGCGACTGAGATGATCCGGTGTGAAAGTCGTCCAAACCCCGATCCGGGGAGCAAGAGAACTCGAAGATTCTATTTGATAGCTGCTAACTTCCGCAATCACCCAATCGAGTGAGGAGTTAGGAGTGAGGAGTGAGGAATTATCAAATGCTTCCCCTACTCCCCCTGCTCCCTGAGATAGGGCAACTTCACAAGCGGCATAACCAATATTCCCGCAGGCGGGTGCATTTAATTCTGCTGCTTGGAAAATAGCAGCAATTAAAGCTGTGGTAGTAGTTTTGCCGTTAGTGCCAGTAATTCCTACCCAAGGTAGCGATTGTAAATTTCGCCAAGCGAGTTCCATTTCGCCAATGGTTTCAATACCTAGTTGGCGTGCCTCAACTAATACGGGAATATCCCAAGGCACGCCAGGACTAACGACTATTAATTGGGGTAAATTAGCACCATTCAATTCTAGGGATTGTCCTAGTTTCACGGTTATTTGCTCGGCAGCGAGTCCTTGTTGTTGTTCTAGGAGGGTTTCGGAGGTGTTGCCATCACTCAGCTCTACCTCCCAACCTTCCCGTTTCAACAATCTCGCCGCAGCAACACCGGACTTTCCCAATCCAATAACAGTAGCTTTGGACATAGATTGCAGCAGAGTGTCCCTGGTTAAGCACTCCCTATACTAGCGTTTCTTGGCAAAAATTACACAAGTTTTTGTTGACCTACGCTACAGATTTTTGACGATCGCACCGAAGTCAGCTAAAACACGGGCATGATTGCGAACTAGTCCCAGCAGATGTAACCGATTACGCTTAACTTCTGGATCGGAGTCCATAACTAAAACGCTATCTGGGCCATCAAAGAAGTTACTAACTGCGGGAGCAATTTTTGTGAGTGCTGCTACTAACAGTTGATAATTTCGCGTTTGCTGTGCTGCTTGAGTTTGCGGCACTGATTCGATTAGTGCATTATACAAAGCGCTTTCAGAGGGCTTTTGGAATAATTCTTGACGAACTACGGTTGTTGGTTCTAGCTGTTTTGTATCCAAATCACCTTGAGCGGCTAATCGTGTGGAACGGTTAACGGTTTCGTAGATGTTATCTAAGGTACTGTCGTTGCGGATTTGTTGTAAGTATAAGGCGCGATCGCGTACATCCAATAAATCTTTTAAAGTCCGTTCTGTGTATTCTGGATCGTTTTCTCCTAATACTGCATTTACCAAGTCGTAATCAATCTGTTTTTCTTCTTGTAATAAAGTACGGATGCGTTGCAAGAAAAACTCTTGTAATGCTGTGGTTAATGATGCCCGATCTTTGTGATATTTGGCTGCAAAGTCTGTTGCTATTTGCTTCAATAAATCATCTAAATTTATTGGCAGATTATCAAACCAAACAATTTTAACTACAGCATTAGCGGCACGCCGCAAGGCAAAGGGATCGGATGAACCGGAAGGAATTAAACCTAAACCAAAGATACTCACTAAAGTATCTAATCTATCTGCCAAACCAACAATTTTACCCGTAAGTGTTTCAGGTAAGATATCACCTACTCCCTTTGGCAAATAATGTTGATAAATTGCCTTTGCTACTTCAGCATCTTCACCACTAGCTAAGGCATATTTTTCTCCCATAATGCCTTGCAATTCGGGGAATTCATATACCATTTGTGTCACCAAGTCTGCTTTACATAATAAAGCAGCACGTTGGATTCTTTGGCTTTGATTTTCAGCTAATTTTAATTGACTGCTAATTTGCTCGGCAATTTTAACTATTCGATCTACCTTGGCACGCACCGAACCCAATTCTTCTTGGAAAGTGACTTTTTCTAACTGGGGTAAAAAGCTATCTATTGGCTTAGTTAAATCAGCTTCGTAGAAAAATCTGCCATCAGCTAATCTCGCACGAATTACCCTTTCATTCCCGACGGCAACAATATCTGATTTTTTCGGATCTCCGTTAGAAATAGTGATGAAGTTGGGCAATAATTCTTGCTCAAAACTCCCTGATTTGAATACAGGAAAATAACGTTGATGAGTAACCATTACTTCAGTAATTACCTCAGTTGGTAATTCTAAAAATTCTGGTTCAAATTTACCAACAACTGCGGAAGGATATTCTACAAGGTTGGTTACTTCCGCTAACAAATCGGGGTAAATTACTGTATACCCGCCTAAATTCTCTGCGACTGCATTTACTTGCTCTTTAATCAGATTTGACCGTTCTTCTGGGTCAACGGTGACATAAGCAGACTTAAGGGCGGTAACATAATCCGTAGCTTGGGCGATTGTCACAGGTTCAGGATGTAAGACCCGATGACCTTGAGAAATGCGATCGCTCTGAACCGTTTTAGAACCATTCACTAATTCTAAAGGCAGCACCGTCTCATCTAACAAAGCTACCAACCAACGAATCGGTCGAGAAAACCTCGCATCCCCATTTCCCCAACGCATCAACCGCTTACCTTCTAAACCCCAAATCCACTGGGGAACAAGTTCTGTCAAAATTTCCGCCACAGGACGACCGGGAATTCTTTTTTGCACAAATACAAATTCCCCTTTGTCAGTGGGGCGAACTGAGAGCGCATCCAGTTCCACACCTTGCTTTTTGGCAAAACCTGCGGCGGCGGCTGTTGGCTGACCATCTTTAAAGGCGGCTTGGGCGGGGGCNCTNTTAATTTCTTCTTCTCGATCTGGTTGCTGCGATGGTAGACCTGTAATCAATACCGCCAGCCGCCGGGGAGTACCGTACACCTGGACACTTTCGCCCTTGAGCCANTTTGCTTCCAGGCTTTGGGGAATGCGTTCCTGCCATTGCACTAAAGCATCACTGAGAAAACTTGCAGGTAGTTCTTCTGTACCAACTTCTAATAGAAACCCAGGCATATAACACTGTTTTCAACTTTGCGTAGCTCAACTTTATCAGTTATTCTCAAGTGATCGCTCGTGATTTTTCGCTGAATCGGTCATCGAAGAGAATAAAGGGAAAACCCCATAGTTAACAATTCTAAATTCAACATTAAAGACATTTTGCCTGCGGCACGCTACGCAAACAGACGGGGATTTAAACCCCTACTGTTAGAAGGTCCCCCAGAGTAACTGGGCTACGTGAAAACGCAGGGGTCTTAAACCCTTTAATTTACGATAAATGAGGAATGTAAGTTAAGCCAGAGTGAAAGAAGCATAGACGCAGAGGGGTTTGTTGTCAGACATCACTACAGACTTAACATTTTATGCAAAACTTTATAAAACAAGTGCTTCTCTTCATAAATTCATTACATTACATACCGTATTTTGTGCGGTATTTACGGATATATATTTCTATCGTAAGCTTAGTTTTGATTGATGCATTGATATATGCATCATGACAATCAATTTTGGAGTTATGACCATGAAAAATATTTTCGCCAAAATCACCGCGATCGCAGTAACCAGTGTTGCGATCGCTACTAGTGCTAACAACCCAGCCCAAGCTATTGAATTAAACTTTAACTGGCAAGGTAACGCTGGTTACTCAGCAACAGGTTCATTCAGCTACGACGAAACTACAGCACCAACAATCATTTCAGAAGCTGGTAGTGGAGCCACCAATTTTTTACAATCCTTGAATGTCTCCTTCTTAGACCCATCTAAAAATCTTCTGGGAACCTATAACACCGTTAGTGGTGGAGTGTCAGAATCTAGCTTCTTTGCTTTCAATTTTAATACTGCCACTCAGACATTATTTGGCCCCTTTGATGTCGCCGGAGGAACGGGTGTAATTGGAGAATATTTCTTTCAGGGAACGGTTGGCGACTCTTTGCAATTACGTCAGGATGTCGATCAACAGGGAGCGTCAACAACACTAGATCAAAATTCTGGCTCTATTCAAGTGTCCAAAGTCCCTGAGCCTGCTTCTCTCTTGGGTTTGCTAGCATTTGCTGGTTTGGGTGTAGCTTCAACTGTAAAGAAAAAGCAAGCCTCTTACTAGAAATTAGGGCTTTCTAGTCAGAGCTTGCCAAATTTACTGAATCTCTATTCTAGCCCTACTAGTTCAGTTAACTAGTGGGGTTATCATATAACCTCATTAGAAATATGAGTGAAAAAGAATGTATGGACGTAGCACTGCTAAGTCTATACAAGGATTCTGGATAACACATATTTAATTTCACCAAATGTCTATTAGTTTGTCATCAACAGTTTTACAAAGCTCAGTGCTGAGTAAAATTAATTTTACTTTTACCTCAGCATTTATGGCTCACTCAGCACCCAACACTGTTTTGGTCAGTGCCTTTTAACTATTCAAAAAGTGGGATTTTGCTTAATGAATACAATACTGATAACTTGGTTAAAAATACTTCATGTGCCAGTTGAAAAGGCGGAATGAGGGTTATATGCATAACAGTAAATATAATGTTACAATTCCCAAAGTATAAATTGAGGCATTAGTTCGGAGATAAACAGACCAACTATTGTCATAATTACTAGAAAATAAAGTCTATATTTATCAACAGCCTAACCTGTTTATACAAAGTCATATTTTGATTTTTAAGTATTCTATGCCGGACAAAAATTATCTTTTGAAAACCACAAAGAAAATTTCTAACCAATGTTTAACACATTTTTTTTAATCAAACAATTTAACCAGTCAAAATACAGCATTTGTAAATAAATGAGGTAACAAAATGCAGGGATACAAATCAGATATAAATAGTTTCTATCTCTGCCTACTGCTTCCAAATCGGTAGCTTTGTACTTCATGCAAAAAAATTCTGTAAATAATAACAATAGCATACCCACNTGGCTATTCATAAGTAATCCGATCGTCTCATGCTATCTTCACAACAATCACAAATAGTTCATGCATATTCTGATTTATTCCTACAACTATCATCCAGAGCCAATTGGAATTGCTCCGTTAATGACTGAATTGGCAGAAGGACTAGTCAAGCGAGGTCATCAAGTGCGAGTGATTACGGGAATGCCCAACTATCCTCAGCGCGAAATTTATGATGGGTATCAGAATAAATGGTATCTGACTGAACAAAAAAATGGCGTGACTATTGAGCGAAGTTACGTCCGAATTAAGTCTAAACCTAACCTCGTTGATCGGCTGTTACTAGAGTTGAGCTTTGTTTTCACGAGCTTACCCCAAGCCTTTAAAGGTGGGCGGCCAGATGTGATTATCTTAACAGTCCCGCCGCTACTAGGTACGTTGCCAGCAACAACATTGGGCTGGTTATACAACTGCCCAGTAGTTCTAAATGTGCAAGATATTTTACCAGAAGCGGCTGTGCGTATCGGGCTATTAAAAAACAAGTGGATGATCCGAACTCTTGCAGCTTTAGAGAAATTTGCATATCGGACTGCACATACTATTAGTGTGATCACTGATGGGTTTCGTGAGAATTTAGTAAATAAGGGAGTACCTGTTAATAAAATCGTTTGTATTCCCAATTGGGTAAATGTCAATTTCATTCGCCCGTTACCGAAACAGAGCAACTCCTGGATATCTAGCCATCAGCTAGATGGGAAATTTGTAGTACTTTATTCGGGCAACATTGCTTTAACGCAAGGTTTAGAGACAGTAATCGAAGCAGCCGTTTGTTTACGTCATATCAAAGATATTGTCTTTGTTATTGTTGGCGAATCAAGAGCATTGCAAAGGTTGCAGGAATATTGTCTATCAAATGGAGCAGATAATGTTTTGCTACTACCGTTGCAGCCGCGAGAAAAACTACCTGAAATGCTAGCAGCTTCTGATGTCGGGCTAATTGTGCAAAAGCACAATGTGATTTCGTTCAATATGCCTTCAAAAATACCACTGTTGTTGGCGAGTGGTCGCCCAATTGTGGGTTCAGTTCCCGCCACTGGTACTGCTGCTAAAGCGATCGAACTCAGTGGTGGTGGGATAGTTGTTGAACCAGAATCGCCCCAGGCAATGGCCGCTGCGGTGCATGATTTATATGCTAATCCGGCTCTAGGAAGGAAGCTAGGTAACACAGGAAGACAATTTGCCGAAGAAAACTATTCTTTAGAGCAAGCGCTCGATCGGTATGAGTGGCTTTTTTCTCATATTGTTACCAATCGAAAATCAACTGTGGGGATTTTACCGAAATTCGATTCTAAGAAATCAGTTGTGGATGGTTGAAGGGGATTGAGGATTTCTCACTCGTCAGCTACACAGACAAAGCTCCGATTGAGATAAATTAACTCACCCATTCGGGTGATTTAAAGATCAACCGATCGGGTGAACTAACTGTAGGAAGTTGAGACTGCTCAAAAATAGGAATCTAGAGAACACTGGCTGATTGCACGTCGTTCTTGGTGAGGATAACTTGATGAAACTCGCAACTTTGATTAAGACCGCTGAATTAATCAGCGTAGGCTTACTCCTGCAAAGAAGCAAAGCTACGCATAGCGTGTCGCAGACAAGCGTCTCGTAAACAAGGCATCGCTCCAGACTTTTTTCTTCCTTAAGATCAGTATTCACTAGTACTCAAAGGCGATAAACTCATCTGTAACTTATACCAATCTCATCTGCTATGTGGTTATAATGCAAGCAAGCGCTTGCAGACACTCATAGAAAACTTAGCGTCAAGTACG
The DNA here is from genome assembly GCF_030382115.1 of Nostoc sp. GT001. NCBI lineage: Bacteria > Bacillati > Cyanobacteriota > Cyanophyceae > Nostocales > Nostocaceae > Nostoc > Nostoc sp. GT001. Next base: position 2,634,869 of record NZ_JAUDRJ010000003.1, read on the forward strand.
GCACAAACTTATGCACCCTTGATCTAGTCAGCAACTAAGGTATTTGCAACGGCAAATTTAACCATAGTGACAACGCGAGAAATTACTCGTGTTGCTTGTGGTCAATGAGGTAACTTTATTTGGTCATTTCCAAAACTGAAAAGCAACTACTAACTTGCTCTAATTACTGAAGCGATGCCTTCTCTACGAGACGCTACGCGAACGGCGGGCTACGCCTACGCTTTACAGGCAGAAGCTTTAGCTACCACAACATGAACCGTGCTTTCTCTCTGAGCTAAGGCACTGGGTTTATACTTACTAACAAAAAACTATAAATTACACTTTAAGAAATTGAACGGAGTTAAGTAATGTACAAATCAACCATAATGTGCTGAACAAAATTGCTTCATTTTAGGTGCTAGACATCGTGAGCGATCGCCCAAATACCCAAACATCTTTTTCACCAACATAGATAAAAAAAGGCTAAAAAACTATTCAACTTAATGCTTTTTTAGCGAAGAGTAGATTGCCCAAGTCTAAATCCACAAGACGAGAAAACGAAGATGTCCCATTCTGAGTTCCCTGACTCTCCCTTACCCATCGAAATAGAACAGCCCACTGTTACTGATTCTAGCCAAGAGTCGCAACAATTGCCACAGCGATCGCCTAAGCCACCTCAAAAACGTCGTTGGCCCCTACTATTAGGAATCGTCTTATTAATTGCAGGTGTCGGTTTTGGTTGGCGCTGGTGGCAGACTAGTAATGCTAGCAATTCACAAGGTGGTGCTGAAGCAAATGCTGCTCAACCTAGAGCAGTTCCGGTCAAGCTAGCGACAGTGAAAACTGAAACCGTTCAAGAAAGTTCGGAGTTTATTGGCTCCTTAGAGGCTCCACGTTCAGTAATCATCAAGCCACAGGTTGAAGGGCGAATTACCGAGATTTTCATCCAAGAGGGCAACCGCGTTCAACAAGGACAAGTCATTGTTAGTCTGCAAAGTGATAATGTCCAAGCTCAATTACTACAAGCTAGAGGCTCACTGCAACAAGCCCAAGCACGTCTTGCTGAACTCAAAGCAGGTACGCGACAAGAAGAAGTTGCCCAAGCTAGAGCGCTGTTAGCCCAAGCCCAAGCTCGCTTTCGAGATGCCCAATCAGGATCACAACCAGAAGAAATTGCTCAGGCTGAGGCGCAAATTCAGTCAGCTAAATCTGATGTGGAACTAGCACAGTCACGCGCCAAACGATACGCACAATTGAGAAAAGAGGGCGCAGTTTCCCAAGATACCTTAGAAGGATATGTCAAAGAACAGCAAAGCGCTGAAGCTGCCCTGGTCGTAGCCCAGAAACGCTTAGATCAACTGCGCCAAAGCAGAAGATCGAGTATTAATGAGCTAGCTGGTGCTTTGGAACAACAGAAACAAAACTTAAGGCAACTAGAAAATGGTTCCCGCCCAGAAGAAATTGCCCAAGCGCGATCGCAAGTAACTCAAGCAGCTGGACAACTCCAAGCTGCTCAAGTCCAACTGCAATACACAAAAGTTCTGGCACCTTTCACTGGCATTGTTGGTGATATTCCCGCAAAAGTGGGAGATTATGTGGAAAAAGCAGATCAACTGACTACACTAACCAGAAACGACTCTTTAGAACTGAATATTTCCGTTCCCGTAACCGAAGCCAGAAACTTGCGCTTGGGCTTACCTGTGCAAATGCTGGATGTCCAAGACAAACCCATCGCAACGGGTAAAATCAGTTTTATCTCCCCAAATGCTAGTTCCGATTCGCAGACAGTTTTGGTAAAAGCCAACTTTGGCAATTCCAGAAATCGGCTGCTTAATCTTCAGTCAGTGCAAACCAAAGTGATCTGGAACGAACGTCCAGGAATTTTAATTCCTGTTACAGCAGTATCTCGCTTGGGTGGAGAGACTTTTGTATTTGTGGCGCAAGCGCCCCAGGAAAAATCTAAACCTGGAGCGCCAGCTTTAGTAGCTCAACAAAAACCTAGGTGAAATTAGGAGTTATTGAGGGGAATAATTATCAAGTTATCGAAGGACTAAAAGCGGGGGACAAAATTGTTGTTTCCGGCATTCTTAACTTAACCAATGGCGCTCCTATTACTCCTGCACCTGAAGCAGTTGGTAGTAATAAGCTTTAGCTGAAGAGGGAAGATGAGGGCACGGGGGCAGAGGAGCAGGGGGAAATAACCAATGCCCAATTCTCAATACCCCATGCCAAATACCAAATACCCAAAGCCCAATTTTTAAACTATGTTTGTTGACTTCTTTATTAAGCGGCCAATTTTTGCATCGGTATGTGCGATCGTCATCCTTTTAATAGGATTAATCAGTATTCCCACACTACCGATCGCTAGGTTCCCAGAAATTAGTCCCACCCAAATCACTGTCACTTCCAACTATAGCGGAGCTAGTGCCGAAGTCGTAGAAAGCGGTGTGACAAATATCTTAGAAAGGCAAATCAACGGGGTTGAGGGACTCAGATATCTGACTTCTAGCAGCAGCAACGATGGTACAAGTACCATTACAGCCACCTTTGATTCATCACGGGATAAAGATATTGCGGCTGTGGATGTGCAAAATCGTGTTTCTGTTGCCCAACCACAACTACCAGAGAGTGTGCAACGCACGGGAGTGCGGGTATCAAAAGAGTCTAGCAACATTCTCTTAGCAATTGGTTTATACCCTGAAAATAAAGAGTACGACAACATATTTCTAAGTAACTATGCTGACCTTTACTTAGCAGATGCCCTAAAAAGAGTCAAAGGCGTGAGCAACGCCCAAGTTTTTGGCGAACGCCGCTATGCAATGCGTTTGTGGTTAGATCCGAGTCGGCTTGCCAGTCGGGGACTAACAACTAAGGATGTAGCAAATGCCCTATCCGAACAAAACTTGCAAGTTGGTGCAGGGAGAATTGGACAAGAACCGACTCCTGAAGGACAAAGATATCAACTGGATGTGCGTGCTGTCAGCCGATTAACAGAACCGTCAGAATTTGAAGAAATTGTCCTGAAAACTCAAGATGATGGTACGTTAGTTAAGCTCAAAGATGTCGGGAGAGCAGAACTAGGCGCAGAAAACTACAGTTCATTTCTGCGATTTCGGGGCAATGATGCTGTCGGTTTAGGGATTTATCAGGTTCCTGGCAGTAATGCCTTGGAAGTAGCCAAGGGAGTCAAAGCTGAACTGGTGCGATTGGCACCGAGTTTTCCGCCAGGGATGAAATATCAGGTAGCTTTTGACACAACATCATTTGTCGAAGAGTCCTTGGCAGAAGTGGTCAAGACTCTGATTGAAGCGGTAGTGTTGGTTGTAATTGTAATTTTTGTGTTTTTACAAGACTGGCGAACCACTTTAATTCCTGCACTGACCATTCCGCTTTCCTTAATTGGAACCTTTGCCTTCGTTAAAGTTTTTAACTTTTCCATCAATAGTTTGACTTTGTTTGGTCTAACTTTAGCATCAGGGATGGTGGTAGACGATGCGATCGTAGTAGTGGAGCAAATCAGCCGTTTTATTCAGGATAAAGGAATTAGTCCTCGCCGAGCCGCTAGTGAGTCAATGGCGGAACTTTCTAGCGCAGTTATTGCTACTTCACTAGTATTGATGGCGGTGTTTGTGCCTAGGTGGCATTTTTTCCGGGAACTACAGGCGCACTTTATCGGCAATTTGCCCTGACGATCGCTTTCTCCATTGCGATTTCAACTTTTTTGGCTTTGATCCTAACGCCTTCCTTGTGTGCGCTGTTGCTGCGTCAAGGACAAAAACCTTCAGGCTTACTGGGTTGGATTTTTGACCAGATTAATAGGTTTCTGGACTGGGTACAAAATGGTTATAAGCGATCGCTTACCTTTCTAACACGCATCAAAGGTATTGTGATTGGGTTGTTTATCGTCTCCTTGGGAATGACTGCTTGGCTGTACACCACAGTACCAACAGCCTTTCTCCCAGACGAAGACGAAGGCTATTTCATCACAATTATCCAAGGTCCACAAGGGGTTTCGCTGCAATATACCAGTGATGTAATCGCAAAGGTAGAAAAAGAAATTCTGCAAATTCCAGAAGTACTGGGGACTTTTGCGATCGGTGGATTTGGTTTTAGTGGTAGCACAGCTAACAGCGGCATCATATTTACAACTTTAAAATCTTGGGACGAGCGCTCAAAACCCGATCAATCAGTACAGGCGATTATTGGCAGCTTGCAAGGGAAGTTATTAGCAATCCCAGAGGCCAGGGTTTTTCCTGTGAATCCGCCACCAATTCAGGGTTTAGGCAACTTTGGCGGCTTCGTCTTTCAACTGCAAGACCGCAGAGGTAACAGTGGTTTAGAAAATCTAGTCCAGTCGATGGGTCAGTTGCTGGGTAAAGCTAATCAAACACCAGGATTACAAGCTGTATTTAGCACCTTTGCCGCAGATACACCACAATTGCTTGTGGAAGTAAACCGCAATAAAGCCAAAGCATTGCAAGTTTCCATAGATGATGTCTTCAGTACATTACAAACTGCTTTGGGATCGCAATATGTAAATGATTTCAATCTCCAGCAGCGCAATTATCGGGTGTATATTCAAGCAGATCAACAGTTTCGTTCCAACCCAAAAGATATTGGTAAACTATATGTTCGTTCTCAAAAGAATCAAATGATTCCTTTGAGTAACTTAGTTACAGTTACTCCGACTGTGGGAGCGCAAACGATAAATCACTACAATCTGTTCCGCTCAATTGAAATTAATGGTGCCGCCGCCCCTGGCTCTAGCTCTGGAGACGCAATTAAGGCAATGGAACAAGTTGCTAAAGAAGTTTTACCAGCAGGTTATGGTTATGAATGGTCAGGAACTGCATTAGAAGAAATCGATTCTGGTGGTTTAGCACCCCTGATCTTTGGCTTAGGAATAATCTTTGTATTTTTGGTACTAGCCGCTCAATACGAGAACTACGTTGACCCCTTGATCATTCTGTTATCAGTTCCCTTAGCTATCTTTGGAGCGCTTATAGCTCAATCAATGCGGGGTTTTGCGAATGATGTTTACTGTCAAATTGGTTTAGTAATGTTGATTGGTTTAGCTAGTAAGAATGCAATTTTGATTGTGGAATTTGCTAACCAATTGCGAGACCAAGGGATTTCGATGACCAAAGCAGTAATTGAGGCTTCACAAGAGCGGTTACGCCCAATTTTGATGACCGCTTTTTCTACACTCTTGGGAATTTTCCCCTTAGCTACTGCCACAGGTGCCGGTGCCGGAAGTCGCCAATCTTTGGGAACGGCAGTTTTTGGTGGAATGTTAATTGCGACTTTCTTGAGTTTGTTTGTCGTACCAATTTTGTATATCGTGATTAAGACGATAACAGAGCGATTTATCAAACCAAATCGGCATCAAGAAGTAGCAGCAGAAGGAGTGTCATTGAATGGTAGCACTGCTGTATATTCAAAAAAATCTGAGGATTGATTATCTTTCGTTATCGATTGAAGCAAATCAATTTAGGGACTTGCAAAAAATAAAACTACAGAAGCGATCGCTAAGTAAATATCAGATGTCTGGTTTAGCACACCCTATTCTGAAGATTAAGCTAATCAGCATTCAAGTTGCATAATCAGAGCGGGCAAGATGCCCACCCCACAAGATATTGAGAAAATTTTCATCTGCAAATTAGATGTGTTTTAGCTTACTGCAACCTCCTACAAATCAAACGAATTAAACAGCTAGAGAAAAAAGTTTAATTTGTAGACCGATTGCAAAAATTCCACAACGCCCTCAAAACCATGTGGGCATAATGACAAACCAGAATGTACAGTACAAATGTACGCTGAAATCAAGACAATGGTAACAATAGCAGTCAATCCCTATCTCGATGGCAATTTTGCTCCAGTCCATGAAGAAATCACTACCGACAAATTGCCAGTCATCGGTGAATTACCGCTTGACCTATCAGGGATGTTTGTGCGGAATGGTCCTAACCCTCAATGGACGCCTATCGGTGAATATCATTGGTTTGATGGGGATGGGATGTTGCATGGTGTGCAAATTAGCAACGGCATAGCCACTTATCGTAACCGCTACGTCCAGACAGCCGGATGGAAAAAAGAACGAGAAGCGGGTAAAGCTATCTGGAGTGGATTGTTAGAACCACCACAGATGGATAATCCTTACGGTGCTTACAAAAATACTGCCAATACTGCCTTAGTGTGGCACGCTGGTCAAATGTTGGCGCTGAATGAAGGGGGTAAACCTCACGCCATCAAGCTACCTGAATTAGAAACCATTGGCGAGTATAGCTACAATGGCAAGCTGGTTTCTGCCTTCACAGCCCATCCCAAGGTAGACCCCGTTACAGGGGAAATGATCTTCTTTGGGTATTCTCTGTTTGTGCCACCGTACCTGCAATATAGTGTAGTCTCAGCAGAAGGCGAACTGTTGCGAACAGTGCCAATTGAACTGCCAATAGGCGTGATGATGCACGATTTTGCCATCACTAAAAACTACACGATTTTCATGGATTTGCCACTGACTTTTAACCCAGAGCGATCGCAACGGGGAGAACCTTTAATGATGTTTGAGCGCGATCGCTCTAGTCGTTTCGGTATCGTACCACGTCACGGTGACAACAGTAATATCCGCTGGTTTGAAAGTCCTGCTTGCTACGTCTTTCATACCCTCAATGCTTACGAAGAGGGAGACGAAGTAGTGCTGATTGCCTGTCGCATGACTTCTACTACTGTTTTGGGTTTAGATGATTCCCAACCCGACCCAGATGCAAATATCCCCCGTTTGTATCGCTGGCGATTTAACCTCAACACTGGTTCAGTGCGTGAAGAGATGTTGGATGATGTAGCTTCCGAATTTCCTCGCGTCAACGAAAACCTATTGGGGCGAAAAACCCGATATGGCTATAGCAACAAAGCGGCAAACAGTCCCGTACCTTTATTTGACGGTATCATCAAATACGACTTCAGCAATGGAAAATCCCAAATACATGAATTTGGACAGGGGCGCTATGGTGGTGAAACTGTGTTTGCGCCGCGTCCTGGTGCAACGACTGAGGATGATGGTTGGCTGATGACTTTCGTCCACGATGAGGGTTCAGATACTTCAGAATTAGTAGTAGTGAATGCTCAAGATGTGATGGCTGAACCTGTAGCGCGGGTGATAATTCCCCAACGAGTGCCTTATGGGTTTCATGGTGCTTGGTTTGCCGAGGAATAGCTAAATGGGCAGTTAGAAACCGCGTCTACACAGACAAAACCCGCCTAAGCGGGTTTCAAATTCTTTGGCAAGTGAACTTGGTTTGTGTAACCGCGATTTCTAATCGCCAGGTAGAATCCTCTCTATTGCCGATCGCAAATTATTTTTCCTTATATCCGCCAGCGTAGTTAATCACGCAGATTGTTCTATATGATTTGTGAGTTCCATAAGCAACACCAGAGACTTTAAAAGCACCGTTAAAAATGTTTTTTCGATGGCGNCGATCGCGCACACCATCATCAATAATTAACTGCATAACAATATCTTGAGCGCTGTTTGACCCATAACTGATATTTTCACCTGCGGTTGTTTGCCATTTACCATAGCGGTTGATGCGAGTAAAAGGGTTGCTACCATCGCTACCATCATGACCTATAGCACCTTTTGGGCCTTGGTCTTTTACGTGATCTTTTGCTCCTAAAGACATACCCTTAGATGCACTCAATGCTCCTACAGGACGTGCTGATTTGAGAAATGCGATCGCTTCATCAACTGCCTTAACTCCTTCTTGAGTTCGTAGATAAGTGTTATTAGAAATTTTGACTCGGTTCCCCTCAAAGCGCTTTCTATAGTTTTCCAGAATCGGGAGGTATGCTTTAGGATTTGTTCTTACCTTATTGGTTTCAACAATTACCTGTTGTTCCAACGGTGAAAGGTAACTAGCCTTTGCTAATAAAGTTGGACTACTTTGTTCAACTACTGCTGGATTAGAGTTGGCCACAGACGGGCTAGATTGAAACAGTTGATTTGAGCAGCCCAATACCAAGGTAATTGGCAAAAATACCCAAAAATTCATGCGACGCATCGATTACCTCACAATTTTTCTATGGATTAATTTAGTGAATTAGAAGAAATAAGAATTTTCAACGCACAGATAAGTCTGTATACGCTTCTGCCGTTAGAAACGATATCAGGGCTTAAGTAAGTTTGCTAAAGAAAGCGCAGATTAACGCACCAATAATATTGATAAAGTTGCGATTGCCTTTGTTCCTAAAGTGTTACAAGCTATCACTTAACACCTGTTGTAACATTGAAAACACTAAAACGTAAATAATCACAAAAATCTTTTTTACACTTTCAGAAACCAGCGTTGCCGATACATCAGAAAACCAACAGCCCACCACAACAACACGGTGACTAAGGCAAATAACAGGGAACCATTCAGCACACCCGCCCAAGATGCGAAAAAATTCTGGTAAATCCAATTGTAGGTACTGGGAGCGTCTTTACCAGTGCCAATAGTAGTTTTGACTAAAATTTTAATTAATAAAACCGATGCAACGAAAAGAGCGATCGCATTTAAGCCCATAATTTCAAAAGGTTTACTCCAGCGACGCATCAGCCGTACTTCGATAACTTCATAACAAGCTGCTAGTAATAGTAACGCCCAACCTGTTGTAAATACTACATAAGAACTTGTCCACAGCTTTTTGTTAATTGGGAATGTCCACCCCCACGCCCAACCGATAATTAAGCAACCGACTCCAAATAATCCTAAACCGATACTTGTACGTGACTGTACAGGTTGACTGCGTATCCATTGACCTGTGAAGTAGCCAGCAAGGACACTCACTATCGCGGGAATAGTACTGAAAAGTCCTTCTGGATCTCCCATAAAGTTGAAACCATCACCCTTGTATAAATGTGCTTTGGGAATAATCAGGCGGTCAACATAAGCGCCGAAATTACCTTCTCGCGTCAAAACTCCCGCACCATATTCTGGCACTGCGACATACATCATCGTTAGCCAGTAGCCAATGAGTAGCACTGCTGCTAGTATCCATTGACCTTTGCGCGGAAGGTTGAGAACAACTAGGGAAACCAGCAGATATGTAAGGCTGATGCGCTGCAACACTCCCATAATGCGGATACTATTCAAATCAAAAGTCCAAATACCTTTATTCCAAAAGCCATTTAGTAGCAATCCCAAGGCAAAGAGAATAGCGGCGCGGCGCAATATCCGCCAGTAAACAGCTGAGGTTGGTTTATTGCCTTCAGTGTATTTTGACAGCGAGAAAGTCATTGCTACACCGACAATGAAGAGAAAGAAGGGAAATACCAAGTCCGTTGGTGTGCAGCCGTGCCAATCGGCGTGAGCTAAGGGAGGATATACCTCATCTGCGACACCCGCCATATTGACGAGAATCATTCCAGCGATGGTAATGCCGCGAAAAACATCCAGTGAAGTCAGGCGCATAAGCGGAATTTTATGTTACATGAGTATCTAAAGTACTCGGCTTGATGCAGGTAAGCAAGCAAAATTTATAGGTCTACTTACCAAATATAGTTTTTCATCAAGGTTCCTGCCCATACTATCTTGTACGAAACTAGAAGTACGCGATCGCACCCAGACCACAGTTTTAGCTATCCAAAAAGGATTGGTAAGGACTCGTATTTGATTTTTGAAAAAACTCAGTATACTTTTATTCCTTCTTCCCTGTTCCCTCGCTACGCAAATAATTTCAGGAATCAAAGCGGATTTCTATAGTACCAGAACTGTTAATAAAGCTAGATATACTCAAATTTCAATCAATCTCTCCATCGTTATTTAAGTAAAAATGCAGTTGTATTGTCACTAGGCTTAGTATAAATTGCTATAAACAAAAGCTGTAATGAAAAAACAGCTAACTTTACTCAAGGCGTGCTTGCTTATATAAAAACTAAAAATATCGCGGTTTTGTCTCATTAGATAAAAAGGTTTAATTCCCGATTTAATTTGGGAAAGAAAGCGAATGCAGAGTCATTCACTTTCTATTTTGTTATGCACGATAAATATTACTAAGGTAAAGCTAATAAATTATATATAAGGAATAATAATTATGATAAACCAGCCAGAAAATTATCATTCTCAAAACAGAAATAAGTCTACTAAAAAATTAATAGATGCAAGCACAAATATTGTTTTTATAGATCCAAAAGTTATAGATTACCAAAGCTTAATGGCTGGTATCACACTCGGCAGTGAAGTTGTTATTCTTGATCCCAATAGAGACGGTTTAGCACAAATTACCGAGTTTTTAGCAAAACGTGAATCCAATTCAGTTCAATCAATTCACATTGTTTCCCACGGAAGTGTGGGGAGTTTGCAACTAGGGTCAATCAACTTCAACCTGAGCAATCTGGATAGCTACAAAAATCAGTTACAAAAGTGGGCAAGTGCTTTAACTGATAAAGCTGACATCCTACTTTATGGCTGTGATGTAGCCAGTGGTGAAGGCACAAAATTTGTACAGCAGATTAGCCAAATTACTGGAGCAGATATTGCCGCTTCCACTGACAAAACCGGAAGTGCAGCTTTAGGTGGCAACTGGAATTTAGAAGTGAAGACAGGGAAAATTGAGGCTTCTCTAGCATTTAAACCTAAAATAATACAGGCTTACCAATCGATTTTGCCAGCTAGTTTTACTGGCACATACACTCAAAACTTTAGCTCATTAGCTATTTCTGGAACACCAGCTTGGGTTAATGATTCAACTATTTCGGGCTGGTATTCTACGAGAACAACTTACAGCCCTGGTACTGGCAGTAATAACACAGGTGGATTGTACAGTTTTGGTAGTGCTAATAACCCAGACCGGGCACTTGGTTCTCTAGCTTCTGGTACTACAGGAACTATTTATTATGGGTTGCGCCTCCAAAACAATACAGGTTCAGCAATTACTAAATTGCAAGTAAGTTACACAGGTGAACAATGGCGTAATGGTGGTAATACATCACAGCAACAGTTGAAATTCAGTTATCAAACTGGGTCAACTATCACAAGTCTAACAACAGGAACATGGACGCCTGTTACCTCGCTAGATTTCACCGGGCCAATTGCAACTGCAACTGCGGGGGCCCTAAATGGCAATTTGATTGCCAATCGAGTTGTTATAACGCCTGTAATATTTAATCTAGCGACCCCAATCACTAACGGTGAAGAGATTATATTGCGTTGGGAAGATATAGATGATGGAGGCAACGATCATGGTTTAGCCATTGACGATGTATCTATCAAAGTAGATAACACCACCTATATAGTAACTAACACCAATGACAGTGGTACTGGCTCGTTAAGGCAAGCTCTTATCAATGCCAATAACGATCCAGGAATCGAGACAATTATCTTTGATCCGACTGGGATATTCGGTGATGCTACCCCCGACACCATTACCCTCACTTCTGGGGAATTGAATATCACTGAAGGAGTGATAATTCAAGGAACTGGGGCGAATAAACTCACCATCAGTGGTAACAATACTTCCCGTATTTTTAATGCCAGTGCCTCCCTCTCAATTGATGGATTGAAGATAACTGGGGGAAATGCAGGCACTAGTAATAATGGTGGCGGCATCTACAGTACTAGTAGTGTCACAGTCAGCAATAGTAATCTTTCTGGCAACACAGCGACCCTTGGAGGAGGCATCTACAGCACTAGTAGTGTCACAGTCAGCAATAGCACTATTTCTGGCAACACAGCGAACACTAGCGGCGGCGGCATCTACAGCATTAGTAGTGTCATAGCTACCAATAGCACTATTTCTAGCAACACAGCGAACACTAATGGCGGCGGCATCTACAGCACTATTACCACACTTAGTAATAGCACTGTTTCGAGTAACACCGTAAAAGTCAACGGCGGCGGTATCTATTCTGGCGGTGGCACAGTAAGTAATACCACTATATTTGGCAACACCGCTGATAGCGATAACAATAACACAGGTAATGGTGGCGGTATTTATAGATCTGCTGGTACTTGGAGCATCACCAACAGCATCATTGCTGGCAATATTGATTTAGGCAATCAAGGAGCAGATATCTCTGGTGCCAACTTCAATGGTAATGCTTACAACCTGATTGGCAAAATTACTGGTAAAATATCGGGGACTTTGGGTACGGGTACAGATATTATTAACCCCAACCCCGGACTCAAACCGTTAGGAGATTACGGTGGTTCGACACAAACTCACGCTCTAGACTTTAACAGTCTTGCCAGGAATGCTGGCGATCCCGCTTACAATGGTGGCTTAACTACCGACCAACGCGGCACGGATTTTAACCGGATTGAAAGCGGCAGAATTGACATTGGAGCATTTGAATATGTGCTTCCAAAAGTCAGCTTTGGTGCTGCTACGTACAATACAACAGAAGATAGTACCGCCACCACAGTAACTATTTCTGTTACCTTAGATGCCTCTCCTGAAACCGCTGTCACAATTCCTATTGTCGTTAAAAATAGTAGTACGGCGACTAGTGGCAACGATTACACTTTTTCCCCCAATACCATCTCCTTTACTGCTGGGGCAACAGGCGCTAATTTAACACAGCTAATTACTTTTACTATTAACCCAGACGATTTACCTGAGAATGCAGAAACAGTTGTACTCAACTTCGGCACGCTAACAGGGGCTGATTTGGGGACAATAACTGAAACTACTCTAAATATTGCTGCTAATGATGCGATTCAATATGCAATTTCCACTCCCATCTCAACTTTAACTGAAGGTAATAGCGGTACTCAAGCTGTTACTTTCACAGTTACTCGTAGTGGTGGTATTGGCATAGCTAGTACCATAGATTATGTTTTTGATGGTGCGGCAACTTTTGGCAGTGACTATAACAATATTCAAATTACGGGTGGAGGAACTGCTACATCTGGAACTTTAAGCTTCGCTGTTGGGGAAACCACAAAGACAATTACAGCCGATGTTTTGGGTGACAATACACTTGAACTCAATGAAGATATTACTGTTATTCTGAGTAACCCCAGCTTTATAACTGGAGCGCCAAATTCCACAATTACTAACAGTTCGGCTACAGTAAACATCATCAACGATGATAGCCAACCAACTATCAGCATCTCGGATATCTCTGTTACTGAAGACAACACAGGTACAACAACTAATGCTAACTTTACTATCAGTCTTTCTAATCCTAGTTCTCAACAGATTACTGTAAATTACAACACGAGTGATAGTACTGCTAATGCTGCTGACTCTGATTACAATTCGGCTTTAGGGACGATTACTTTCAATCCTGGGGAAACTAGTAAAACTCTTAGTATTGGTGTTTTAGGCGATAACAAATTTGAAACTGACGAGACATTTTCTGTCAATCTTTCGGCTGCAACAAATGCTGCGATCGCAGATAGCTTAGGAGTTAGTACTATTATCAACGATGATAACCAACCAACTATCAGTATCTCGGATGTCTCAATTGCTGAAGGTAACATAGGCACAACAACTAATGCTAACTTTACTATTAGTCTCTCCAATCCTAGTTATCAGCAGGTTACTGTAAATTACAACACGAGTGATGGTACTGCTCAAATTGCTGATTCTGATTACAACTTTGCTTCCGGGACGATTACTTTCAATCCTGGGGAAACGAGCAAAGTTATTAGCATTGGCGTTATTGGTGATAACAAATCTGAAACTGACGAGACATTTACTGTCAATCTTTTAGGTGCGACAAATGCCGCGATCGCAGATACTTTGGGAGTGGCTACCATCATTGATGATGACAACCAACCAACTATCACTATCTCGGATATCTTAGTTACTGAAGGCAATACAGGTACAACAACTAATGCTAATTTTACTATCAGTCTTTCTAATCCTAGTTCTCAACAGATTACTGTAAATTACAACACGAGTGATGGTACTGCTAATGCTGCTGACTCTGATTACAACTCTGCTTTAGGGACAATTACTTTCAATCCTGGGGAAACGAGCAAAGTTATTAGTATTGGCGTCGTCGGCGATAATCAAACTGAAACTGACGAGACATTTTCCGTCAATCTTTCGGCTGCAACAAATGCCGCGATCGCAGATAGTTTAGGAGTTGGTACTATTATCAACGATGATAACCAACCAACTATCAGCATCTCGGATATCTCTGTTACTGAAGACAACACAGGTACAACAACTAATGCTAACTTTACTATCAGTCTTTCTAATCCTAGCTCTCAACAGATTACTGTAAATTACAACACGAGTGATAGTACTGCTAATGCTGCTGACTCTGATTACAATTCGGCTTTAGGGACGATTACTTTCAATCCTGGCGAAACTAGTAAAACTCTTAGCATTGGTGTTTTAGGCGATAACAAATTTGAAACTGACGAGACATTTTCTGTCAATCTTTCGGCTGCAACAAATGCTGCGATCGCAGATAGTTTAGGAGTTGCTACCATCATCAACGATGATAATCAACCAACTATCAGTATCTCGGATGTCTCAATTGCTGAAGGTAACATAGGCACAACAACTAATGCTAACTTTACTATTAGTCTCTCCAATCCTAGTTATCAGCAGGTTACTGTAAATTACAACACGAGTGATGGTACTGCTCAAATTGCTGATTCTGATTACAACTTTGCTTCAGGAACAATTATTTTCGCTCCTGGTGAAACTAGCAAAACTCTTAGTATTGGCGTCATCGGCGATAACCAAAGTGAAGCTAACGAGACATTTTCTGTCAATCTTTCAGGCGCGACAAATGCCGCGATCGCAGATACTTTGGGAGTGGCTACCATCATTGATGATGACAACCCAACAACTGTCAGTATCTCGGATGTCTCAATTGCTGAAGGTAACACAGGCACAACAACTAATGCTAACTTTATCGTCACTCTTTCCGCACCGAGTTTACAGCAGGTTACTGTAAATTACAACACGAGTGATAACACTGCGAAAACTTCTGACTCTGATTACAACGCTGCTTCCGGGACAATCGTTTTCAATCCTGGCGAAACCAGCAAAACTCTTGGTATTGGTGTCATAGGTGATAACAAAGGTGAAACCAACGAGACATTTTCTGTCAATCTCTTCGGTGCTACAAACACCACAATTACTGATAGCTTGGGAGTGGCTACTATCACAAATGATGATGATCCCCCCACTATTAGCATTGCAGATGTATTAGTCAAAGAAGGCACAACAGGGATGATAACTAATGCCAATTTTGTCGTCACTCTCTCGAATGAATTTTATCAACGGGTGATTGTAAATTACAGCACGAGTGATGGTACTGCCAAAGAATCTGACTCGGATTACAATTTTGGGCTGGGGACAATTATTTTTGACTATGGCGAAACCAGCAAAGTTATTAGTATTGGCGTCAGGGGTGATAATAAAGTTGAACCCAATGAAACATTTTTTGTCAATATTTATGGTGCAGCAAATGCCATATTTAATAATAACCAAGGAGTTGGCACAATCAAGAATGATGACTAATCGTTATTGAGCAGAATATTAGCGATCGCTGCAATTATCTCAGCCCAGAGTGGCCGTTGGCAAAATACTTGTATTATAAGTTACGGTATGTTGATTTTTGCGCCAAGCTTTTTGCAAAAAAAGTATTCATTACAACCAAAATTATACTTAGCTGGAGTTTGACTAGCATTTTAAAATTAAGGATTAAGCCATTCTCGAAAAAATTTATCCTAAAATCAAATATTCAGTAAAATTACGTATGCGGATTGAAGTCTTCTCAATGAATAGTAGAATTAGCCCATACAGGA
Organism: Nostoc sp. GT001; assembly: GCF_030382115.1. Taxonomy (NCBI): domain Bacteria; kingdom Bacillati; phylum Cyanobacteriota; class Cyanophyceae; order Nostocales; family Nostocaceae; genus Nostoc; species Nostoc sp. GT001. The sequence continues at coordinate 2,650,603 of NZ_JAUDRJ010000003.1, forward strand.
GAAGACTGTGACGCTCTTAAATGCAGCTCAAGTAGAGCAACTAAAGGAAATAACCACACGCTTGCGACAAGTAAGACAAGAAAAATCTATCCGCATAGAAGAAATAGCCTCTCAGACAATGCTTCGAGTAGGTATTTTACAAGCGTTAGAAGAAGACCGATTTGAAGAATTGCCTGAGCCAATTTTTCTGCAAGGATTCATCCGTCGTTATGGAGATGCTTTAGGGCTGGATGGAAATGCTTTATCGTACAGCCTTATAACCAATGTTGTCTGTCAAGATTCTAAAAATGCTCGTCACAATTCAGACAACAAACAAAATACATACATACCTCTTGTTCTGACCTATATTTTATTATTGGTCGGTGCATCTGCTGGTCTTCTTCATATACTTAGTCCACAGCTTACAGCTGAATCCTTGACTCCAGAAGATAATAATCAACAGTCAATAGTCAGTAATCAGGCTAACAAATGACCAAAAAGGCAGAAAGAGTGGAGAGACGCGATTAATCGCGTCTCTACTGAGTAGAGGAGAAGAATTAAGAACCAATGACAAATGACCAATACTTCTCTACGTTCGCGCAGCGTGTCGCAGACAGAGGCTGCGCCCGAAGCGAAGCTATGCCGCAGGCTTTACGACTACGCGGTAGTTGAATCTCGACTTACCTCGACTTCGCTCGGCACAAGTCGCTCGATTACCGCGCAGTCGAAACTCAGTACAAGTGACAAATGACAATTTTCAAGATATTTGCGGTTTACGCAGATGCCAAGTAGTAGATTGCTCATAAGCATAAGCTACCTGAAATAATTGGTCTTCTCGTAGAACATTGCCAATTAGCTGTAATCCTATCGGTAGCCCCTGTTCGTCAAAACCACATGGCAAACTTAAACTAGGTAAACCAGCAAGATTTACAGGAATAGTCATCAAGTCAGTTAAATACATACTCAAGGGGTCAGTAGTTTTTTCCCCTGCTTTGAATGCTGTAGTGGGAGATGTGGGACAAACTAACACATCAACCGCACCAAAAGCCTTTTCAAAGTCTTGCTTAATCAAAGTACGGACTTTTTGCGCTTTCAGGTAATAAGCGTCATAATAGCCAGCCGAAAGGGCGTAAGTGCCAATCATAATCCGGCGTTTGACTTCTGTACCAAAACCAGCGGCACGGGTACGAGTGTACATTGATAGCAGATTATCGGCATCAGGAGCACGATACCCATATTTAACGCCATCGTAACGAGCTAGGTTGGCTGATGCTTCAGATGGGGCGATGATGTAGTAGGTGGGTAAGCCATAGCGAAAACGGGGACAAGAAATTATATGAATTTCTGCTCCTAAGCTTTGTAGTTGATCTACTGCTTTGGTAACAGCTTGTTCCACTACAGGGTCTAAACCTTCACCAAAAGTTTCTTTAATGATACCAATTCTCAGCTGACCTCTGGGTTTGAAGTTTGGTTTTAAGCTAGCAGCATAGTTAGGAATGGCAACTTTCAGGCTGGTAGAGTCTTTGGGATCGTAACCTGCGATCGCACTTAATAATATTGCCGCATCTTCGACTGTGTTTGCAAATGGCCCAATTTGATCCAAAGACGAAGCGTAAGCCACCAAACCATAACGAGAAACCAAACCATAAGTGGGTTTCATCCCCACCACACCGCAGAAAGATGCAGGTTGGCGAATCGAACCGCCAGTATCAGAACCGAGAGCAACTACACATTCTTGGGCAGACACCGCCGCCGCCGAACCCCCTGAAGAACCACCTGGAACTCGTGACAAATCCCAAGGATTAGCCGTGACTTGATAGGCAGAGTTTTCTGTGGAACTACCCATTGCAAACTCATCCAAGTTGGTTTTGCCTACCATTACCGCCCCGGCATCTGCCAGTTTTTGCGTCGCTGTTGATTCATAAGGCGGCACAAAATTTTCCAAAATCCGGGAGGCGCAGGTGGTAGGAATCCCCTTGGTACACATATTGTCCTTGATACCCACAGGAATGCCCGCTAGCAGCCCAATTTCTTCTCCTGCGGCAATTTTGGCATCCACAGCACCCGCCTGCTCTAATGCGCGGTCTGCCGTCACACATAAAAAGCTGTGCAATTTCGGCTCTAACGCTTTAATGCGCTCTAAGGCTTCTTGGGTAATTTCAACGGCAGAACGTTCTTTTTTAACCAGCTGTTGGTGCAACTCGCGGATGGATGCCATGATTGCTCTCTTTGTGACTCAAGTCATTGATTCTAGTACATATTGGTCAAAATTGGGTATTAGTTATTGGGCTTTGGGCATCGCTTATTCTCTTCTGCTTGCCATTCCTCATTCATCTGACTAAGCGGATTAATATGTATTGAAATGTGTTTAATACGTTTTTAAAAACAGCAAATACATGGCTATCAACCATCTATTGAATAGTTTGCCAAAGTTTTCATCTATATTGGCTACTTTTGTGTAAGAGTATAGCAGTGTTTTCTAGTGATATAATTTTGTATTACAACCTTATTAATACTACAAATTTCATAATTTTATCAATTACACAAAATTTTTCGAGGTAAGCTAGGATGATAAAAATAGCCACACGTAAATATTTAGGCAAGCAAAATGTTTATGACATTGGAGTTGAACGCGACCATAATTTTGCGATTAAAAATGGCTTAATAGCTGCTAATTGTTTCAATAAATCCCATTCGACAGCTTATGGTTATGTAACATATCAAACAGCATATTTAAAAGCTAATTACCCATTGGAATATATGGCGGCGCTGTTAACAGCTAACAGTGGTGATACCGATAAGGTACAGAGATACATTACTAACTGTACAAATATGGGGATATCTATAGATCCGCCAGATATTAACCGTTCTGGTGTTGATTTTACGCCAACGGCAGGCAAGATTCTGTTTGGATTTTCGGCAGTGCGTAACGTGGGACAAAATGCGATCGCTTGTATTTTGGAGGCGAGAAATGAGACAGGAGAATTTAAATCACTCGCTGATTTTTGCGATCGCGTGGATTTGCGTGCTGTTAACCGCCGAACTCTGGAGTCGTTGATTTACTGCGGAGCCTTTGACAAAATTGAATCCAACCGCCAACAGTTAATTAACGACTCAGAATTAGTGTATGATTGGGCACAATCTCGTGCGAAAGATAGAGCTAGTGGTCAAGGAAATCTATTTGATTTATTGGGCGACGGCTTTTCTTCAACTCAGAATAAAAGAGCAAATAATGCCTTTGAAACTGCTCCCAAATCTAAACCTGTGACAGATTTACCCCCACAGAAAAAGTTGCAGATGGAGAAAGAATTATTAGGCTTTTATGTATCAGATCATCCACTGAAATCTTTACGGCAAATAACACCACTTTTGACACCAATTAACCTTTCACAACTGGGAGAACAAAGAGAAGATACAAGACTTTGTGCAGTAGTCATGTTGAATAACGTCAAAAAAGTGGTGACAAAAAAAGGCGATCAGATGGCAATTCTGCAAATAGAAGACCTCACTACACAATCAGAAGCTGTAGTTTTTCCGAAAACTTATGAACGCATTAGTTCCTTACTCCAAGTTGATACTAGATTGATTATTTGGGGAAAAGTAGATCGACGTGACGAGCAAACTCAATTTATTCTTGAAGATGCAGAACCAGTAGAAACAGTACAAATGGTAATGGTGGAGTTAAATCCCCAGCAAGCAGGTAATATGGAAGACTTACATCGCTTAAAAACAATTTTACAAGAGCATTCAGTAGACAAAGAAAAGGCAAAAATGCCAGTGATTGGAATTATTCAAACTGAAACTTCTCGTAAACTTGTTCGCTTAGGTTGGCAATTTTGTGTACAAGATTCTAGAATAACTGTTCAAGCTTTGCAAAACGCCAGTTTTCCTGCTCATATAAAATCGCTGACTGGTAGCTGAGGCCAGGAGTCAAAAATCCACCAATACTAAAAAGCAACTTAAAAATTCGTTTTATTGAACTGTCAACAGTAAATTGCCTTAAGTATGCAGGGTTTAAATCGTTTTTTTAGTTACTTATGCTGATGATAATTTCCTTGAGGGAGTGGTATCTTTTTATGCTAAGACCCTTAAGGCTGCGACCGGGGGAAGGAGTTAGAACTTGATGATCGTAAATGAGCTACATAGATTTGTTTCATACTGTAAAAAAATTCAACCCCAAACTCACGAGGACATTCAAAAATTTTTTGAAGGAGTAATATTATTTCCTTATGATAAGGAACTTCTATTGCAAGCTTATTTATTTCTGAATATTAAAGAATTGTTTCCCTCGTGCGCTGAATTGCTGTTGTTTGAAAAGTCTCCAATTTCAGATTATACAGATTTAGGGAAGTGTGATTTTGTCTTTCTGACTTTTAAAGGTAGTCTGTTTTTAATAGAAACTAAGTTTATTGATACAGAAGCCACTGGAGCAACAGAGCGAAAAAGAAGAAATAAACATAGAAACAAGGTATTTGAACAAGTTATTACTTTAAAAGGTCGATTTAGCGAATATTGGAATATGAGGCTAGACCAATTAGAGTGCGGGGTTTTCACAACAGATGCAGAAGTTGCTTGGCGAGGAAATGGTGTGAATGTCACATCTAAATCGATATCTATAGATAAGCTCGAACAATGGCGAAGAAGTTATCATAGTAGTGAAAAATTTTTATCTCATCAAGATGGATCAAAGTTTGAGGAGAAGGTGAATTTGAAAGGTTGAACTAAGACCCAAATATAGTTATTACAGTGAATGGTGTATGGGGCATAAAAGTAATTAACAATGCCACATACACCAACCCAGAGAAATTATCTGGGTTTTCCTTCCCATCAATCTCTACTGCCAAACATAGATCAGGACAAACAAAATAATCCAGATAACATCGACGAAGTGCCAAAACAATGAAGTTGCATTGACGCCGAAGTGACCTGTATCGTAATTGCCAGGGATGAAAGAACGGATCAAAATTATTAACTGCAACAGGATACCAGTGAAAACGTGCAAACCGTGGAAGCCTGTAAGTAGATAAAACGTTCCACCAAATACCCCGGAAGTGAAACCAAAGGCGAGGCCGTTCCATTCAATCGCCTGTCCAACTAAAAAGTAAGTTCCCATCGCCATTGTTGCCAAGAGAAACAGGCGGAATTTTACTAAGTCGTGGCGTTGAAGGGCGCGTTCTGCTAAGTAAATTACAAAGCTACTAGCAACCAGAATTACTGTGTTGATTGTCGGTTCTTTTACTTCTAGTCCAGAAACACCTGCTGGTAGCCAGTTAGGGGTTGTTGTTTTGTAGATGGCATATCCAGCGAAAAAACTTAAGAAGATGACGCTTTCTGAGAGGAGGAAGACGATGAAGCCAAACATTTTGTTGCCTTCTTCGTCGTGGGTATGTTCTGCGGCTGTGTGGTGCAATTCTTCGGAATTGATATAGCTGTCCATTTTGGTTTTTGAGGGGGAGTTTGAAACGCAAAGGTACGCTAAGGGAAGCGCAAAGGTGCGCGGAGGGTTTTTGCGTCTTCCCGATGGTTGGCGTTTATTCTGGGAGGTTGGCTGTCAAGCGTTCTGATTTACCGTAGCCGTAGGGTTCGGAGATGATGATGGGAGTTTCTTCAAAGTTTTCTACTGGAGGGGGTGAAGAAACTAACCACTCTAGTCCGATTGCTCGCCAAGGATTAGCGGGTGCTTTCTCGCCTTGCATCCAAGAAATCACCATGTTGAATATGAAGGGCAAGGTGGACATTCCTAAGAGAAATCCGCCGAGGCTAGCGATGATGTTCCAGAATTGATACTCAGGGGCGTAAGAAGCAACTCGGCGTAACATTCCTTGCAATCCCAAGGGATGCATGGGCAAAAAGTTGAGGTTGGTGCCGATGAAGGCTAACCAGAAGTGGATTTTACCCCAGCTTTCGGAGTACATCCTTCCGGTCATTTTAGGGAACCAGTGATAAATGGCTGCAAATAAGCCCATCGTCACAGTTCCGTAGAGGACGTAGTGGAAGTGTCCGACTACAAAGTAGGTATTGTTAACGTGGACATCGACTGGCACGGAGGAAAGCATAATGCCTGTGATTCCTGCGAAGACAAACATGACTAATGCACCCAAGGCAAACAGCATGGCGGTATTTAGCCGCAGTTTACCGCCCCAAATAGTTGCTACCCAAGCAAACACTTTAATTCCTGTGGGGACAGATACACACATCGTCGTCATCATGAAAATCAACCGCATCCAGCCAGGAGTACCGCTGACGTACATGTGGTGTACCCAAACAATGCCGCTAACTACGGCAATCAAGATAGATGAAACGGCAACTACTTTGTAACCAAATAAGGGTTTACGTGAATAAACCGGGAAGATTTCTGAGAAAATGCCGAAGACAGGCAAAATAATCACGTAAACGGCTGGGTGGGAGTAAAACCAGAAGTAATGCTGGAACATCACTGGATTTCCACCTTTGGCAGGGTCAAAAAAGGCAGTGCCAGCTAGTGAGGTCAAGTAGCAGCATCACCGCACCAGCTGTCAGTGCTGGAAGTCCAAATAGTTGGATGATTTGGGCGCTAAATACTGCCCAGACAAACAACGGCATTTTGAAGAAGCCCATTCCTGGGGCCCGCATCTTGACAATGGTGGTGACAAAGTTCACTGCCCCCATAATTGAGGATACGCCGGATATTGCCACCGCTAACAGCCAGAGAACTTGACCATTAATTAAGTTACCTGTGGGATTCTGGAGACTGACTGGTGGGTAAGACCACCAACCGGCTTGGGCTGGGCCTCCAGGGACAAAGAAGCTACCCATCATCAAAATCCCAACTACTGGTACCATCCAAAAGGCGACGGCATTCAGGCGGGGAAATGCCATATCTCGCGCCCCAATCATTAGGGGCACTAGATAGTTAGCAAAACCAACTAGTGAGGGAAATGTCCACAAGAACAGCATCACAGTGCCGTGCATGGTGAACATACCGTTGTAGACGGTGCGATCGACTAAATCTGATTCGGGTGTCATCAGTTCTCCCCGCATCACCATCGCAAAGATACCGCCGACGAGAAGGAAGAAAAATGAGGTGACGAGATACTGGATACCAATAACTTTATGGTCGGTACTAAAGCTGAAGTATTCTTTCCAGCTACTCGGAGATTCGTGGTTAGGCTTCTCATCAGGGAGAAGGATACCTTCAATAGGAACATTAGTCATGGTTACTTTCCTTTCAACCAGGTGAATTGACTAGAGGAGGTGCAGCAGGTGGAACTGTAACCCAACCAGTTTGAACTGATTGATGGGATGTTTGGGCATACTCAGAAGCCGCTTGATTATTTGCTATGGATGGCTTTTGGGTTGCAGCTTGTGCCAGCCATTGCTGATAATCTTCAGGAGATTCGACGATGACATTCGCTTGCATCGTCGCAAAGTATGTACCGCTATATTGAGAATCGGTCAATCGGTATTGTCCGGGGCGGATGGGAGTAAATTCAAAGTCGATCGCATGGTTAGGAATAATATCCTGCTTGAGGCGGAACGCAGGAATATAGAAGCCGTGCAAAACATCCTGTGATTTCAGCGCTAAACGTATTCTGCGATCGCTTGGTAAATGCAATTCGGTACTGGTAATATCTCTTTCTGGGTAATGAAAAACCCACGCCCACTGTTTAGCTAGTACGTCGATTTTTTCTACAGGTTCCGCTAAAGCGTTAGCTGGTGCATCTTTTGGTTCTGCATAAGCCGATTCCATTCTCAACGGATTATGCAGGTGAACTATTTCCGATGGGCCTTGAATTCCCATTTGTTCGTAAACTTGATAGCTGTAACCCGCAATCCACAACACTAACAGAATTGGGATTGCTGTCCAAACAACTTCTAAGGTGATATTACCTTCAATTGGGGGGCCATCAGTGAAGTCATCTTTGACTGCCCGATGGAAGATCACAGAATACATCAGAGTACTTGTGACTCCCAAGAAGATGAATGCACCGAGGGTTACTAAGAAGCTAATCAAATCATCAATTAGTAGGGATTCGGCCGCTGCTTGGGGAGGAAGCCAGGAGTAAGACTGCTTGCCGATCCAGAGACTAGTAACAGTGATTGCGATCGCGCCTGTAAGCAGCGTCAAAATATTTAAAATCTTCTGGATTTTCATGGTCTTTGGTTATTGGGCATTGGGTATGGGGTATTAGTCAAAGGACACATGACTAAGGACTAAGGACAAGTAACTTACTTGAGTGTTGTGTTGAGGTCTTGGTGCGATCGCAGTAAATTATCTGCTGTATTGTGTACGCCAAATTCGGCGGCTAGTTGCGCTCCTAGTGTGCCGTGGATGTACATAACGAACATGATTGCTATGCCTGCGAACAGATAGATCCATTGCACTTCTCTATCTGTCTGTTTATATTCTTGTTTGCCCCAAACGAAGCGCTGCCATGCTCTCCAGATGGTCATGCCAACAATCAGCGCTAATAAGAACACACCACCCACACCATGCCAAAGCATAGTTTCCATTGCCTGCAATCCCCAGGCACTCTTCATATCAGCTGGTGGTGCTGCCAACAGCATTTCGTAAAAGCCTGCTCCCACTGTGAAAAATGTGATGATGCTGGCAGCTAACATGTTGTACCAGCCAACAGCAAATAAGTTGTCACGTTCCACAGTAATTGCCAAAAATTTGAAGACCCATTTTTCAAAGGGGAACAGAACACCAACAATATCAAAGGTCATCGCAATGATGAACAAACCTATTGTCAGATGGACTAAGTTGGGATGAATAGGAATTGTGTAAGGTAATCCGTTTGGGCCTAGAGAGCCGCTCAATTGGTCAATTAATTCTGAGTTCATCGCAACACACCATCCTTTACTGCTTCCACAACTGGCACGGTATGCAATCCATATACCCAAACAAGTTCATCGCCGAGATATACTTGCAAGCCAACTATTAGGGTTAAAACTAGTCCGGCTCCCAAATAATAAATCGATACTTTTTGGGGATTGCGGGCACGAATTACATAGCGCCAAGCTGTAATCGCCGTGATAATTCCTGAAAGCGACCAACCAATTAGCGTATGCAAATTCAGCACGGATTTCGCTAGGCTGTAAGGCTGTGCTAACCCTGCTTCAAACTGACCAAAGATAATCGCGACGAAGATGGCGATCGTGGCAACTAACATATTCCACCAACTCACCTCAAAAAGACCCGATTTACCAGTAAAATAGCCAATTACATCGCAGAAGAAGGAAAACAACACCATCGCAATGACGAAGTGGACAACGATGGGATGAATCGTATCTGGATAGGGCAAATTGTGGTCGTTCAAGGATGTCAAATACTCAATCATTGTCTTCTCCTGGACATATCTACCGCACTTTGGTCAATAAATTTTGGATTTTGGATTGGCGATCGCGCAGTCTTAGTGAGCGTCTTTTAGATTTATTCCGTCCCAGACGAGATATAAACTAGAAGACCCTAATCAAAAATCTAAAATCGTTAGTCAAGCTTCAATAATTTATGGATACTCACTAACATCACCACAAGTATCCATCCATAATTGATCGGATTCTGTTCAATATCTGCGCGGTTCAATACGCTTAATCATGTCTTAGCTTTTTGTAGCCAAATTTGGTTAAATTGCCTACATGGAATAATTTTCGTTTTGATTCATTTCCTTATGCCAATAGTCTGCAACAGCAATTCTTGATGTAGCTAAATCAAATCGCTGCCGTTTGTTGATTTGCTTAACCTATCCTTTAGCTTAAGTAAATTTTTATGAATTGTCAAAACAATAAATATTAAACTTTTAACAGTTAGTTATTTAACAAATAAATATTTTCATAATGTATTTAGATTTGCATTTTTTTAAATACAAAAAACTCTAAATATCATATTTGTCTGTAAGGTATTTCACAATAATAAAATATTTGTTTGTGATGTAAATAACAAAAATATTTGAATCACTCAAAAAGCCCTTTAAAAAGACAAAAATAAGGAATCAAGGTTAAGTCATAACTCAGAAATACAGTTTATTGCAACAGGTTCGCTTTTTTCCTCTGATATTATTTTCATAATTCTTTCATTTTTATGTTACTTCTGCTAAAGTGAGACAAAAGTGAGAAGATTATGAAATTGCTATAATGAGATTTAATATCAATAACTTTCAGATGCAACTACCGCAGCACGGACAAAAATTGGTTGTCGCGTCTGGGCTGCTATTGTGGGTATGTTTGAGTGGGTGTAGCCCGTCAATCTCCGATTCTCAACCACAGTTAAGTCCAAACCCAGGCACAACTAACACTAACCTAGATAAAAAAGGTAAAAAAGTGGTTCTTACCACCTTTACAGTCATTGCAGATATGGCTCAAAACGTGGCGGGAGACAAGGCGATTGTTGAATCTTTAACCAAACCAGGGGCGGAAATTCATGGTTACGAACCAACTCCTAGCGATTTGGTGAGGGCGCAAAAAGCAGATTTAATTTTGAATAATGGTCTGAATTTAGAGCGTTGGGCACAGAAATTGTATAACAGCGTCCCTAATGTACCTCACGTTACCCTAAGTGAGGGAATTAAGCCTGTAGAAATTACGGAGGATGCCTACAAAGGAAAACCTAATCCCCATGCTTGGATGTCACCACAAAATGCCTTGATTTACGTAGATAATATTCGCAAGGCATTAGTTAATTTGGACTCAGCGAATGCAGAGACTTATAATACCAATGCCAAAGTATACAGCCAAAAAATTAAGGAAGTCGATGAGAAACTGCGAAAAAGCGTGTCGCTAGTTCCAGCAGACAAGCGCTACATGGTAAGCTGTGAAGGCGCTTTCTCATACGTCACCCGCGATTATGGCTTGAAAGAAGCTTATCTCTGGGCAGTCAACTCTGAACAACAAGCTACTCCCAAACAGCTAGAAAAAGTCATTGATATAGTTAAAAAAAATAAAATACCTGTAGTTTTCTGTGAAAGTACAGTCAATGATGGAGCGCAACGTCAGGTAGCTAGAGAATCGGGAGCAAGGTTTGGTGGAGTGTTTTATGTTGATTCCCTCTCTCCAGCGAATGGGCCAGCACCAACTTATCTCAAGTTGCTAGAACTTAATATTAATACTCTAACTCAGGGATTAGAGGAAAAGTGAGCAAGTATGCAAGAATAAATTTAATTATTTAAAATTAGCTTGTAGTAAGGACTTTCGTCCTGTTTTGTTCTCTAGAAAAGGTTAAGTATTCGCAAAAAAGGCTGGAGCCGCTCATTACAAACTAATGATTAATCTTAGAGGTGATTTTTAGTGAAGTCTATTAGTATTGATGTCGAAAATCTGACAGTTGCTTACCACGGCAAAGTTGCTTTACATGGTGCTTCTTTGCAAATTAGAGCAGGTTCAATTAGTGGTTTAGTGGGGATGAATGGTAGCGGTAAATCAACCCTATTTAAGGCGATTATGGGTTTTTTAAAGCCAGTTACAGGACGGGTTTTGATTAATGGTTTACCGATAAAAACTGTACAGAAAAAAAGCTTGGTGGCTTATGTACCACAGTCGGAAGAGGTGGACTGGAATTTTCCAGTAAGTGTCCATGATGTGGTGATGATGGGACGCTACGGATACATGAATATACTGCGAATTCCGTCGGCGAAAGATCAAAGAGTGGTGAGGGAGAGTCTGGAAAGAGTGCAAATGTGGTCAATGCGCGATCGCCAAATTGGAGAACTCTCTGGTGGACAGAAAAAACGTGCCTTTCTCGCCCGTGCCTTAGCACAACAGGGGACAGTTTTACTATTAGATGAACCTTTCACTGGGGTAGATATCAAAACAGAAAAAGCGATGATTGACTTATTACTAGAATTGCGAGAGGAAGGTCATACAATTTTAATTTCTACCCATGACTTAGCGTCTATCACTACTTTCTGTGACCAAGTAGTACTAATTAATCGCACTATTTTAGCTTATGGTGATACATCAGAAGTCTTCACAGAAGAAAATCTATCACGCACTTTTGGCGGTTCTCTGGGAGATTTATCCCTCAGCAAAAGTCAGATAATCCGCGGAAATCAAAATGAATCTGATTGATTGAGAATTTTTAGTTGATATTGCTTGGATTAGAGTTATAAAAATATGAATACTCTCGCATTCTTAGACTGGTTAACCACACCCCTCCAGCATGAATTCATGGTGAAGGCAATTTGTGTAAGTGCCTTAGTTGGGGTAGTCTGTTCTGTTTTATCTTGTTTTATGACCCTAAAAGGTTGGGCATTAATGGGAGATGCTGTTTCCCATGCAGTAATGCCTGGGGTTGTAATTGCTTATGTTTTAAATATCCCTTTTGCTGTGGGTGCTTTCGTCTTTGGAGTGGGTTCAGTTATTGCGATCGGTTATATCAAAGCGAAGACGAGAATTAAAGAAGATACTGTCATCGGACTTGTATTTACAGGATTTTTTGCTCTGGGTTTGGTACTAGTTTCCAAGACTCCAAGCAGCGTAGACTTAACGCACATTTTGTTTGGGAATGTCTTGGGTATTTCTAATGAAGACATTATCCAAACGGTGATTATTAGCGTAATTACTTTAGTAACAATAGCTGTTTTACGCAAAGACCTATTATTATTTTGTTTTGACCCCACTCATGCACGTTCCATCGGCTTGAATACAGGAGCGCTGCACTATATTTTACTATCATTACTGTCGCTAACTGCTGTCGCCGGACTCCAGACAGTAGGAATTATTCTGGTTGTAGCGATGTTAGTTACTCCGGGAGCAACGGCTTATTTATTAACAGACCGTTTCGACCACATGATACTAATTGCAATGGCATCGGGCGTATTTTCTAGTGTTATGGGAACTTACATCAGCTATCATATCGATGGTGCAACAGGGGGTTGCATAGTTGTGTTGCAAACCTTGTTGTTTATCGTAGCAATGATTTTTGCACCTAAGCATGGGTTACTGGTAAGAGCAAAGAAGCAGGAAAACACTGACTGATTTAGTATGAAATACTCTTTGCTATTTACGTAACCCCCCATTCCAGTGGTATGAGGGCGAAATAAGTGTCGTTTAAAATTGTGGTAATTGGTACTTCTTTAGGCGGATTATCAGCACTGAAAATCGTCCTGGGTAATTTACCAGCAGACTTCCCTGTACCGATCGCGATCGTGCAACACCGTCATAAAGAATCTAGCAACACACTCCAGGATTTATTACAAGAATCCACTTTGTTGAAAATTCGCGAAGTGGAAGACAAGGACGAAATACTACCAGGACATATCTACATAGCCCCAGCAGATTATCATTTACTGGTTGAACCAGGTCACTTTGCTCTTTCGACTGATGAGCCTGTTTCTTATGCTAGACCATCTATTGATGTGCTGTTTGAGTCGGCAGCCGATGTCTACACAGAGCAAGTTATTGGTGTAATATTGACAGGAGCCAACCAAGATGGTATGCAAGGCCTTAAGAAAATAAAAGCGCGGGGAGGAATTACCATTGTACAAGAACCTGCCACAGCGGAGAGCGACATTATGCCAGAGGCAGCAATTTCTGCTATTACAGTAGACTGGATTTTGACACTCTCAAACATTGCTTCCCAGATGGTCAAGCTTTGTCAATTATCACAGAAATAAACCGATGCAGATGGAACGCAAAGTCAACATCCTCCTAGTAGATGATAAACTAGAAAATTTGCTGGCACTAGAGGCAATCCTAGAAAAATTAGGGGAGAATCTCGTGAGAGCTACTTCCGGGGAAGAAGCTTTGAGGTGTCTGCTGCATCAAGACTTTGCGGTGATTTTGCTGGATGTGCAAATGCCAGGGATGGATGGCTTTGAAACTGCTACCTTAATTCGCAATCGGGGGCGATCGCGCCATACTCCAATTATCTTTCTTACCGCCTTTAGCACCAGCGACCAAATGCTGTTTAAAGGTTATGCCTTGGGTGCTGTTGATTATCTGCTCAAGCCACTAGACCCCAATATTTTGACTTCTAAAGTCACAGTATTCGTAGAACTATTTAAGAAAACAGAAGCCATCAAGCAACAAACAGCGCAATTGGTAGCTGTGAATACTGAACTCAGGCAAAGTGAAGAACGATTCCGATCGCTAAGTACCTGCTCACCCGTTGGCATTTTTGAAACTGATACTGAAGGCAACTGTAAATATACTAATCCCCGCTATCAGGCAATTTGTGGCTTGAAAGCCGCAGATAGTTTAGAAAAGAAATGGCTGGAATCTGTTCATCCAGAAGATAAAGAACGAGCGATCGCTAGTTGGTCTGCTTACATTTGTGAAGGTCGGGAATACTCAGAAGAATTTCGTTTTCAAGCCGCTCACGGTAACATTCGTTGGGTTCAAGTTCGCTCATCACCAATGCTTTCCAGTCAAGGAGACTTGTTGGGTTATGTAGGCACTCTTGAAGATATTACCGAACGCAAGCAAGCAGAAGAAGTCCGCGCTCAAGTGATTCGAGAACAGACGGCAAGACAGGAAGCAGAAGCTGCAAATCGGATGAAAGATGAGTTTCTAGCTGTTCTCTCCCACGAACTCCGCACGCCTCTAACCTCAATGCTCGGCTGGTCAAAAATCCTCCGCGCGAAGAAACTTGACGAAAAAGCCACTTCTCGCGCTTTGGAGGCGATCGAACGCAACGCCATATCTCAGATGCAACTAATTGAGGATATCTTGGATGTATCTCGGATTATCCGTGGTCAGTTGCGGTTAAACGTATCTGCGGTAAATCTGCTTACAGTGATGGAGGCGGCATTAGAGGCAGTTCGTCCCCTAGCAGAGCCAAAAGATATTCAATTAAATACTGTACTGGATACTTCGATCGGGTCAGTCTACGGCGATCCAGCCCGTCTACAGCAAATTGTCTGGAACCTACTAACTAATGCAATAAAGTTTACCCCTAAAGGCGGTAGGGTAGAGGTTAGGCTATCAAAGCATTTTGGATTTTCGATTTCAGACTTTGGTGTGAGCGCTACTTCCACAAGCCTCAGTACAACCCAGTCGAACAATTTTGGATTTGAATCTCATAGTGAAAATTTAGATTCTTCAAACACTGAAGAAAGCAATAATCTAAAATCCGTCTTGGAAAATTCTGATGGTCGAGAGCCGAGTCTTAAGCTTTCTGCAAAATCTCAAACTTCAAAATCTCAGTACGCCCAAATTCAAGTTATCGATACGGGCATTGGCATCAGTTCCGAGTTTTTACCCAAAGTATTTGAGCGTTTTCGGCAAGCAGACAGTACCACAACGCGATCACACAATGGATTAGGATTAGGACTAGCGATCGTCCGTCATCTAGTTGAACTGCATAAAGGTACAATCTTTGCCCAAAGTTTGGGTAGTGGACAAGGAGCAACATTTACTGTAAGACTACCACTCCTACAAGACAATAGGGGAAATAGAGAAGCAACAGGAAAAATTTCCTCCCCTGTAGCGTCTACGCCCCTTGCTGGATTAAGAGTTCTAGTTGTAGATGATGAGACAGATACCCGTAACTTTCTCAGTTTTATGTTTGAGGAGTATGGGGCTTTTGCCACTGCGGTAGGATCAGTTGATGAAGCACTAGCAGTACTTGAACAAGCAAAACCAGATATCCTGATTAGCGACATCGGTATGTCAGAGCAAGATGGTTATACGCTGATTAGAAAACTGCGCTCTTTAGAACCAGAAAAAGGCGGGCGCATCCCCGCGATCGCGTTAACAGCGTACACGCGAGAAGAAGACCGTTTAGAAGCACTTTCTGCAGGGTTCCAGCAGCATTTATCTAAGCCAATTGACCCCAATAAATTGATTGCTGCCGTTGCCAATGTTTTAGAACTACCTCTAGAAGTTCCAGTGAGTTGATTTGGAAGTGGGGACTGGGGAAAGCAGGGAGCAGGGGAAAATTCCTCTCCTCTGCTCCCTTCCCCCTGCACCTCTGCCTCTTGTGCCCAATGGCCAATCAAGACGAAGTTAAGGCATGTTTTTTGAGTTCGTCTAGAGAAACCACTTCCAAAGCTCTAGCATGGGTTGCTGAAAGTATAACGGGTGGAGCAACGCCAGCTTCTAGAGCTTCTTGCCAGCGAGAAGCACACAAACACCAGCGATCGCCAGGCTTCAATCCCGGAAAATTAAAATCAGGAACAGCTGTGCTGAGGTCGTTTCCCTGCGATTTGGTGAACTCCAGGAATTCTGATGTGACTTGGGCACATACGACATGCGACCCGAAATCCTGACTACCTGTACGACAAAAACCGTCGCGGTGAAACCCAGTCATGGGAGAAGTACAGCAAACCTCTAGGTTTCCATCGATTACATTTTTAGCGTCTGTCATCGTTAATTCAGGGTAACTGAAACTTTGAGAGATTTCAAAATCCTTCATCCAAATGAAGGGTTAATAGCATCAGGTCAGAGGGATTATTTTACACAATTCTTGGATGACTGATTTAGAAAATGTTCATCTGGGAAAGAAGAACTAAAACCGAGGAGAAGTAATCAGATTAAACGCACATGGCTGGTATGTGGAAAAAATCGCGGGTCATTTAAATTGGACTCCACAGACAGTGAGAGAGGTTTTGCACAAATGGAAAAAGCAGGGTCTAGAAGGGCTTTGGGAACTACTTGGTCGAGGTGGGAAGACTAAGTGGAAAGAAGAGGACATAGTGTTTTTAGAAGAATGCCTTAAGAAAGAACTTTAGAACTTCACATTGCGTCGTGGTCGTAGATCATAACTCATTACCGAGGTTCAGCCTGAGTTGAAACTGTCAATACTTGCGGTGGTGTAGCATCCGGCGGATAGAGAAAGTCTACTTCTACCAAAGAGCGATCGCTTGGTTTCATCTTTAATAAAACTAACGGTTCTCCTGGTTGACCTCTCTTTTGCACTAAATGTACAAACTCAGTTTGTGGCTGATTTTGGTCATTTTTGTAACGTACTCGCACTGTCCCTCGGAAGAATACTTGAGGAGCGGGTGTACTCAGAAAGCGTAACCCTGGTTTGACTAACTGATCCTCTTTGAGTGGTGTTTGTATCGACACGCTAACAGTTTGAGAACTTTGAGTATTGTTATATAGCGGCAGCTTCAGATTATATTGAATTCCATAGTTGCCATGAGCGCGATATGCGGTGTCAGGATAGCGCACTAGCATAGGCGCACTTTGAATTTGACCAGTTCCTAATGTACCGCCATGCAGAGTACTCAGAGCGTAGGAAAACACTTGACCAGGCTGGGGAATAGTTAGATACCTAGCTTTAGGCTTATCTACTAATAAGGCTCTCCATCGTGAACCACCAACCACTCCCGCAACACGCCCATAAATTCTTGGCTTGCCAGTTTCCTCTAAGGGAGTGGGAGTTTTATCTCGTGGCCCAGCTAAATCGCCACTCTCTAGTAAATTCTGCCACTCTTTTAAACTAGGCGATCGCTCACTGCCATCAGGATTAACCTGTGCAAACATCGCTAGGCTAGCTGCATAGACAGTGCCATTACTTTGCAATCGGATCAATGTAGACCGACCATTGAGAGGTGGTGTCAATCCCTGCACAGGAATTGGTAAATTTAGTAACATCCGACTTTGCTTTGCTGGAATGTCAATTTGAGCAGGGAAAATCTCTTGTCGCACTCCCCTTAAAACATCAGACATGACGCGATCGCCTGAGCCAGCAAAAATTTTACCTAAAAGGTTTTGGCTAAAGGATGGTAACTGAATAAATGGGGCATCCGGTTGACTCAAATAACTCGCCGCCTGCCAAATATTTACCTTCACTGGTTCCGAACTAGGGTTCTGCAAAATTATCCCTAAATAAAGAGAACGCAAATTCTCTGCTGGTTCAGCTTTCGCAACGTGATGGGCAAAAATATCAAATCGTCCCCGAAAAGGAAAATTCAGATGCGCTGTTGGCACTTTTTTCCCATCTGGTGGAAAGGTAGAAAGTAAGATTCCTTCCTTCAAAACCAATTCTGGACTATTGCTGTTAAACGTTGGCACTGTATCCAACTTACCTGGTAAAGGTCGTACTTCTTGTGGTTGTAAGACTTCTTCAGGTGGAAGTGTAGTAGGAGTTAATTGGGCTATCGGAAAAATTAGTAACAATGGCAACATATACTTAGATATTTCTTTCACCATACAGACATTAACAGCTTGATGAAAGTGCCAGTTTGTTAATAATTAATACGAAATCGGCAAGAATCCCCATCAAATTTTCTTGATTGAGAACCGGAACGTGGACAAAAATACAACGTGCCGTGAGTTGATTTTGGCTTAAGTAGTCCAACACTGAATAGTAAAGACCTTCACAGACAAATTTCCCACAGTCGTAGCTAATCTGAATTTTTGCTGCTCCCACCACTAATTTTTCTAAATCAACTTCTGTCTGTAAAATACTTTCTCCACAGCTAGCAACTGCTTCCACACTTAATTGTGTACGGCTTGCAGCCATGCCACAACAGATGATGTAATCAGGTTGGATTGCCTTGATTTTTTCCATTACCTGAGTACTGGCAAGTTGCACATCTACGGGTAACTGGCGTAAAAAAGTTAAGTTATGTGGTATCAACTCAAGTTTGGTAACTTCAAGTAATAAATCATCAGAAGAATTTGACTGTTGATCTTTTAGCCAAGTGTCAAAAGAAGTTAATAGAATTCTTTTCTTCATAACAAATATTATTTAGAATAGAAAAACCCTCCATAATAAATTTACAAGGAGCAGGTAAATGCCAGTAATTGCGGTCGTAGATTATGAGATGGGAAATTTGCACTCAGTTTGCAAAGGCTTGGAAAAAGCTGGGGCAACTCCTAATGTTACTTATTCTCCAAAGGAATTAGAGCAGGCAGATGCTATAGTCCTACCGGGAGTGGGAGCATTTGATCCAGCAGTGCAACACCTGCGATCGCGTGGTTTAGAACAACCTATTAAAGAAGCGATCGCAGCTGGTAAACCTTTTTTGGGAATTTGTTTAGGATTGCAAATTCTTTTTGAATCAAGTGCAGAAGGTACCCAACCAGGACTAGGAATTATCAAAGGAAAAGTGCGGCGGTTTCGTCCCGAACCTGACATCACTATTCCTCACATGGGTTGGAATCAATTGGAAGTTACTCAACCAAAAAGTATTTTGTGGGAGCATTTGCCGTCAGATCCTTGGGTGTATTTTGTCCATTCCTATTATGTTGACCCAATAGACCCGCTAATCCGTGCAGCAACTATCACTCACGGTACTCAAACCGTCACAGCGGCGATCGCCCATGAAAACCTGATGGCAGTCCAATTTCACCCCGAAAAATCCTCTAATATTGGATTGCAAATCCTGTCTAATTTCGTTGCTCAAGTCCGCGAAAAAATTCCTGCCTAATATTCTTTTTGTAATTTGTTCTTTGTCTTTTGTCTAAAACTAATACTTCTCTACGAGAGGCTGCGCCCGAAGCGAAGCTATGCCGCAGGCTTTACGGCTTTGCTCAGTACAAGTGACCAATGACTAATAACCAATGAGCCTGAGAATTTACGGTAATCGCCAGCTAAAAACTTTACCAGGAAAAGAAACTAGACCCACTAGTGCGCGAGTAAGAGAGGCAGTCTTTAATATTTGGCAAGGAGAAATTGCAGGTTGTCGCTGGCTAGAT
The DNA here is from genome assembly GCF_030382115.1 of Nostoc sp. GT001. Taxonomy (NCBI): domain Bacteria; kingdom Bacillati; phylum Cyanobacteriota; class Cyanophyceae; order Nostocales; family Nostocaceae; genus Nostoc; species Nostoc sp. GT001. The sequence goes on from NZ_JAUDRJ010000003.1 coordinate 2,670,151, forward strand.
TTGTGCGCTGGTACTGGTTCAATGGGCGCAGAGGCTTTGTGTAGAAGAGCCAGCTTAGTAGTAGGAATTGAACAATCGAGCCGAGCCTGTACCACCATCCAGCAAAATTGGCAGCAGTTAACTAATGCCGAACAGGAATTTCGGGTATTGCGGGGAGATATTACCCAGCAGTTAAAAACTTTATCAGGTAAACAGTTTGATAGAATCTACTTCGATCCACCTTATGCCAGTGGATTGTACCAGCAAGTATTAGAAGCGATCGCTCACTATCAACTTTTAGATCCTAGCGGTGAAATCGCAGTTGAACACGCCTCACAAGGTTGGACACCGCCAGAGATTCCCGCTTGGGAAATTTGCCGCCAGAAAGTTTACGGCAACACATCACTTACTTTCTACAAAATTATGGAATGAAAAGAGTGGGGAGTGGGGAGTAGGGGAGAAAAATTGCTTCCTTGTCCTCCTTGTCCCCCTTTCCTCATCCCACTCAAGACTCAGCGCTCACCACTGGGCACTCTCTCTACTCTCTCATCCCCCCAACTGATTGGGGCGCTTGTATTGCTTATATGCAGCGTAAAAAAGTCCGGCGAGAGTGACGAAAACTAGACCAAGGACAATACCTGATAGCAGGGGTTCAACCACTGTAAATCTCCTTTTTGTAATTATTAAATATTCGTTGCCTGTTTTTGATTTTACCAAATTTCGTATGAATCCTGCGCCCTACAGCCTGTTGGAGGGCGACTGCCCACAAAAAAATAGTCTTCTGTGCTTGCAGACACAATCAAGAACTTTTAAGCTATGTGTAGGAAATGAAAACTTTTTAGCACACCTAGAATTTCACAGCAAACCTTTTGGATAACCAGATTACCAAACCTGAAATTTTGATTCAGCGGATCGTTTTATTGACGCTGGCTATACTGCTAGGAGTCCCTTTGGGCTTTTTTGGTGTTCAGTTGGTTCAAGCCTCCGATCCATATGTCAAGAGTGTTCTGTCCCTAACAGGAAACCCAGTTCAAGGACACGCGATATTTCAAATTAACTGTGCTGGTTGTCATGGCTTGGAAGCAGACGGGCGAGTGGGGCTCAGTTTGCAAGCTGTTTCAAAGCACAAGTCTCGGTATGGGCTGATTCACCAAGTGATTAGTGGCGAAACACCCCCAATGCCAAAATTCCAACCCAGTGCTCAAGAAATGGCGGATCTTTTGAACTATTTAGAGTCGTTATAGACCTAAGAGTTTTTGGTTGTAGGATACATACAATACTCTTATGTAAAAAGGCAGAATAGTATGCATGCCTTTTTACACCTCTGATAAATGTAAAGAAATCCTTAGATACTCGATAGCGTTCGCACAGTGTCTCGTAGAGACGCTTTAGCAACGTAGGAGCGTTGCCCTTGGCACATCACACCTGCTCTACTATGAGAAAATTCCAAACACTTAGGTGCAAGACGCCGCTCGTACCTTGCTTCTCCGTAATAGTACATACACTAACACTAACGTCCTTAACGTCTTCCCTTATCTACCAAACGCTCTTTTGAGGTTGGGAGAAGAACCGCCACACTAATACCACTGTGCCTATATACATAATCATAGAAACCTCAAAATAGCCTAGCTCCATATGATAAACTTCGTCTTCTAAAGTCGTAGTGGCGAGAACTATCTTTTGTCTTTATCTTTACATCCGCTAGTATTTGCGTAGAATCTTTGATAAAAACTCATATAAACTGTATATTTTTAAGTATGTTAGCAAGTAACTATTTAATTATTGCGAAAGTGAGGTTAGTATACCTAACTCTGTAAAATTAAGGTAAAAGCTCCTAGTAAATGAGCTACGGTATAGCTTCTTTAACAGACTAAATATTCTTGAGATGCCCGAAAGCTAATGACTGAAACGACCCAAATCGGTAATCGTACAATCACAGCTAGTGAACTGATTTCCTTACTGGCAAGTTATCAAATGCTGCCACAGTTGCAGCGAGAATTGATCATTGATGAGGCAATAGAGCAAAACTCGCGCTCTGCCAAGATTGCAATAGAGTGTACACCAGAGGAAGTAGCCCAAGCTAAACAGCAGTTTTACGCCGAAAAACAGTTCAAAAATGAAGAAGACATCCAGGCTTGGATGGCACATCAAGGGCTGAATCCAGATCAACTAGAAGTTATCACTACTCGTAAGCTGAAAATTGAAAAATTCAAGCAAGCCACTTGGGGTAATAAACTGGAATCTTACTTTTTTCAGTCCAAGGCAAAACTGGACAAAGTAATTTATTCCCTACTACGAACCCAGGATGTGGGAATTGCCCAAGAACTATACTTCAGGATTCAAGCAAAAGAAAACTCTTTTGCTGATTTGGCGCGGGAATACTCACTCGGACCGGAAGCCCAAACTGGTGGCTTGGTAGGCCCGATTGAACTGAATGCACTACATCCGATAATGGTGCAAATGCTCTCTAGCACTCAACCAGGTCAGATATTGCCCCCTACCCGTATCGCTGAATGGTTTGTAATTTTGCGTTTAGAAAAATTTATTCCAGCACAACTGGATGAATTTATGAAAATGCGTCTGTTGAATGAACTCTTTGAAAACTGGCTACAAGAGCAGCAAAAGCAAATCATGTCTGCACCACAAGCAGAGGGGGATACGTGACAGGCGATAAACCTTTAACCAATCGAATATAGCGGTTATCAATCTTCTGAAGTACAGTAGCAGCAGTGAGTAAACCAACAAGCGTAATTCTCTATCGTCACTTCTGCAAATGCCGCATCTAATGCCTTGAGTAAATCAGGATATGTCCTTGCACCGATGCGACGGAGAATGTTCTTAATCTTCGACCAACAGTTCTCAATGGGTGAAAAATCGGGGGAGTAGGGGCTTTCTGGGGCAGGTTTTTTTGANNNGACAAATTTTTGGGATTTTAAAACCAAAACCATTGTCTGAGAACTTAAAACTACGTTCAATAATTGAGAATATTCNNNACTATTTATCGAAAGCCTAAAAGCCTGCCCTTGAAAGGGGAGTAGGGGGGGATAAATGAGGCTAGCTCCAGCAGTGATGATTAAAGCTTCAAGTTCATCACTTTTATGGATCGAGCAGTTATCCATTAGACATCTCCGAAAACTGCCCAAGTATCTCTGTGACTAACTTATAGGGTGCGATCGCCAGTGAGAGCAATCAGCTAGTTTCGACGAGAGAATAGGAGTTTAAGATGTTTGTTGTTAATAATCCGACAAAAAAACGTGGCTATGTGCATTCATTTTCTCTCAGGTAAACGCGTATATTTCTGCTGGTAATACAAGTGCCCCAATTCGGAATTCTTACTACTCCACAAATTGTCAAAATTACCTCATACCAATTCTCTAAGAAGCTGCATAGAATAAAGGTTAAACGGTATAACGATTTAGGTATAAGTGGAATTGGCGATCGCCGCCTTTCAAACCAAGGAGCAAAGGCGTTAATAGACGATATGCATCAAGCACATCTGTGGCAAGCTTTACAGGAAAACGCGCCAGATGGGGGACTCTGGAATGGACGAAAAGTTGCAGATTGGTTAAGTGAAGTCACTGGAACAAAGATTATAGGACTTACGCACTGTACAAAAAGATTATCATGTGTATGAACGAAAATGCGTTGTTTCAGGCTATTGGCTACTAGCTTCAGATCAAAGCGCGATCGCTGGCTAATGGTGAAAAATCAAACTTGAATGGCTGAAAAGCTATATCCATATTTAATTGCTTCTGTCAATGCGTAAGTCCTATATTAGTAGATATAGGGAGTGGGAAATATTACGGCAGATGACGTTTAGACTACGAGTACCTCATCCGTCTCACACCAACAGCGATCCTTTTGAGCAAGAAGCCTGGAAAAAAAACTAGCTACAGAAGTTGAAGAACTCAAAGTTATCCCTCTTCTGTCACTTTCCGGGTATTCTGAATAAAAGAATAAAAAAATAAAACCCTGAAAGGTAAGTAGGTCAATGGATGTAGAATTACAAATCTTGAAACATTTGGCAAGAGATGCTCACCCAACAGTTGCCACCATAGATGAATATTGTGCAGAGTATAAAGACCTGTTTAGAGAAGTAAGAAATTATGAGTGCTTCAAATATTTACATCTGGGAATAATGTCCCAAATTCAAAGAAAATCATTACCAGAGATAGCGAAAGTTGTAAGTATTAACTCAGCTCAGTCATTACATCATTTTCTAGCCAATTCAGATTGGTCAGTAAATAAGTTAAAACAACGAAGATTAAATAGATTGAAGAAAGAATTAGATGGTCAAGCAATTACAGTAGTCATAGATGAAACCGGAGATAGAAAAAAAGGTAAAAAGACTGATTATGTGGCTAGACAATATTTGGGAAGCGTGGGGAAGATAGATAATGGGATAGTTTCAGTTAATGCTTATGGAGTTTACTCTAATATAACTTTTCCATTAATTGTAAAAGTATTTAAACCAAAAGGAACACTAAAGGAGTCAGATAAATACAAAACGAAAATAGAGTTAGCATCAGAAATTATTACAGAGCTAATTGAATCAGGGTTTAATATTGAATTAGTACTGGCTGATAGCTTATATGGTGAAAGTAGTCAATTTATTAGAAAAATAGCTGAATATAATTTAGCTTATGTTGTATCAATTAGAAGTAATCATGGAGTTTGGTTGCCAGCAGGAGAAAGGGTTAGGGCGAATAAATGGTGTAAATTTGAGAGAACATTTAGCAATCAAAAATCAGAAGTTAGATACATTAGGGAAATAATTTATGGTAAAAAAAGAGCCATAACTTACTGGGAAATAACTACTGATCCAGAAACCATGCCAGAAAATTCTACTTCTTTTGTGATGACAAATCTTCAAGGTAATCTCAAGAAAACTTTAGGCGACTTATATGGATTAAGAACCTGGGTAGAATATGGTTTTCGGCAGTGTAAACAGGAACTAGGCTGGACAGATTACCGTTTCACCAATTTCCAACATATTGAGAGGTGGTGGGAGATTATTTTTTGTGTTTACACGATGATTAGTTTAAATTCTCCCGCCTTCTTAGGCTTAAATCAATCTCGTCAAATTGAGACTGAGGCAGAAGAAAATAGTGATGTTGATTTTTCTAATCATCCGCAATGGAACCGCGAATACGGATGGAAAAATACTTTAAATAATCTGCGTCTAATTATCCAACCACTCTTACTATTTTGGTTGATTTATCCCTGGTTAAGCATTTTCCCTAATTCACACTTATTGCTAGGATTCAATCATTTAATTGCTGCAATGAATCAATTTAAACCTGGTTATGGTTCTGGATAATTTAACTTATTTACTACTTGCTTATTCCGGAAAGTGACAGAAGAGGGTTATAGCAGTCGCCAAAGCCGTTAGGACAGTTTGCGGGAAACGCGTCTTCAACAGCGTACTTTGTGATTTTATTGCTGTCCTAAGCTCCCTGTCCGTTGCTATAATTACCCAGATGCAGAAATTCAACTTTGGTGCGAGGATGAACAGACGCTCGAGGACTCGCTAACGCTTCGCTATCGTTTAGGAATTAAGCCAATTATTCGACGAGTTTATGTTCCGTCGATAGGAAACATCAATTGCCAAGATCAATTGGAGGTTTAAGTGGTTATGGTTGTATGCCTTTGTACATCCCCAAACTGAAGAAAGTTATTGGTGGATTCTCCCTTATGTCAACACTGAACTATTTAATCAGGTTTTAGCAGATTTTGCCTCGGAATTTTAGTTAGGTGCTAATAAACACATTCTTTTAGCTATTGACCGAGCTGGATGGCATACCAGTAAAAATTTAAAGATTCCAGAAGGGCTGCATTTAACATTTTTACCATCTCATTCACCTGAATTACAACCCGCAGAAAGATTGTGGACTTTGGTTGATGAACCAATTGCCAATAGAACATTTGAGACACTTGATGATTTAGAGGAAATTTTATTTCATCGCTGTCAATCTTTGCTTCAACAGCAAGATTTGATTCAAGGGTTAACTGGTTTTCACTGGTGGATTAAAATCGGGGCTTAATCGTAAGTGATTTACCGAACATGATATTAACCCCCGATTCATCTAAGAAAATCAGATTTTCCACAGGTATGCCCCTCAAGAGTTTCCAGTACTCAAATCAGGCCAATTGGACTTCATCAGTGCCTTTTTTCGTGGGGTGGAGACTTTTTTTTGAGGTTTAGGTTGAGTTTCCAGCGAACCATCCGATTCACTGTGGCCACCCCAATTAACACCTCTGTTTTCTCATAAAGTCGTTCCCGCAATTCGCTTAACGTCGCATCGGGCTGTGCTGTGACCAGTTGGCGCATGATTTCTAGCTTATAACGTCTAAGCCCTCTTCTAAGAAACCAGATTTCCTGAGTGCTGAGGAATAAGCTCAAAACCAAAAGCCTAGGC
>NZ_JAUDRJ010000003.1:2979048-3083090 GCF_030382115.1 Nostoc sp. GT001
TAGCAGCACCATAAAGACTAATCATACTTTGAGGTGCAGCTTCAGGTACACTATGACAGACCAGACAACTTTGTTCAGAAACTGCTAAGGGACGAGCAATATAAAAGATATCCCCTCCAGGAATTGAACGAAATCCACTAACTTCTTTAAGGTCTGGTTTATTTCTGAACTGTTTTACAATTTCCGTCTCAAAACCGTCAGCCTTATCCCGAAGATTTGTGGGATTGAGAGTTGCTTCTTTATAAAAGAAATCACGGTAGTCTGTTGTTTCCCGTAAAATTTCAAACACCTCTCGTGCTGAGTATCCAGGCACAGTTTGCGGCAAAAATTCAGTAGCCAATTTATCAACTAGCTTTGGATTCACTTGAGTACTGGTGTATTTACGAACAGAACTCATTGTTTGGATCAGCATGAGACCAGTTGAGCTAACATCTTGTTTGGCATTCTCCCTCAGTAGAGAAGAAAGAGTAAATCCACTCAAGCTCAGACCAAATGTCAAAATTACCAGTAGCAGAATTGTAAATTTTTGTTTCAAATTGAGATTCTTTAGCATAATCTTAGATTACCTACAAGTCAAATTATTATGAACAAATATGTCTAAAGTCACTGTTTACTCTAACATGAGCAATCAACTTTCATATTTTCATGTAAAGGCATGGTTTAGCCAAAACTATGAGGGTATATCCAAACTTTATACTATTAGTAATTATTGAGGTTAATGAAAATGTTCTCTAAGTAAGCTATATGCAAAAAAGCTACGACAGCGATTCAAATGGAATTCCCAAAAATTCGTGTTGGCTGTTCTGATACCTTGCCAAAATAAATACCAGCAATTGTCAAATATTACTAATGGTGTGGAATGCAGGAAAGTCTTTATTCGGGGGACGCTACATTATTGAAGGCCAATTAGGTGAAGGCGGAATTGGCATTACTTATCTTGCCAGAAATCAACGAAATCAACAGCGAGTGATTAAAACCCTCAAAGAAGAAATCCTGAATCACCCCGCCTGGATACTCCACCGAAACAAGTTACGGCAAGACTTTCGTGATGAAGCAGTTCGGCTGGCTGTGTGCCACCATCCTCATATAGTACAGATAGAAACCATCTTTGATGAGGGGAATTTGCCCTGCATGGTGATGGATTACATCGAAGGGGAAGACTTAGCACAGCGCTTGAGGCGAATAGGGGTGCTATCAGAGGCAGAAGCACTACTGTACATCCGGCAAATTGGCGATGCTTTGACCCTAATCCATTCTAAAGGACTGTTGCATCGGGATCTCAAACCACGCAACATAATGATCCGCATTGATAAATTAGAAGCAGTGCTGATAGACTTTGGCATCGCTAGAGAATTTGTTCCTAATATGATCCAAAGGCATACAGTGTATCGTACTCCTGGTTTTGCCCCACCTGAACAGTATGAATCAGAAGCGCCGCGAGGAGAATACATTGATATTTACGCCCTAGCCGCTACTTTGTATAACTTGCTTACCGCAGTTGTACCAACTAGTGCAGATGATAGACGTCACAATATTAATTTAGAACCACCACAATATTTTAATCCCAACATCAGCAACAGGGTAAATCAGGCTATTATGTGCGGCATGGATCTGGAGTCAACGTATCGTCCCCAGTCTGTGCAGGAGTGGTTAGATTTATTGGGCCCTGATACTGGGGAAGATATAACTAAAATATCATCTACTCTAGTGATAACACCTAGAGTGAAATTAACTATACCTGTACCTGTTGTATTAGATCGGCAGAACTGGCAATGTATACAGACCCTCAAAGGTCATTCTAGTATGGTTCATGCGATCGCCATTAGCCCAGACGGACAATTTATTGCTAGTGGCAGTAATGACAAGACCATCAAACTTTGGCAAGTCGGTACTGGTAAGTTAGTGCGTCAACTGGGTCGTTGGTCTTCTAGTCATTCCAGTATGGTTCATTCCGTCGCCTTTAGCCCAATCTCTTCAAACCTTTCTTATCAAGGCGAATCCGGCAAATCTGCGGGAGTTGCAGACCTGAACCGAGGAATCTTAGCTAGCGGGAGTTGGGATAATACAATCAAATTGTGGGATGTCAAGACGGGTAAAGAAATTCGCACTCTCACTGGTCATGCTAATTGGGTGAATTCCGTTACTTTTAGTCCAGATGGCAAGTTTCTAGCTAGTGGCAGTGCTGACTGCACAATTAAACTGTGGCAGGTACACACAGGCATAGAAATCCAAACTTTCACAGGTCATTCCGACCCAGTTTCGTCAGTTGCTTACTCTCCAAGAACGCTTGCAACCAATAGCCAGGATAGACAACTAGTGGCTAGTGGCAGTAATGATTACACCATTAAACTGTGGCAAATATACACAGGTAGAAACATTTACACACTCACAGGCCATTCTTTCTTTGTCAACTGTATCGCCTTCAGCAAAAATGGGGAAATTATCGCTAGTGGCAGTGGTGACAACACGATTAAACTGTGGCATGTAAATACAGGCAGAGAAATTCGTACTCTCACAGGTCATTCTGATTCAGTTTGGTCAGTCGCCTTTAGTCAGGATGGACAATTTCTCGCTAGTGGCAGTTGGGACAACACTATCAAACTGTGGCACATACACAGTGGTACAGAAATCAGTACACTTACAGGGCATTCCAACTATGTTAGATGCGTTGCCTTTAGTCCCGATGGCCAAACCCTAGTTAGCGGTAGTGATGACGACACTATTAAAATTTGGCGAAGGGGGTAGTAAATAATTCGTAATTTTTCTATAAATCTACAGATAGAACTGCGATCGCCCCAAATTTGTGACAATAATGACGGCAACCGTTATTTTTGAACAAAAATAAATTATATGGGCTTTGGTATTGGTGATTTATTCTGGATTTTCCTCCTTCTGACTTCTTTGCAACCCCTTTGGCAAAAACGTCAAATAGAATATCGGCGCTTGCGTGCTTTACAACAATTCCAGCAGGAACGCAAAAGTCGGGTGATTTTGCTGATTCACCGTCAAGAGTCCATTAGCTTTTTGGGAATTCCCCTATCTCGCTACATTACTATTGAAGACTCAGAACAAATATTGCGAGCAATTCGCCTCACACCGCCAGATGTACCGATTGACTTAATTTTGCACACTCCTGGTGGTTTGGTTTTGGCTACAGAACAAATCGCCAGAGCATTAATTCGCCACCAAGCAAAAGTCACAGTCTTTGTACCCCACTATGCTATGAGTGGCGGTACAATGCTTGCGATCGCCTCTGATGAAATTATTATGGATGCTAACGCTGTCTTAGGGCCAGTTGATCCCCAACTGGGTAATTACCCCGCAGCCAGTATCCTGAAAGTGGTTGAAGATAAACCCATCAGTGAGATTGATGACCAAACTCTAATTATGGCCGATTTATCACGCAAAGCAATTCAGCAGGTACAGCGATTTGTACGAACTTTGCTAAAAGACAGTATACCTAAACAAAAAGTTCTGCCAGAAAATATTGAACCGATTATCGAAGCCTTGACAACTGGGCGCGTCACCCACGACTATCCCATCACTATTGAAGAAGCAACAGAAATGGGGCTGCCCGTAACCGTCGGACTGCCCCATTCTATTTATGATCTCATGGATCTGTACCCACAGCCACAAGGAGGACGACCCAGCGTGCAGTACATTCCTATGCCTTACAACGATCTCCGTCCAATTCTACCTACACCCAAGGGCAGACCCTTAGAAGAACCAAATCAGATGACCTGAGGGGCTAGTTTTGGGGTAAGAGTTTTTTATGGGGGCTAGGGTGTAGCTGTTGGTGTAGCTGTTGGTGTAGCTGTTGGTGTAGCTGTTGGTGTAGCTGTTGGTGTAGCTGTTGGTGTCGCTGTCGGTGTAGCTGTTGGTGTCGCTGTCGGTGTAGCTGTTGGTGTCGCTGTCGGTGTCGCTGTTGGTGTCGCTGTTGGTGTCGCTGTTGGTGTCGCTGTTGGTGTCGCTGTTGGTTTAGCTGTTGGTTTAGCTGTTGGTTTAGTTGTTGGTTTAGTTGTCGGCTGGCTGAAGAGTGTCTTTGCTTCTTCATTCAGCTTTTGGCGGAGTGCTAAATTAGCAATTCCAGTTTCTTGCAACTGATATTTCTTCTGATACTCCTTCACCACTTCTTCCGTGCGGGAACCATAAAAATGATCGCGCGGCAAGGGAGGATTTGGTTTTACCACTGCATTCAAATTTCTGTGCAGAATTTGAACGATGTTAGCAGCAAAATCTTGGGTTTTTGGCCCTGCAATGCCATCAACTGGTTTTAGCTTATAACCAGTCTGAAATTCTCGAATTGCCTTTTTAGTTTCCTCATCCGTCAAAGCAGTATTTGTTACCTTGACGTTATAGCCTAATCCCCGCAATACCTCACGGAATTGCTGGGGCGTATAACTTTTTTGAGGGGCTGCAAAACCTGTGTCTGCAATTACCAAACTAGCAGTCATCAGGCAAGTAACAGCAAAGGTTGCGCTTGATTTTCCAAACCCACACCACATACTTCAAAACTCCTTTGGGTTAAATCAGCAGGATTGTAAACGTTAACAGCTGCATTTTAAGTTTGTTTAATAACTTTTTTCACGATTATTTAATGAATTTTGAACAAATTGTGATTTTTTTTTGTTAAATTTAACTCCGTAATTAAAAAATAATTTATGTCATCTATCAAAAGAAGCATCTTGTATTGGTAGAGGTACAGCAGCGATCTGATCATTTGAATCGAATACACCTTTTCAACACTAAGTTGCTGTGTAATCCACATCTGAGCATTTGTGTCAACTTAAAATAAAAGGTAGTCTGTGTCTCTTTACCTGTGGCTATGCTGCAATCAAGAGTATTTCTAGCCTATGGTTGGAAAAAAGGTTTTAAAGGGGTTTTGGTTTGGGCTGAAGTTGACGCCCATGACAGATGTCCCCTTCTATTGAGGTCTACTCGACTAGAAAGGGGCGAAAATTAATAAATGAAAGAGTTTATATTTTAAATACCCAAACAGGTATTATATATTACAAAAAAATGAAAAATGTAAAATCTTCTAAGCAGCGTAATCTTTGGTTTGAAAGATTTATGGCAATTACTGCCACCGTAAATTTAAGTTTAGTGTTGTTTGATTTAAGTTACGTACCTTGGCGAGATTTCTACTTGCGAAAACTTCCCCAAATTACTAAGATTTATGACCCGATAAAAGGTATTGAAGCCCATCGAGACACAGAAAACTATCTGAAAACAGTAGACGCATTAGAAGAAGAAGTTAGACAAACAGGGTTACAGTCGCCTCAAGTAAATGGCAAATTAATACAAATAAGTCGTCTTAGTAGCGAGATGATTGACAGTAACCCGTTTGCGGGAGCTAATAAGAGTGGGACGCTGGAAAAAATCAAACAAAGGATGCGATCGCACATCCGCAAAGAATCTGCAAAACAGTCCTTCGCTACTTTTTGGAGTCAGCCGCACTTATCACAAAATGGCTGGCTTGAAGAAATTAATTTTTTTAACAAGAGCATCCGCCCTTTGATCGCCAGTAACTACTACCGCCAAATCGGGGAAAATGGCGATTTTATTGATAAATTCTGGCTTATTGACTTACCCTTTGTAATTTTATTTGGCGTAGAATTGCTGGGGCGTACCTTCTTGCTCAAACGCCAACATCCTGGTTTTAGCTGGTTAGAAGCACTATTGTGGCGTTGGTACGATTTATTTTTACTACTGCCATTTTGGCGAGGGTTGCGAATCATACCTGTATTAATTCGCCTCGATCAAGCGCAGTTATTCAATCTGCATCCAGTGCGAAAGCAAATTAATCAGGGGATTGTCGCCAATTTTGCCGAAGAACTCACAGAAATTGTCGTGGTGAGGGTGATTAATCAGGTTCAGGGTTCAATTCAGCGGGGTGAGTTAACAAGCTGGCTCTCCCAACAAGAAAATTTACGTCCCTACATAGATATTAATAATGTGAATGAAGTAGAAGCGATCGCAGGTCTTTTAATAAAAACAATTGTCTACCAAGTGCTACCTGATATCCAACCTGCGATCGTTGCCATTCTGCGCCACAACATCGAAACCGTCTTCCATCAAGTCCCCGTCTACCGCAACCTCCAGAATCTCCCTGGCGTGGGACAGGCTCAAACCCAATTAAGCGAACAACTGGCGACTCAAATCACAACTAATCTTTATAAAACTTTAATTAGCGCTGTTGAAGACCCTGTAGGAGCAAAACTCACCAGTCAACTAATAGAAAGCTTCACCAAGGTATTGGGATCTCAAATCAAGGAAAAACATGTACTCTCAGAAATTCAGAGTTTACTTTTTGACTTCTTAGAGGAAATCAAACTCAACTACGTCCAGCGTTTATCCCAAGAAGACATAGACCAAATTATCGAGCAAACCCGGCAGCTACGAACACAAGTATCAGTTCCCGTGGTAGTGGATAAAGGCACTATTCTCCCAAAAATACGGGAAGGGTAGGGAGAGCAGAGGAGCAAGGGAGACAAGGTGACAAGGGGGTAAACAAAACTCTTAACTTCTAACTCCTAACTCTTAACTCCTAATGCCCAATTCCCAATACACGACTATAAAAGAAATGCGCTAAACTCGAATTAGGCGAATCATTATTTGGTTCGTCACAAGACTTCTTGGAAGATATACCTATCGCAGGAAGTGGGTCGATGCCCACTTTTTTTATTGAATTCTCTCATGGCTCATCCTTTAGTTCCACAAATTATTGATTTGGCGACACCAGTGGCAGAAGAACTGGGTTTGGAAGTGGTTGGCGTGGTTTTTCACACCAACCAAAGTCCACCAGTGTTGCGGGTAGACATTCGCAATCCTGAGCAAGACACTGGATTGAACGATTGTGAGAGGATGAGCCGTGCTTTAGAAGCCTCCTTAGATGCTGCGGAAATCGTTCCAGATACATACGTCTTGGAAGTGTCTAGTCCTGGTATTTCGCGGCAACTGGTAACAGACAGGGAGTTTATTTCCTTTAAAGGATTTCCTGTCATTATCTCCACAACGCCCCCCTACGACGGACAACAAGAGTGGATTGGTCTGTTGATTCGTCGGGATGAGACAGCACTTTACTTAAACCAAAAAGGTCGTGTAGTCGAAATTCCCCGCTCCCTAATTACTAAGGTGCAGTTAGAGGAGCGCCGATAAACAAAGGGCTATGGCTCAAGAGTTAGAGACTAGAGCACCTTAGCTCAAGGCTAAAGATTAGGAACTAAGGGCTAAAGGTTAGAGGCTAGAGGTTAGAGATTAGTTTAAAGCTATTCTCTAATCCCTGGCTCTAGTGCGTAGTTTTCAGTCCCTAGTCTCTAGTCCCCACTCAGTAGAGGCGCGATTAATCGCATCTCTCTCCACTCCCTAATTTTTAAAGGAGATTGCTTATGTCAATGGTTACTTTACCTGGATTAAAAGAATTAATTGAAAGTATAAGTCGCGAACGGAATTTACCCCGGCTTGCAGTTCAATCAGCTATTAGAGAAGCACTACTCAAAGGCTATGAACGCTATCGCCGCGCCCAAAATTTAGAGCGCAAACAGTTTGACGAAGATTATTTTGAAAATTTTGAAGTAGAACTCGATATTGAAGGAGAAGGATTTCGCGTTCTTTCCACCAAAACCATTGTTGAAGAAGTAGATAATACAGACCATCAAATTTCCCTAGACGAAGTTCAACAAGTCGCTCCCGAAGCGCAGTTAGGCGACTCTGTAGTGCTGGATGTTACCCCCGACCAAGGAGAATTTGGTCGGATGGCGGCGATGCAAACTAAGCAAGTATTGGCGCAAAAATTACGGGATCAACAGCGCCAGATGGTGCAAGAAGAGTTCCAAGATTTAGAAGGAACTGTTCTCCAAGCAAGAGTCCTGCGGTTTGAGCGGCAATCAGTGGTTTTGGCAGTTAGCAGCGGCTTTGGTCAGCCAGAAGTAGAAGCCGAATTACCGAAGCGGGAACAGCTGCCCAACGATAATTATCGGGCAAATGCCACCTTCAAGGTATATCTGAAAAAAGTTTCCCAAGGTCAGCAACGAGGGCCACAGTTGCTTGTGTCTCGTGCTGATGCTGGTTTGGTAGTTTATCTTTTCGCCAATGAAGTCCCAGAAATTGAAGATGAAGTTGTACGGATTGTTGCCGTAGCTAGGGAGGCAAANCCCCCTTCCCGTTATGTCGGCCCTCGGACTAAAATAGCAGTAGATACTCTCGATCGCGATGTAGACCCAGTAGGCGCTTGTATTGGAGCCAGGGGATCGCGAATTCAAGTGGTAGTCAACGAATTACGTGGTGAAAAAATAGATGTAATTCGCTGGTCGCCAGACCCAGCAACATACATTGCTAATGCCTTAAGTCCAGCACGGGTGGATGAAGTACGCCTAATGGACCCAGAATCGAGGCAAACTCACGTACTTGTAGCTGAAGATCAATTGAGTTTGGCCATTGGTAAGGAAGGGCAAAACGTCCGTTTGGCAGCCCGTCTGACTGGTTGGAAAATAGACATTAAAGACAAAGCTAAGTATGACTATGCAGCAGAGGATACTAAGTTTGCAGCCGTCAGAACAAAATATCAATCAGAGCAATCAGAAGAAGACGATCTTGAATATGAAGAAGAATTCGAGGATGAAAATCAGAACGAATTAGAAGAGGAGGATAGTTTTGACAATAACGATGATGAATAATTGATTAATTTTGTAAAGTTTTGATACTGTAGATTGTAGTCTCAGTCTTAAGGATAATTTTCTCAAAAGCTATTTGGTATAAGTAAAAAATAGTAATAATAAACTTCTTTTTACACCCAAAATCCTGGACTGAGATCGCAAAGAACCGATGAAACCAAATTATCGGCGCTGTATTAGTTGCCGTAAAGTAGGCTCAAAAGATGAGTTTTGGCGGATTGTCCGCGTCTTTCCCGATGGAAAGGTACAATTGGATCAGGGCATGGGGCGTTCTGCCTATATTTGTCCAGAAACGAGTTGCTTACAAGCGGCTCAAAAAAAAAATCGACTAGGGCGATCGCTACATGCATCAGTGCCAGAAGCACTGTACCAAAGCTTGTCGCAACGTCTAGCCCCCAGTAATACCCAAAACCAAATTTAGTTGGAACAACTTTGTGACGTAATCATTAGAGAAATTGTGTCGAAAGCCGAAGTCGCGCTTTCATCACACCCTCTGTTGATCGTTAAGGTTAGTGCCAAAATAGTAAATGGGTGTAAAACGCATTCGGCTCTCCAATAGCGAGGGGCGAGGCAACATTCCCAGAACAAGATGTAATCGATTGTGTTGTGGAAGACTCAGAATCAACAAAACAAGAAACTACAAAATGGCAACCTGGTAGCGCTCAGGCGCAGTTCGGCGTCAAGGGTTCCTATAAAAATCTTTTATTTAAGAAATTTTTATGGGTATCCCTCAACCATCATTCCTGGTGGGGATGCCATTATTAAACCGAAACATCTCTCTTTCCTGATTGGAGGCACCTAAGCAAAAACTGAACGGCAGTCTAAAAACAGTAATCCAAGGATGGAGATGTCGCAAACCAGGCAACCATCCGCTAAAACTGTAAATTAAAGGGGAAGAGTGGATGACCAACGGCAAAGTTAGAATTTATGAATTATCAAAGGAATTGAATTTGGATAACAAAGAGCTACTAGCAATTTGCGACCAGCTCGATATTGCGGTCAAAAGCCATAGCAGCACGATTTCCGAATCCGAGGCAGAAAACATCCGGGCGGCAGCAGAAAAGCTTGCAACTACGAGTGTGTCTGCCAAAAAGGAACTAGGTACAACCAGCCATAAGCCAAATTCACCACCCAACGGCGGACGTAACCGACCTGCTGCACCCCACAAACAGCAAATTTTGGAAATACGCAAACCCAAAATATTGAGAAATACTACTCCCAACGCCCCAGAGGCGTCACTTGCTAACAATACCCAAGCTGCCTTGTCTGAAGCTAATCCTCCCTCTCCTCCACGGCCTTTCGCTACACCAGTCTCACCCCTGAAACCGGCAGCACCAACTCGACCTGTGCCCCGGACTCAATCTGAGACTCAAGAGCAACCTCCGATCGCTGACTTGGAACAAACGCCTAATCCAAATCCGGCGCCGGAAAAAATAGCATCCCCAAAACCGGAAAAAACAGTTTCACCGAGACCGAAATCGGAAAAACCAATCAAACCGCAACTAGTTGCTCCTCCAGCCAGACCGAGCGCGGAAGAAGCACAGGTGGTGGCAGATGAACAGCCAGTATCTCAGGCAGATAAACCGATCCTCAAACGCGACCAACGGCTACGTCCCGCGGAAGGCGATCGCGAACAAATTAAGCCAAGAGTCGCTAAACTGCCAACCGACCAGTCCGCACCAGGTGCGCCACAAAGGATAAGTCGTCCTACCCCTGCACCCAGCAGACCAGAGCAGAGAGGCAATAGACCATCTGCACCATCACAACTAGGAGAGGGACAAAGACCCAGACCTGCACGTCCAGGTGAAGCAGTAGCAGCCGCAATGCCGATCGCTACTCCACCCAGACAGATGTCAGGCATAGCGGGCAAATCTCAAGGATTGGGTGATGAACCAGTCACACCGGATCTCCTCGATTTGAAACGCCCAAGTCCGCCTCGCCCGACCAAAGGCGGCAAAAAGTGGGTAGAAGAGGAAATCATTGACGAAGTTAAAGAGAAGGCGAAAGCTGGCGTCAAAGGCAAGCGGATCAAACCCATCCTTGATGATGAGTTTGAAGAAGATTTGCTGGATGATGACGATATAGATTCACCAGCCACAGTCCAAGTCAGCCTTTCCATCGCTCGTCCTCCGAAACCGAAAGCGACTCGACCTGTACAGATGCCAGGTGCAACCCTTGCTAGCGCCCCAACTGCAAGAGGGAGAAAATCTGGTTCTAGGTCTGGTTCCAAGTCTTCGGGTCGCGACCATCACCAAAACCGTCGCCAAGAAGCTGAGACAAAGCGCGATCGCCCCGAAAAAGTGACGATCACAGGGCCGTTGACTGTGCAAGAACTGTCTGACGTATTAGGCGTTGCCGATACAGAGATTGTCAAAATCCTGTTCCTTAAAGGTATGGCGGTGAGTATCACTCAAAATCTAGATATTCCCACAATTACCCTGGTAGGAAAAGAACTAGAAATAGAAGTCGAAACCGTCGAACGAGAAGCAGAAGCTCGCAAAATCACGGAAATGGTCGGTGCAGAAGACCTAGAATATCTCCACCGCCGTCCGCCAGTCGTGACAATTATGGGTCACGTAGACCACGGTAAAACAACTCTGCTCGACTCAATCCGCAAAACCAAAGTGGCTGCTGGCGAAGCTGGCGGTATCACTCAACACATTGGTGCATACCATGTAGATTTGGAGCATGAGGGCAAACCTCAGCAGATAGTCTTCCTGGATACTCCTGGTCACGAAGCCTTTACAGCTATGCGGGCACGAGGAGCGCGGGTAACAGACATTGCGGTGTTAGTAGTGGCTGCTGATGATGGTGTCCGTCCTCAAACCATTGAAGCCATTAGTCACGCCCAAGCTGCGGGAGTGCCAATTGTTGTGGCAATCAACAAAATTGACAAAGAAGGGGCACAGCCAGAGCGGGTTAAACAAGAACTGACCCAGTATGGTCTGACATCAGAAGACTGGGGCGGTGAGACAATCATGGTTCCCGTGAGCGCCATTAGAGGTGAAAATCTGGATACGCTCTTAGAGATGATTCTGTTGGTAGCAGAGGTTGCAGAACTATCTGCCAACCCAGATCGTACCGCCAAAGGAACTGTCATTGAAGCACATCTGGATAAAGCCAAGGGAGCAGTTGCTACCCTACTAATTCAGAATGGCACTCTGCATGTGGGAGATATTTTGGTAGCTGGCTCGGCCTTTGGTAAAGTCCGAGCGATGGTGGATGACAGAAGTAAGAGAGTCGATATTGCTTCTCCTTCCTTTGCTGTCGAGGTGTTGGGTTTAAGTGATGTGCCAGCAGTCGGTGACGAGTTCGAGGTCTTCCAGAACGAAAAAGAAGCCAGAGCACTCGCTAGCGATCGCGCAGATAGACAACGCCTATCCCGCCTCTTACAGGGACGTGTTACCCTCACAACCCTGTCGGCTCAAGCACAAGAAGGCGAGTTGAAAGAACTCAACTTGATCTTGAAAGGAGACGTACAAGGTTCGGTGGAAGCCATTGTGGGAGCGCTCAAGCAAATCCCGCAAAACGAAGTCCAAATTCGGATGCTGTTGGCTACGGCTGGGGAAATCACCGAGACAGATATCGACTTAGCAGCTGCCAGTAACGCTGTAATTATCGGCTTCAATACCACCTTTGCCAGTGGTGCTAGACAAGCCGCCGATGAAGCGGGTGTCGATGTCCGGGAATATAACGTCATCTACAAACTCCTAGAAGATATCCAAGATGCCTTGGAAGGTCTTTTGGAACCAGAGTTAGTGGAAGAACCTTTGGGTCAAACCGAAGTCCGTGCCGTCTTCCCAGTCGGTCGTGGTGCGGTTGCTGGTTGCTACGTTCAATCTGGCAAGCTAGTTCGCAACTGCAAAGTCAGAGTGCGACGCGGTGGTAAGGTGATCTTTGAAGGTGTCCTTGACTCCCTAAAACGGATGAAAGAAGATGCCCGTGAGGTCAACGCTAGCTATGAATGCGGTGTCGGTATGGATAAATTCAATGATTGGGTTGAAGGTGACATCATCGAATCCTATCAGATGGTTACGAAACGCCGCACTCTCACCTTAACGAGATAGTGTTAAGGGTAAAATGGTTAGACGTTAGGAGTAATAAATTAGGAGTTAGGAGTTAAAGGCTGCTAATTCTTAACTCCTAACTCTTAACTCATAACTTTTTATTATGCATTCATTTCGCTCTGAACCTATTTTGTGGATTCACGTCGCTGGGTTGGCGACGTTGCCTGTTTTTTTAGTACTCTGCTTATTGTTCCTGTCTGTAGGCGAACCGTTTTTGCCAGTCTGGGTGGAGCTAGTCTTAGTTGCCTCTATTGGTGTTCTACCCCTGCTATGGATGCAGTTGCGTCGCCCCTTTTATATATTTGCTCTTTTAGGAATAGCCCTAAAGCCAGAAAATCTGACTGAACGGCAGCGAAAAATTCTCTGTTTAATTAATACAAAGTTAAATCGTATCCTGGCATTAGTTGCAGCAGTATTATCAGTTTGGGTACTGTGGAATCTTTACCAAATTGCCCCATTAGTAGCAAATTCAGCTAAATTTCTCCCACAATGGCGTAGCCTTGCACTAGTGCTTGCGGGATTAGCCTTTTTGGGCAGCAATCTATTTTTACAAATCCCTGTGAGTGTAATGCGAGTTTTGGTGATTAATGAGACAGAATTCGCTGGCATCGAGCCATTATCTTTAGAAAAGATTAAGCAAGATTTCACCATTTTAGGAGTCCGGGTTAATCAAATCGTGCCCCGATTATTGCAATCCTTGTTTAGGATAAATACAGATTCGTAGTAGCCCATAAAGTATATTATTTAACTTTCAAGGGCTAGAGAGAAGAGCAGTGGAGGCAGGGGGCAGCACTTCTCTACGAGAGGCTGCGCTCAGTGACCAAAGGAGCAGAGAAGAATAAATAACCAATGCCCAATGCCTAACGTCCAGTTACCGTTGAAGTTTAAAATAAAGGAATTAAGGAACTATGGCTCAAATTCCAGCTTCTAGCGATCGCCAATTTTCTGCCGATACTGAAATTTGGTATAGTCTCAAATGTGCGATCTCCACTAGTTCAGGTTTTCAACGTTGGCAAATAGAACGCGATGCTCAATTGCATGGAATTCGCTTGGAACAGCAGGTACAACGGTATTTACGAGAAACTTTAGAAACTTTAGCTTACTAAACACCTAATAAATCTTGTAGGTTTGTTTGTAAGCGGCGGAGTTGACGGTATACACTCTCCAAGCGATTGCCATCAACTTCCACTTCATTGGTAGGATAATTCTTAATAATTTCAATCAGCGAGACTTGCCTGTCTTGACTAGCAGAAAGTACCAAAGCGGCTCGTAAAGCCTGCCGATCTGCTCTCCGAGACGGTGTATAAATAACTGGACTAATTTGATCAAAAATAATATTACCAATCTGGCTATTTAGACACTCTATGTAAAAATATAGTGTTTAACTTTACTGGCTTTGTTAAATACTGGCGAATCGCCTCATCCCCATAGTGGCCATACGAAAATTTTCTAACTAACACAATATTAGGACTTACGCAAAAAACCTCTTTAAATCTTATTACTCTGCGTCCTCTGTGGTTTGATTTCCCATGACTGTGCGTAAGTCCTAAATATAAGCAATGTATAAGTTCTGTGATCTATCTAAGGAATTTAGCTGAATCAGTGCTAATCATCCAGTATAGTTTGCATGGGTTTTACAGCAGCTACAAAGCTGCTACCTTTAACCTTGTTCGACATACCGTAATTAAGCACATCACAGACTCAAAAAATGAAATATCGGGGTTATCACATTTCTCTAGCGAAAAATTTTCGCCTTCTTTCTAGCAGTCATCTCAGATATACTTTGCGCGTAGGAGCCGGACTCACGGCAATGCTCGTTGTATCTAGTGGTTCACTACTACTACCTGGTCAGGTTAATGCTGGTGCAACTTACCCAGAAAGTATCGCCCCAACTCGCACAGCGCAAGCTCCAGCAACTGCCGCAGCAATTTACGTTAATCCAGCAACTGGTGCAGATAGGGCTGGTGCTGGTGCAACCTCAGCTGCACCCTACAAAAGCATAAGTTTCGCTCTCAGTCAAGCCCAAGCAGGTGCTGTTATTCAATTAGCACCTGGTAACTATAACCAAGAAAGTGGTGAAACCTTCCCGCTTTTACTTAAGCCAGGGGTGACACTGCGGGGTGATGAAGCTACAAAAGGTCAGGCAATATTGATTACAGGTGGAGGCTTCTACACTAGTCGCACCTTTGCCCAACAGAACATTACAATCCTTGCCGGACAAGATACCACGATTACTGGTGTCACCGTCACCAACACAAATAGCCGGGGTACGGGTGTGTGGGTGGAGTCAACCAATCCGATTATCCAAAACAGTACTTTTACTAACAGTGCCAGAGAGGGTGTTTTTGTCACAGGTACAGGCAATCCCAAAGTCGAAGGCAATCTCTTTGTGCAAAACAAAGGCAATGGGATTTCAATTGCTAAGACTGCCCAAGGAGAAATTCGGAGTAACTTATTTCAGGATACTGGTTTTGGTCTTGCGATCGGTGGCACTTCCACACCTCTAATTGTAGAAAACCAAATTATCGAAAACCAAGACGGTCTTTTTATCTCAGAGTCAGCGAAGCCCGTATTGCGTAAGAATGTCATTCAAAATAATAAGCGGGATGGAGTTGTAGCAACTGTTAGTGCTTTACCCGACCTTGGCACTAACGAAAATCCTGGTGGCAATCTTATTCGCAACAACACTCGTTATGATGTGAACAACGCCACCAAAACAGGTAAGATTGTCGCTGTTGGCAACGATATCGATCAGAAAAAGATTTTTGGCTCAGTAGATTTTGTTGCCGCCAGTGTTGATGTACCCCCTGGAGGGCCTGTTGCCTTTAAAGATGTGCCAGCAAATTACTGGGCAAAAACCTACATCGAAGCTTTAGCCTCCCAAAATATTATTGCGGGCTTTCCTGATGGTAGCTTTAAACCAAATGAACCTGTAACCCGCGCTCAATTCGCCACTATTGTTACTAAAGCTTTAACGCCAGCAGCCAAACGCCCAGCCATTCAGTTTAAGGATGTAGCAAGCAATTTCTGGGCTTACGCTGCCATTCAATCTGCTTACCAGAGTCAATTTGTTTCTGGTTATCCCGATGGCACTTTTAAGCCACAGCAGCAAATTCCCAGAGTGCAAGCGTTAGTCGCTTTAGCTAATGGCTTGGGCTTAACTGCAAGTAATCAAAATATCCTTTCTTTTTACACCGATGCAGCCCAGATTCCTAATTATGCGATCGCTCCTGTTGCTGCTGCAACTGCACGGCAACTAGTAATCAACTATCCCACAGTGAAGCAACTCAATCCTAATCGTCAGGCAACCAGAGCTGAGGTTGCTGCCTTTGTCTACCAGGCACTTGTTAATGCTGGACGTGCCCAACCAATTCCTTCATCCTATTTGGTAACAGTTCAGTAAATACCTAGTTAGCAAATTGGAAGCGCCAGACTGATAATTTGTTAGTCTGGCGCTTCCAATTAATGTTGAGTTTTTTTATTCTAGGGTTTTTAAACATAAAAATTGGGGTCTTTAAATATAGCTAACCCCATTTAAATGTGATTGGGTTTATGGTCAGGGTCTTTATATTGGCTGACCCCGTTTCAATGATTTCTATTTTCTCAGAAATTTTTGCTTTTTAAGATTTCCTAATAATTTTTTTATTTTTTCTTTCTTGATATTTTAATCTTCATAAAAGCATTAATAAATTTGAAGAATATAAAGATATATCAAAAGAAAGTAGTCAAAAATTAACTAGCTAAAATTTCTCCCTTCAGGAATTAGGATTTTTACCTGATTGGGGGCGTTGTTGCCGACGCTGTTCCCAGCGCCAAAGGAAAACCATTAAGGCAACTATTCCTACTTGGAGAGCTAAACTTGGCAAAGCACTCTCAACATTTCGTCCGGCAAGCACTTGGAAGAAAAAGACGAATGCACCTAGTGAACCAGAAGCACCGAAAGCAATGTAGAAAAATTGTCGTAAGCCCCGATAAGGAGCGGCTATTTCTGCTTTGAGGCTGGCATACTGTTCAGAATTAAGGCGATTTTTAGGATTTTGATCTACCATGATGAAATCATGTTATACTCTTAGATTGTGTACGCCGATGTGGCTCAGTGGTAGAGCAAGCTTGATTCGTAATCAGCAGGCCGTGGGTTCAAATCCCATCATCGGCTTTAATGAAAGTATTGCTCAATAGTCAAGTTTGACACAAATCATGTACAGTGACTAATTATCTATGATCGGTGGCACATTGATGTCGTTGTGACAAATTATTGTCATCAAACCTAGATTATTACTGATGATGGTGATTATGTGACAGTGCGAGGAATTCAAGTATTTACTACTAATTCGGGAGCGATCGCATCCTTGACATAAAAAAATGTTGGCGACAAAAAGATCCCCGACTTTTCTAAAAAGTCGGGGATCTGGTTTCTTGTTTAAGTAGGTGTGGATTATTGCAGCAGAGGAGTTGTGCCATTACCGTTAGTTGAGGCATTCGCAATTGCAGCTTGAGTAGGTTGAGTAGTAAGAACCGCTACAAGTGGAGTAACTTTTGAACTAGATTGTCTACTTCGTTTTCGATTAGAGCCGCCAGCCTTGGAATACTCCATACTGTTTTTGCCGTAGACAGTTGCAACTCCACTTAGCATTCGTTCAGACATTTCGGAGAGAGCTTTATCCATCTGGGTTACTGTTTTACGCGATTCTTCCAGATTGGAAACCAGCGTATTATTAGCTTCTACCATCGCACGGGTAGTATTGATTAGGTGGTTGTAAGCTTCAATGGTTAACCCATGTCCTAAATCCAGATTTTCATCAATAGATTTAAGCAAGGCGAGACGAAGTTGGGCTTTTTCAATAGCAGCAGAACCGCGAGTTTTTAAAGACATAACACATCCTTTTTTAATAATTCCTTTTTCAACATAGTGGAGTATGCTTTTGCCTGAGATGGGTAGTTTTGTGGATTTCTCTCATTAAAAGTTCAACAAAATAATTACGAGTTTGCCTGTGTTTTTACTCATTTTTCATATCGATTTGTTGTTTGAGAATAAGTAAAATCAGCAACAGTAATCGCAAAATCAATAAATGCATACTCCGAAATAGCAAATGCATACTCCGAAATAGCAATTGCATACTCCGAAATGGCAATTGCATACCCCGAAATAGCAATTGCGTACTCCGAAATAGCAATTGCGTACTCCGAAATAGCAATTGCGTACTCCGAAATAGCAATTGCGTACTCCGAAATAGCAAATGCGATCGCCAAATCTATAAATGCGTTGGCGTAGACTACCGCAGGCATCACAAAATCATTGCGCCTACGTTATCGCTCAACCCAACCTACACAAAAATCAGGTTATCTCTAACACCGAGCGTATTGGGATATTATGCAGGATAATAGAGATGGTTCAATTAGCGTGTCTAAATTTTCATGCAGTTTGAGTGGGATGAGGCGGAAAATTTAGAGAATCTTCGCAAACATGAGATTGATTTTGCCGATGTTCCTGAGATGTTTGAAAGTCCAATGCTAATTGAGTTAGATGATCGTTTTGATTACGGAGAAAACCGTTGGTTCGGTATAGGTTTCCTCGGCAACGGTGTAGCCGTTGTAGTTTGGACAGAACGCAAAAATAATGTGATTCTGATCATTTCAGCACGAAGGGCAAATCGGTATGAGCGACAAAAACTTGAGAAATACCTCTCGTACTAACTGGACAGCATTGGAGTCAATGAACGATGAAGAAATTGACTACTCTGATATTCCACCATTGACAGAAGATTTTTTTCAGAAAGCTACTCTCCGAGTTCCCGCACCTCAAGCACAGCAATTGGTACAGATTGAGCCAGATATACTAGAGTGGTTTCAAGCTCAAAGCGGAGAATATAAAACCTTAATCAACTCTGTTTTACGTCGTTACATCAAAAACTGCGACGAACACAGAGCAGTGTAACAATTTAAAATTCAATATTACACCGGAACTTCCCCCTCGATTAGATGACAATTTATATTGGGTGGGTGTTGCTTAATGTTTCCTCAAAAGCTTCTTAGCAAAACGCGATCGCATCTTTTGGAAATCAAGCGATCGCAAAATCAGTATATTGTCTGTTCACAAGTAAAAAATACTCATCCACGAGGTTGTTTCATTGTCAGAAACACATCATTTGTGATGAAATTCTACACTTTTCTGGAATTTAGCGTGTTGGTGTCGAATTTATCTCATGATAAAGTTGCATCTCACACCATTACTCATGAACGAACAGCGTCAGCAAGCCTATTTCAACCTCATTCAACGTCTGTTGAATTGCCGTACTAACGATGAAGTCCAAAAAATTTTGGCAGCAAACCAAGAATTAGTAGATATTGGCTTCTTGCAGACAATAGAAGCAGTAGCACAGATGTTTTCACAGCAAGGGGATGAGACGACAGCGAATTGGTTACAAGGTTTGGCAATGCAACTAGGGGAAACGTTGAATCTAGATAATCAAGTAGATTTGCAATCTCTCAACGAGGAGCAGATACAGACATATTACCAATTCTTGATGCAGGTAATACAAGTAACCGCAGACAGTAGGGGTAATTCCCAGGTAGTTTACTCCTTGCTGGCAAAGAATACAGACAAACTCGATGAGGTGTTAGCAGAAATATTGCACCGTTGGGGGATAAATAGACTTGGGGAAGCGAAAGCAGATGAGGCAGAATACGTAGCACAAGTTATTGCCACATTTAGCAATCTAATTCAGGAATTCCCCTTGGGTAGCAAAGCCAGCAACATGGAAATTGCCATCACTGGTTATACTACTACTTTGACTGTTAGAACCCGCGAAGCTTTTCCTATTGATTGGGCTAGAACACAAAATAATCTCGGTAATGCCTACCTTTATAGGATCATGGGAGAGAAAGCAGAAAATATCGAAAAAGCAATCGCTGCTTTTAATGACGCTTTGACTGTCTACACCCACGAAGCTTTTCCCCAACAATGGGCAATGACGCAAAATAATCTCGGTAATGCCTACCTTTATAGGATCATGGGAGAGAAAGCAGAAAATATCGAAAAAGCAATCGCTGTTTTTACTGACGCTTTGACTGTCTACACCCACGAAGCTTTTCCTAGTTATTGGGCTGCAACCCAAAATAATCTCGGTATTGCCTACGGTAATAGAATCTGGGGAGAGAAGGTAGAAAATATCGAAAATTCCATTGCTGCTTTTACTACTGCTTTAACTGTCAGAACCAGCAAAGCTTTTCCTACTGATTGGGCTGCAACCCAAAATAATCTCGGTATTGCCTACAGGGATAGAATCTGGGGAGAGAAGGCAAAAAATATCGAAAATTCCATTGCTGCTTTTACTGCTGCTTTAACTGTCAGAACCAGCAAAGCTTTTCCTACTGATTGGGCTGCAACCCAAAATAATCTTGGAAATTCCTACCTTTATAGGATCATGGGAGAGAAAGCAGAAAATATCGAAAATTCCATTGCTGCTTTTACTGCTGCTTTAACTGTCAGAACCAGCGAAGCTTTTCCTACTGATTGGGCGATGACGCAAATTAATCTCGGTGTTGCCTACCTTAATAGAATTGTGGGAGAGAATGCAGAAAATGTCGAGAAAGCGATCGCAGCTTTTACTGCTGCTTTAACTGTCAGAACCCGCGAAGCTTTTCCCGAAGATTGGGCTAAAGCGCAAAATAATCTCGGTATTGTCTACCGTGATAGAGTCGTGGCAGAGAAAGCAGAAAATGTCGAGAAAGCGATCGCAGCTTTTACTGCTGCTTTAACTGTCAGAACCCGCGAAGCTTTTCCCGTTGATTGGGCAGGTACGCAAAATAATCTCGGTCTTACCTACAGTAATAGAATTGTAGGAGAGAAAGCAGAAAATATCGAAAATTCCATCACTGCTTATACTGCTGCTTTAACTGTCTTCACTCGCGAAGCTTTTCCTATTGATTGGGCAATGACGCAAAATATTCTCGGTGCTGCCTACAAGGATAGAATTGTGGGAGAGAAGGCAGAAAATATCAAAAAAGCTTACACCATCTTTGAATCTGCAATAGAAACAATTGAATCTTTGCGGAGTGAAATTCTTTCTGGTGATGAGACAAAACGTAAACACGCAGAAGAATGGAACAAGCTTTATAGCAGCATGGTAGAAGTTTGCCTGGAATTAAGTAACATCACAGAAGCAATTGAATATGTTGAACGTAGTAAAACTCGTAATTTAGTTGAACAAATCCTGGAACGTGACTCTAAAAACATCTTCCCCCCAGATGTTGTGACTCAACTAGAAAAATACAGATATGAAATAGCCACAGGACAAGATCAAATCCAAAATGGCAAAGCTGAAAATCCCAAAGTCCTTGCACAACATCTCCAACAGTTGCGAAACCAGCGTAATGAATTGCAAAACAAATACTTACTCGTTGGTTATAGTTTCAAATTCGACTCATTCCAAGGTTCTTTGGATGAGGATACAGCCATTATCGAGTGGTATATTCTCAACGATAAAATTCTGGTGTTTATTGTCACAAAACAAGGAGAGGTAACTGTTTGCCCATCCCAACCAGAAGACCGAGAAGCTTTGGAAAATTGGGTAAATCAATATTTGCAGAATTACTACAATCAAAAAGACCAATGGCTAAATAACTTAGAGGAAAAACTTAAACAATTAGCTTCGATTCTGCACATTGATGAAATATTAACCCAGATACCAAAGCACTGCGATAAACTCATCCTAATTCCCCATCAATTCCTACACTTATTCCCCCTTCATGCAATTCCAGTAAATCAAAATTCGGAAAATTCGTCTTGTCTTTTGGATTTATTTGCTGGTGGTGTGAGTTATGCACCCAGTTGTCAACTACTGCAACAGGTACAACAGCGCAAACGTCCTGATTTTCAATCTCTATTTGCAATTCAAAATCCTACAGAAAACCTGAGTTACACCAATTTGGAAGTAGAAAGCATATTATCTTACTTTCCCTCCCATCAAGTATTATCCAAAAATCAAGCCACAAAAGATGACTTATCCAAAGAAGCAACACAATTAAAAAAAGCAAATTATCTTCACTTTTCTTGTCACGGTTATTTCAATTTCAACTCTCCCCAAAATTCTTTTTTATTGTTAGCAAATGCCTACGTTTCCCCTATTCCTGATGATGCTAATCCAGAAAGATATCTCAAAGTTTCCGATACCAAAGCTATAGATTTAAGTAAATGTTTAACATTAGGTAATTTATTTGAACGAACCTTCGACTTTAGTCAAACTCGTCTCGTGGTTCTCTCAGCCTGCGAAACAGGTTTAATTGACTTCAATAATACCAGTGATGAATATATCGGCTTACCTAGTGGCTTTCTCTACGCAGGTAGTAGCAGTGTTGTAAGTAGTTTATGGACGGTAAACGATTTATCAACATCCTTTTTAATGATTAAGTTCATTCAAATTTTAAAAAATGCTACAGATATGTCAATACCACTTGCTATGAATCAAGCGCAGCGTTGGTTGCGGGATGCGACTAAAGAAGAATTGCAGGAATGGGTAAAAAAATTGGCGTTAGATAACACTAAGAAAGGAAAGATACGTCGTCAAATTAATAATATGACTGGAGAGCAACCATTTAACTCTCCTTTTCATTGGGCTGCATTTACTGCTGTTGGCAAATAGGAGAATAATAATGTCTGATTATGAAATAACTGTTAATATTTTTATCCATCTGCTGAAGACTCAATCTTCTCTATTTTCAGAGGATAGAATTACACTAATAAAATTGATTAATAACCAAACTGATGACATTAAATCTTTATCCGATGCTATCTCATATTGGCTTTCAGAACATCCTGAAGTAGAGAAAGCTTTAGCAGAATTTGAGGAAATAGGAACAAGAGCGCCAGGCGATAAGCAAGCAAATACAAATATTCCCAAATACGAACTTGATAAAAAGAATATACTTAATGAGATTCAACAAAGTTCGTCATCTGCTAAGGAGACAAAAAAACCGACTTAGGCTAAGAGGTTGTTTGAAAAGTGATATGTTGTAATTTTTATCAAATTATTATCCCCCTTAGTCCCCCCTTATAAAGGGGGGAAATAAGAAAATCCGGTTCCCTCCCCTTTGCAAGGGGAGGGTTAGGGTGGGGTAAAGTATCTGAACACCACGACATTTATCTTTATTTTAAAATGGATTATTTTTCAACAGGAAAAATAGCTTATCCCAAACTAACTCTTTATGCCTTTCATCTAAAGCATAGCTTATCGCAAAAACCTAAAACCCCTGTAAAAAATGCCAATGATTTATGGTTAAAATGCCAGCAGCTTGGTAAACAACTTGGTATTCCTAAACTAGAAACTTTACCTGAACTGATTGAAAAAGCAAATAATAAAAAAACTAGCATCACTGGAGAAATACTTCCCGAACGTTTCTTAAAATTTACCGCCATCCAACATCAACAAAATCTACACTTAAGCGGTGAAGCTAATCCCCTAGAAATTCACGATACCTACGCCCTTGATTTAACTTTACGTTATCCTGATCCAGAAGTAAAACTTGCTGATTTAAGACGGCTAAATCCAGATGATTGCTTACTGTCTAAAAATATCAAAGCTTCTCTAGGACAAACCCTAGTATTTCTTGCTCAACCTGTAGGAAAAATAGATGATGAACAAGCATTCGCTGATGCTTGTGTCAAAGCATTATTATCAGAAGAAACTTGCCAAGAACTAAAGATTTATCGTCAGCATCAAGGGCAATTATTAGGTAGTCCGATATTTGAATATAACA
This sequence comes from Nostoc sp. GT001, assembly GCF_030382115.1. Classification (NCBI taxonomy): domain Bacteria; kingdom Bacillati; phylum Cyanobacteriota; class Cyanophyceae; order Nostocales; family Nostocaceae; genus Nostoc; species Nostoc sp. GT001. The sequence continues at coordinate 3,002,543 of NZ_JAUDRJ010000003.1, forward strand.
ATGATGCTGATTTTCCTGAAACACAGTGTCATTTATTAATTTGGTTAAATACTCATTACCAAACTACAGAATTAGAAAACAAGGGAGAATATTATTATCCTTTAATTGACCTTCTTCTTTGTCGCAGTAAAATTATTTATGCTCGTTCTGAAGCTATATGGTGTTACGAACAAGCTAGAACGGCTTATTATAAGCTGGAAAAGTATAAACAAGAATTTCAAGAGCAAAAAAATAACTCTATAGATTCAAAATTTGGTAATTTAAATCAATGGCTACAGGAAATACCAGAAATTTCTTTTAATTATGTTGATTATTTAAGAGATTTAGAACTGCACAAAACTACAATTCAAACTAATAGTAAAAACTATCGTTTATATCTTGACAAGCTAAATAAAATAGGCATTGACTCAGATAATTTAGAATTTTTTTCCAACTTCCTAGAACTAGCTGAAGATACCTTTGTCGAACAAGTTAACACAAACTTAGCTTATCTTACCCCCGGTCAAAACCTCTTTGACCAGATGATTGGTACAATTCGCGGCATAGTAGAGTTAGAACAAGCCAAACGCGATCGCTCTTTAGAACGCACCATCCAAGTACTAGGTATAGCCCTTGGTGGCGGTGCAATAGTTTCTGGTATTGTCACCCAACACATAGATAAACCCTTTGCACCACAGATAAATTTCAAGTACCCAGTTCACCCTTTGGTGTCATCTTTACTTTGGAGTGTTTTAGCTACGGCGATCTTTGGGATATTAGCGTGGTGGTTTACTCAACCGAAACCAAAGAGAAATAAACAGAAGTAGGCATTAGAGCAAATTATCTGACTCACGTCACATCAATAGTAGGAATAATCTTGCTGTGCGATGTCTACGACGGGCTAGGCCTACGGACATTTTCTACAACCAGAAAAATTCACGCTATTTTGGGTTAATATGCGATCGCTCCTTCAAATCAAAGCCTCGAATTATCACTCAAACTCAGTTTCGCAGAAAGCTTTTAATAAATCGATACAATTAGCGATCGCTCGGTCTGGATTTTTCCCTGGAATCTTGGCAATAATGTTATCAGCGCGATGCCTACGGCGGCAAGCTACGCCCCAGACTTCTACACCCAGTGCGGCAAATCGTTGCATTAACAACTGGTTAATCTCGGTTTCTGCACCACTAGGAGAATGGTGCATAACTAATTCTTCAATAATTTGAAATAAGCGATCGCAATCTCACATCAATTAGTTTAGTTTTTAACTGTTATATGAGAAAATTGTCCATCTATAACCCGGACTGCTGACCTTTTTTGTTGACGCTTCAACACCCCTACCGCACCAAAAGCACTAAGGGCTAAAATCCCCAAGTTTATCGAAGGTTCAGGAACAGACTTAGCCTCAATCGCCGCCAGTGCAGCGTCCGCTACTAACTTATGAGCAGCAGTCGTTGGGTGGAAATCGTCCCAGAATAGAAACTTGTTGTTAACTGGGTTACATATATCTAGCCTAGATAGACAAGACTCGGTTACATTAGTAAAATCTAATGCACTGGCCTGATTAAATAAAGAAAAAGTATCAATAGAGATAATGTTGAGATTTGGGTTTTGACTCAAAGCGCTCACAGTTTTTGCTAAACCCAAGTTAAACTCATTAGTAGATTTGCTAAGGGTTGCAGGATTGCGATCGTCAATTGTAGCTGCTGGGATCTTTCCTAAATCTGACGAGTTAAACACTAAAATATTTTTCGCGCCGACTCCTACCAGAGTATTCAACGCCAGGGATATATTACTAATTGGCGTGGTAGAGTCTGCGGGGTTAAGAAAAAGGAAATCATTCCCACCTCCCCACAATGTATAAAGTGCATTTGGGTCAGCAGTTTGATTATTTGCTTGCAAAGTTCCAGCAAAACCAAGGACTTGTTGGAGTACTCCCGGTAAATTTGGATTAGGAACGACAGCGTTACCTGAACCAGAGCTAGCCCCACCGAAAGCGAAGTTTATCCCTTGGGTAGGAGGTGTGGAAGGAATAGTAGTTAATAAAGTAGGCTTTAAACCTAGCCGATCTCCGAGATAATCTACCCAGATAGGCCCATTGGAAAAACGTCCTTCAAAGTAAGGTGGGCTTAGAGGGAATGTTTTCCCAGTAGCATTATATATATTGCCTGTATCAGAAAGACTATCGCCAAATACATAAAGCCGATCAAAACTCACAGCTGAAGCTGTGGTCGGCAACATGAAAGAAAATAGAACAAATCCCGCTGCTACAGCTTGTTTTTTCATATTTGTTTTACCTGTGGTCTTTTTAACTTGTTAAAAGCAATGAAAGGGCGATAGTCTCACAACTTACTCTTTTGAGATACTTCAAAACTAAGTACGTCTATTGAGGTAATTTACGTTGTTTCACTTAACTATGCCTCAAAAATTTATGAAACACAGGTAAAAACGCTTAAAACACTGAGATTTACATTTTCTTGATGAAAAATAGGTGTATTACAAAGAAATAGCAAAATTTATATCCTAAAGGACGGAATTGCCTACTTTTATGCTGATGCTAGACTAACCGCAACTAAATTACGTAGACCGTCGTAGACATAGCTTTAACTTTGCTTTAATTTCAAAGCCTCAGTAGCCGAAACACCCTCACCCTGACTACCGAAATACCACAAAGCCGTAGCAGCCTCAGCACGAGTTACTGGTTTTTTGGGTTGAAACAGAGTCGTATAACCAAACACCCGCCGAATATTGGATTGTTCGCCATTCTGGTAATCAGCCAATACTGCTCTTAAAGCCCTTGGGTCAATTCGCGCTGCGTCTTGGAAACCCCAAGTTTGTTTAACCGCATCTAAGTTAGCAGAGGGTAAAGCTTGGCGACTATCTAGGGGTAATTTCCACAGCAGCAATTGTTCTCGCGTTAGAGGTGCATCAGGACGAAATAAAACTACTGTAGAATCTCCAGATAAAGGACTGGGAATTAATCCAGCTTCGGCTAATCCCTGAATTGCTGGGAAATCAGGATCTTTTGCTGACACATCACTAAAAGCTGGTTGAGTACTTTCTGATGCCAAGCGAATCTGTTTAGCTGGATTGTTGGTATACACAGCATTGTTAGCAGCGATTAGCCAACGAGCATATTCCCGATGTGTAACGGTTTTACTGGGTTCAAACTGATTAGTTGTAGTAGTGGAGTTGCTCTTAGTTGTCTTTGCTTCTATAGATAAAACACCTAATGCAGCTAAGTCTTGGATATGTTGCCGCCATTCTTGTGGTGCCTTATTCAGATCGTTAAATACCTGAGATTTAGGAGTGGCTGTAGGGATTGTTTGGTTATTAGTTGTGCTTGGTGGCTGTGCTGCCAAGTTTGCGGGTGGTATTGGGCCAATGAACTGTGAATTTCCCGGTTGAGGAACGGCGTTAGCAGTTTCGTTAGGATTTGTAGTTGAAGTAGGTTGTGCTGTTACAGTGCTATTCGGTACGTAATCAATCAGTAATTCAGTGGCCGTTTGGGGTTGATTAGGTGTGGCGTTAGTAACTGATTTGGGCTGAATGGAAACCTTCAACAGCAAATCGTTGCGACGTGCCTCAAAAGCTCCTCCTGTATCATCTGTCGGCTGTTGTAAAATCTGCCAGTTATTTGTTTGAAACTGGCTGCGATAAAAGCTAGCAATAAAATTACTGGGGTCAGAACTTAACCAACGAGTTGAGATTTTGTTTTCTGAGCCGCTAGCAGGTGTAACTTCCTGTAGCTTGGCATTGGAATATAAAGGGATATCTTTAGGAAAATCAGCGGGTAACTGAACAGTTGATTCGTTTTGCTGTGCTTGCGGTTGGTTATTCTGAGATTCTCCAAAGACAACTGGATTGCTTTGCAGTTTCGGATCTGCCGCCAAAGATTCCTCAAGGTTTTTGGCGACTGGACTATTAGCACAGGCTGTTAACGAAGTGAGTATAACAGCCCAAATTAGAAATACAGCTGGACGTTTACAGGGAAGCACAGGAAATCACAAATTGAGTTTCAATTTCTACCCTAGCGCAGACTGTCCATTAAATGGGAATGGGTCATGGGGCATGGAACACGGTTATTCTCCTTTATTTCCCTGCTCTCCTCTGACTCTCCGTATCACTAAAAGACACTACCGACTTACTACGTCTTCTTCCTAAATGTCTATTTGAGTGATGATATCTCTAAAAATGAGTAAACGGTAGCAAAAGCTACCGTATTGTCTTCGTTTTACAGCCATTAGGTTTTGATAATTCCTATGCTTATTTATAGAGTTCCCTAGAATTATGAAAAACTAACATCTTTGAGAAAAAAACATAAATAAATCTGAAATGCTTGCTAGATAGGAGTTTTATAATTTGAGAGTTCGTAGTCAGGACTTTAGTATTTAGATGAAACCGTAGAGCCACCGACTACAAACCGATCGATACTAGATTGTGAACCAATCTTTTAGAGAGTTATCTAAACATCCAAGTTGTAGAGCAGATAACTGATTGATAACTGGTCAAAACACAGTTTAGCTAGCAAAAGCTTGAATCTACTTCCAGATGCACTAGTTGTAATGCGATGCCTATGGCGGGCAAAGCCTACGCCAAGCAACTGAAGTGATAGACTAGGAATAAAGCCCCCCTTAGCCTCACCCAAAGAGGGGAATAGATCGAGTTAACTAACACTGGCTGACAATCGATTCTGGAAATTATTCATCTGACGATGGTAAGGTGAGTAAGGCAATCTCTGGAAAATGGCAGTGTTAAACAATTCCAGAAAATTAGCGTAAGTTCGTTCTTCTTGGCAACTGGGGTAAATAGGTAAAGCAGTCAAGAGTCGCAGCATTTTCCCTAGTATTTCTAAATTTATTATCTGGAGAAAGTGCTACTTGTGCTGTAATCAAGGGTTTTTTGACAGCCTCGAAGGCAATGAGTGCTTCGTCTAAAAGTGCGTAGTTTGCCGCCGTAGGCATCGCCTATCCAAAACTTTCCCTCAATCAAACCATCCCCTGTTATTCTGGGATAGGACTGTGGTTCTTTTAGGAAAGCTGGAAGGTGCGCTTCGCAAGTTATAGAAGTAGTACATAGCTAGCTATGGCTGTTTTTCCCAATCCTAGTTAATGATTGGCTTGAGGCAAAAAAGACACTTCATCAAATGCACTGGCGGTTGAAAAAAAAACCTCTACAAACTTGGTCTGAACAGTTAACAGCTTCCTGATAGATTAGATACAATTAGCATCTGTGTTTTCTTGGGCGATCGCTTGCTTAAAGCGAATACTCAAATTGACATGGTGCTGCACTAGCCGATTTGACATACCATTAAACCTTTCACCTCCTGGCTCTGGTGAAAATTTTTGATTCAGGGCAAATTAAGACTTATATTCAAGGGGCTTGGGTGTTTCTTGGAGATGAAGTTAACCAAAAGGGAGCAAAAGGCTGAATAAGATATGTCTGATGTCAAAAACGCAGATCGGATAGGAATATGAAAATCTAAAATAGATATTAAGAAGAAAAAACAACGACCATCGACAACCGTCAGTCCTTTTTACTTTCTGTAAAGCGTCACCGGGTTGTTACCAGTGCTGAAACACGATTACATGCAAGTTTCCCAGGATCAGCCTATTTATTCTGAGGCTCCACTCCAGACTGTTACTGTTTGTCGATGGACGCCCCAAGTCCCGTCAACAGGTGCAGCGAATACGTGCTTACTTAAAAGAATTGCAGGCTGAGTATAGCTTTGAACTTCAAACTATTGATGTTGGACAACAACCTTACTTAGCAGAACACTTTAAATTGGTAGCAACGCCAGCTTTAATCAAAATTCACCCGGAACCACGACAGGTTTTAGCTGGGAGTAATATCATAGCGCAATTGAAAAACTGGTGGCCTCGCTGGCAAGCCGCTGTAGACGCCTATTTGAAATTACAGGAAGACTTACAAGAACGGATAGACGATACTGCTAGAGTGACATCACCCAAATCCACTATCCGTTCAGTTGCTGTTTCTGCCGAACTCATCCGACTCTCAGACGAAATTTTTCGCTTAAAACAAGAAAAAGATAACCTCCAAGAGCAGCTACAGTTTAAAGATCGGGTGATTGGGATGCTGGCACACGATCTCCGCAATCCCCTAACTGCCGCCGCGATCGCCATTGAAACTCTCCAATCTAACTACAATTTAGAGACAGGGCAATTTCAGCGCCTCAAACCATCTTTGACAGCGCATCTATTAAAACAAGCCCGTAATCAAACTAAGATCATCGATCGGATGATTGCCGACCTTTTGCAGGTAGGTCGTGGCAAAGATACTGAGTTTCCAATTTTACCACAAAAAGTGCAGCTAGGTAAACTGTGCTTAGATGTACTAGAAGAGTTGTGCGATCGCTATACCGCCAAATCCCAAGAGGTCGAAACAGATATTCCCAACGATTTACCTTATGTATATGCCGATCCAGAACGCATCCGGCAAGTGCTAGTGAATCTGTTGGATAATGCCATCAAATACACTCCAGCAGGTGGCAAGATTAGCATCGCCGGATTGCACCGCACTACCCAAAAAGTTCAGTTTAGTATTGGCGATACTGGACCTGGTATTCCTGTAGAGAATCGCGATCGCATCTTTGAAAACCACTTCCGCCTGCAACGGGATGAAGGTACAGAAGGTTACGGCATTGGTCTTTGTCTATGCCAACGCATCGTCCTGGCACATTATGGCCAAATTTGGGTGGATTCTGCCCCCAATAACGGAGCATGGTTTCACTTCACACTGCCAGTTTATCCTTCTTAAGTAATGGGTATTGACAAATGACCAATGACTAATGACAATTAAGAACTTGAGATAAAGCGATCGCGTCCCCCGGCCTTTGCTTGGTAGAGTGCTTTATCTGCCAGCACGATCAACTCTGAAGGAGAAGATTCCCATGTCGGGACAACAGTTGCCACGCCCATACTGAGAGTGACGTGCTGACTCACCGCAGAACCGTCATGAACAATTTGCAAATCTTTGATTCCAGCTTGGATCGCGGCGGCAACGTGAAGTGCACCAGATGCAGGAGTGTATGGCATAATCACAGCAAATTCTTCGCCACCATAACGCGCTACTAAATCCTGATGTTTTTGTGCCTTAAGGCTTAAGACAGCACCCACCTTTTGTAAACATACATCCCCTGCCGGATGGCCATATTTATCATTATAAAATTTAAAAAAGTCGATATCACACAAAATCATTGACAACGGAAATCCCTCTTGTGCGAGATTAATCCATTGAGTATTGAGATAATCGTCAAAGCGGCGACGATTAGCCAACTCAGTTAAGCCATCTACATTGGCAAGGTGATGCAAAGCTTCGTTTGCCGCCTCTAACTGTTTGTATACTTGTGCTTGCTGTAGTAGTCGGCGTAACCGTTGGCGCAATACAGGCCAGTGAATTGGCTTGGTAACATAATCAGTTGCTCCTGCTTCAAAAGCACGATTTACAGATTCCTCATCGTCCAAGCATGTAATCATCAAGATGGGAGTGCGCTCCCATATCTTGGAGATGACTGTATTATTAAGAGTCGAGTCAGTATCAAAGGTGGCAAGGGCTGAGATTAAATTATTCCTAGCAATCTGGAGCAAGTTCTTACAGCAGGTAAAGCCATCCATCACAGGCATTACAGCATCTAGCAAAACTATATCCGGTTTGATAGTCTCGTAAGCATCTAAACATTGCTTACCATCATTGACCTCGACTACTCGATAACCTTCTTGTTCCATTGCTTTACGCAACAATACCCGGATGGTCTTGTCATCATCAGCCACTAGAATCAGTGGTGGTTGCTTAGAAACAGTAAATGGGCTTATGCCTGACATGAGTTGCCTTCCACTTGCAGAACTATCCTGAAAAAGGCTGTGCAACTCAATCGTATGGGGGCGATCGCTATTTTCATCAATGCCAGGATTTGCGGGAAAGGCGTGTCTGGCTTCACAATCAACTGTTTTTTGACAATGGACTGCCCAATGTTGTTGGGCCAAGCAAGCGGTAGATAAATAAGTTGCATAGACAATCTGTAATTGGAACACGAAGGCAATTGCTACCTTTTTGTTCAGCGATGGTTATGGGAGGAAATGTTACTTTTATATTTCCCTATTGTTAAAGTCAAATTACGATTTTTTTGAGAATTACAAATACACACCTTAATTCTTTAGTTGTGTAGTTAGTTGACAAACCTAGCGATCCAGAGCAAGGCAATTGCCAAAGTACCCTCAGAAGATAGTTAATACTAAATACTAATATCACCTGACTGAAATTTATTTAGTCTATCCGACAAGGCTTGCTGAGGTTTAGTATAATTACATAAGATTGAGATAAAACTTAGTGAAAAACTTTATTTTCAAGTGACTTCATAACCATTCCGTTCTAGCCATAAACCGCCCAGTATTCACGTTCGTTAGCTATACAAACAAGCAAAAGCTCTTACAAAAACCATCCAAACCTATTGACATTCGCTAAATCTTTAAAATGCCAGACTCATTAATGTACCAGCAGGATAATTTTGTTGTTCTAGAAACAAATCAACCAGAACAATTTATGACGCCATCAGAGCTATTAGAAAAGCTCAAAATAACTCTTCAACAACTCATAATTCAAGATTTACCGCCTGACTTGCAAAAGTTTGATACTGTGGAAACTCAAGCCCAATATTTAATTGACACTAGCTGCGAATTAGATATTAGCTCTGGGAAATATTTACAGTGGTACGCAGTTCGTTTAGAAAAGTAAATTTTTGGTAAGTGCTTAAGAGAATCCCAAAGAAATCTTAAGCAAAAATTGTTGCCCATCTCCCCAACTTCTTCAAGAAGTTGGGGAGTTAAATCGTGGTTAAGGGAATTCCCAAAAGAATAATTACTAATTCATAATTCATAGTTAAAGACACCGTACACTAGTCCACACACTCATCAAAATTTAGTGGTAAACAAGAGAATAGAGAGTACAGGAGCCACCACTAATTGTAATTATGAATTATTAATTATTTTGACTGTTGCAAAAATATAGTCAACAACAAGTCATGCAGGTATGAAGTTTGGGTAACGATAATTTTTGCTCTTGACTATTGACTACTGACTAGTGATTCTTTTTGAGTATTGATTAGCGCTAGCTCAATTGTATTTTCAGATGGCTGTGTTATTTGAATTTCCAATCCAGAGGCAAAATAATTGGTCATTTTTTCATGCTTTTTTTGCCACACATCAATTGGTATTAGCGGTGAATCAAATTCTAAAATTAGGGCATAGCTTCCATTAACTTCTGTTTCTCGTAACCCTGTTACTGTTGGCCGTTCCTGGTCATTGGGACTCAAACCCAGAAAAGAAAGTGTTGTATCTAGATGAGCATCTTGACCGTAGCAATATCGGGTGATGTCTTTGCGAATTTTATTTTGAGTCTCAGTTGCTTGCTGCTGGCGCAGTATCAATGCTGACGGTGACGTAGTTTGGGTAAATGGTACTGGCTTAAGTTCATTAGCTTTTAGTGCCAGTCCTCCCAATAATAGAGGAATCCCATAAAAAAATCCGACAAGATTGAGTGTGGCATTGTTATCAGCATAGGCGACGAAGCCAATGATGGTTAATATACCGCCGATAGTTAGACCGAGTGTTCCTAAAGAGATTTGGCGTAGCATGAGCTTAAATTAGTATAAAGTCTGAATACCTTAGTTTTATTATCATCGGTTATAAGCAACAAATTAGGGAAGAACATCGCCTTCAGGCGCTAGTATTCAACTAATTCTAAATTGCTATATAAGGGTTAGAAATCGCACACCAGTTGCTAAGAGACGGAAGGAAACACACCAAGAGCGAACAAGTCAGGCATTACATTACCGCCTAAAGCACAGGCTTCGTTTAAACGAGACTTTACCCACCTTTATCTTTGTGGTTTTCAAACACTGAATTTTTCCTTAGTCTACATTCGCGCCGCATCCCGTAGGGAAGGCAACTGACTCTAAGTTGTACCACTAAGGGCGGTATAGTGTTCCAGAATATTAGATTTTGAGTTAACTTTAAATTTAAAGGTAGTTAAAGATAGGAAAAAAATAATGGATCTACAGACTATAAAAGAACGAATTGTCGCAGTTCAAAGTAAACGCGATTACCTATTAAGCTTACTGGAGCAACCAAACCTGGGAACTTTGAGAATTGACGTAAATCAGGCTTTGGAAGAACTGGATGAACTAATTGATGAATTTACACGCACCATTCCGGTAGAGTAGAAGTTATCAAAAATTACGTCGGTTTAACCTCAACTTCAGGCTAGACCGACGTTCTTCACTAGTATCATGTCTTCAAATCCCCAGAATTGAACTAAGCCTGAGTTGGCGAAGCAATAAATCACTGCATCATTTATCCTGCCACTGAACCATCTCCTGCACGCTGACCTAGCTGCCTAACTAAGGCAATAAGTTCGTTTGTAGGTACATCTTTCTTGCAAACGTCATCAAAGCTAGACATTGCCTTTGTCCCATGAAAATTTACGTCTTCCACTGAGGAGTAAGCAAGTATCTGAGTGTTCGGAGATATAGCTTTAATGTGACTGGACGCACTCCAGCCATCCATGACTGGCATCTGTAAATCTAGAACAATTACGTCAGGATGGCAACGTTTAACCATTTCTATAGCTTCTTCACCATTACTGGCTAAACCTACTACTTGAATATTTTCCTGGCAAGAAAAAACTAATTGTAAAGTTAAACGAGTCAGTTCGTGGTCATCAACTACTAAAACACGCAAGGTAGAGAGCTCGCAGGATAACATTAACATTGAGGGGAAAGACAAATTTATTCAGAATAACTTCTCCAGTTTATGAGAACAAGTGCCAGCACTGACTCTATCCTATGGTTGAATAACTTGTGTGAACCTATGATAAACAACTTAGACAACTGCTCAAAAATTTAATTTTTCCAAAAAAACTAAGTTGAGCTAGTTGTCAAGGTATAAGTAACTTATTTTTTAATCAATCAGGTTGGGACTACACCTAGGTTGAGCGTAATACCATGTTCATGAGAATTTTTTGTGAATTAGCTTCTGGAGAATCATCATAAGGACGCCGTTGAATGTAAGTACCATCAGCTTGTAATTCCCAAGCTTGGCGATTATCTGCGAGCATAATTCCCATAATTTCTTGCAAATCTTTAGCAATATCTGGGTCTTTTACTGGGGTAATTACTTCAACTCGGCGATCTAGGTTGCGACGCATCCAGTCAGCGCTGCCGATATAGATTTCCTCCTGTGTATTGTTATGGAAATAATAAATCCGAGAGTGTTCTAAAAAGCGACCAACAATGCTGATGATGCGAATATTTTCACTAATGTCTTTGATTCCTGGACGTAAACAACAAACGCCCCTGATAATTAAGTCGATTTGCACTCCAGCGCGGGAAGCTTCATATAAAGTGGCGATAATTTCTGGATCGACTAGGGAATTCATTTTGGCAACAATCCGTCCAGAAAATCCATTTTGAACATTTTCGATTTCGCGGTGAATTAGTGCCAAAAAGCGATCGCGCATATTCACAGGTGCAACCAGCAACTCTCGATAAGATTTTTGCAGAGAGTATCCTGTTAAGAAATTAAATAAATCTGTGATGTCAGCACCCAATTCTTCACGGCAACTAAACAATCCCAAATCTGTATACAGTCGTGCCGTTTTAGGGTTATAGTTACCAGTCCCAATATGCACGTAGCGACGTATCCGGTCTTTTTCGCGTCGTACCACCATAACAGTTTTACTATGGGTTTTTAGCCCGACTAAACCATAGACAACATGAACTCCAACTCTTTCTAGTCGTTTTGCCCAGTAAATATTATTCTCCTCATCAAATCGTGCCTTTAATTCCACCAGCACAGATACCTGCTTGCCATTTTCAGCAGCAGCAATTAAGGCGTTGACGATGGGCGAGTCACCAGAAGTCCGGTAAAGGGTCATCTTGATGGCTAACACATTCGCGTCGTATGCGGCATGGGTAATAAAGCGAACAACCGTTTCCGAAAAGGATTGATAGGGATGGTGTACTAGTAAATCCTTTTCCCGAATTACAGCAAAAAAGTCTTTTCCTTCATCCGTCTCCAGTGCATCTGGGTCTAAACTTGGTTCTCTCAGCCTTTGCAGACGTAACGGTACAACAGATTGGCGTGGTGGATCTTTGAGTTCCGGCAATGGCAAGGACATAAAGTACATTAAATCTCGCAGTCCCAAAAGACCATCTACCTCGTAAACATCACTTTCTGTTAATTCCAAATCTTGCAATAATCGCGATCGCACTATTTCAGGAGTTTGGGATTGAATTTCTAGCCGGACTGGACTACCACCCAGACGCCGTTTTCGCAATTCCTGTTCGATCGCTAACAACAAATCATCTGCTTCATCTTCTTCTAAGACCAAATCGGCATCACGGGTAATGCGGAACGGATGATATTCTTGAATGTTCATCCCTGGAAATAGAGATTCCAAGTTATGAGCGATCGCCTGTTCTAAAGGTACTCCAGTCCAGTGGGCAGGTTTTTCGCTGTTCTGATCTCCCAACTCAGGCGGTATCGGTAAAAATCGTGGTAGAACACTAGGGACTTTGATTCTGGCAAAAAATTCTTCTTCGGTGTCTGGGTTCTTGACGACAACAGCCAGATTCAAACTGAGATTAGAAATAAACGGAAAGGGATGACTAGGATCGACAGCCAGAGGAGTCAAAACTGGAAAGATTTGTTCCTCAAAATAGCTGTTGAGATGAGTCCGCTGCTTTTGATTTAAATCTATGTAATTCAGAATATGAATGCCATGATTTACTAGGAGAGGACGAAGTACTTCCTCAAAATGTTGGTGCTGTTTGTTGACATGGGGAGTGAGGGTAGACCTAATATCGTCTAGCTGTTGTTGTGGTGTGCGACCATCAGGAGTTAACAGGCTAACTTTTGCCTCTACTTGTTGCTTTAAGCCAGCAACGCGCACCATAAAAAACTCATCTAAATTAGAGTTAAATATTCCCAAAAACTTAAGGCGTTCCAGAAGTGGGGTGCGATCGTCACAGGCTTCATGTAATACCCTGGCATTAAATTCTAACCAGCTTAACTCTCGGTTAAGATAATATTGTGGATCGCTGAGATTGATGGGGGTAGCGCTTTTCTTAGATTTTGCCATAATGACCTAACGGCAGGCAGATGTAGCCCATTGAACTGGGGGACAATAAATATAGTAAGTTAAATGGTGCTTGAGGGTGACGCTAAGGCAATTTTTTGCTGCGCTTACGATCTACCTCGTTACTGGTAAAGGATAGACATCAGATTTTTAAAAATCTATTTGTATTTAAATAACTGTAGTCAAAGATTCAAAAATTAACTTGTGTAGGCGCGAAAGCCAAGATTCCTAAGAAATTTTTGGGTGCTTTGCGCGATGCCTTGGGTATCTTCCACAGGACTTACGCACGGTTAACAGAAAATCGAACCACAGAGGACGCAGAGTTCACGGAGGAATGAGAGTTTCAGAGGTTTCTTGCGTAATAATATCATGTCCGGTAAATTACCCATAATTAAGCTGCAAATTTCGACCACCAGTGAAAATTGGTTAAACCATGTACAAAATCAGGCTGGTCAATAATTTGACGACAACGTTGAATTAAAATTTCCTCAACCTCATCAAGACTATCAAAACTGCGATTAGCAATCAGTTCATTCGTAAGAGTCCACAAACGCTCGGCTGGTTGTAATTCAGGAGAGTGGGAAGGTAAAAACTCCAAGTGTATACCTTGTGGAATCTTGACTTTGGCGCTCTTGTGCCATCCTGCTTGGTCAACAACTAAAACTACCTGTTTTTTCTCACCAATGCCAAAGTGTTGTGCAAAATCTGCAAGTACTTTGTTGAATAATTCAATGTTGACGTAGGGCAGTATCCACCAATATGTTTGACCTAAGTGTGGATGAACAAAACCATAAAGCCACAGCCACTTAAAACGCCAATTAACATTTACTGTAGGTACTGTCCATTCATCAACCCAAATACGTCGGATTACTGGTTTTAAACCAACTCTATGTTCATCCTGCGCCCATACTTCTACGTCGGATTCTGGATTTTGTGTTTGTATCTGTTCGACTTTGGTCTGTAGATTTTTTTTCCAATCAGCCTGTTGTTCCAGGCAAGATTTAGTATGTTCTGGTCGCGGAACTCTTAAACGAAAACGCATTTGTTTAAGATATTCCCACCCACGTTGGCGACTGACTGGACGACCGATTAAATCAGCAATCCAGTCAGCAACCTTCCGACCATTCCATTGTCCCCCTTCTACTGGTGGCTCTTGTAATGCCTGCCATAGTAATGCTTGCTGTACATCGTCTAAAAGTGGTTTACTACTTCCTTGATTTAAGACCCTTTGATCTCCCAATGTTTCAATTCCACTGCGGTTGTAACCCCAAACCAACTCATAAATCCAACTTCGGCTATAGCCTGTGACTACTGCTACTTCTTCTGTACTCATACCTTTGGCTAACAGCCAAATTATCTGGTAATGTGTCCGCAATACTGGTTTTTTGGCTTGGCGATAACCTACCTCTAACTCTTCTAAACTCAGATGTGGCTCAATTTTTATGATTTTTGGCATTGCGACCCCACCAATTCATCTACCTCTATTTATATTATGGGTGATTTGCCGGACATGATATAAGTCCTATTCTAGATAATCACCCTAACCACCCAACCCATAACTAGATTTTATAGCCGTTTTCAATTTTGTGGAATATGGTATTGGCGTATAGTTATCTGCCCTTTCAAAATATTGNNCATCCATACAATAACTGCGATNNNCTTGAGGATTCAATTCGTTGCCCACAGCATATTAACCATAAATATGCACCTAAGATTNNNCAAAGATATGACGTAGCCATATCTGACAAGTTTNNNCGAATTATTAAGCAGTGTTTACATAGATTGTGGTGTCGAAAGCAGTCTCAAGCCTTACCTCCAGTACTTTATGGATTTTAGAAACTAAAATCCATAATTTGGTGATTATTGCCACAAATTTTATACAGGCACTGGCTATGCATAAGCCTTGCTGCGACTCTATTTATATGATTGTTTTGAAGCTTTTATTCAGATCCACGCCATTACTTCCATCTATTAGTTTTTTTAATTTCTGACCTCTGTAATTTATCTAAATTTCAGTATTGTTACTGGGATTTTTTTGGTAGGCAATGGTTATATTGAGAACGTAAAGAAAAACAACACGGGGAGTTTGTTAATCATGAAAATTTCTGCAATTCTCAAAGGCAGCGTTTGTGTATTAGGTTTGGTTGGTGTTGGTAATTTCTTTGCAGCACCTGCAAATGCAGGAGACGCTGCTGCTCGTGGTGCGGTTACAATTGTTAGACCATCAGGTGCTTCTGTCAGCGTCAGTGCTGAGTTAACTGCACCCACTTCTGCATATTTCACCGGACCAGCGTTAGTTGTTACACCTACATATAACGGTACCATAGGTGCCAATGACGAAAGCGTAGTTACTTTAACAATAGATCCAGGTGCAGTTGTAAACCTGGTCTCACCACCCAGTTCTACAATCGAAGCAGCCATTGCAGCTAAGATTGATGCCGAGTACTGCTACATCAGTTGAAGACCTAGCAGCTCTTATCAGAGCAGCTAGTGTTAATGGCGGTCTAGAATAGACTGATTGTTAACTGACAGAAAATCACTATAGTGTTAAAAGCTATTGGCTTTTAGTCTATATGCTTTCACTTCTTGAATTGATTTTCAACCTCTGTTTAGGTATTGTTTGAGAAAATTTTGCCATCAGTTGAGACGAAACGTCTACGACTATACCCATGCTGGGCATTTGCATCAAAGTATTTGGTAATACGCGAATCGATTCTTTGACTGACTCTACTTTACTTGTATCCATAGTTTTGACAGGGGATAAAGTAGAGAGTGACTGAGATGTAAAAGATTGAAGAAAAAATACAGCCCCTTGAATGTAGTTGAGGGGCGGTATTTCAAACTTATCTACTATATTACCATATAAACCCGGTTTCTTGCAGAAATCGGGCTTTTGATGTTGTTTAAATAGATACTTCACGAAATCTTTTAAATTAGCCAATAGGTAAAATACAAAAGGCAAAAGACGGAAGCTAGAAGGCAATAGGCGAAAGACAATCACACAATAATTACTCTTGCTATTTGCCTATTGAACTTTGCCTTTATTTACTAAGTGTCAATTCTTATACCAAATTTTAGTAGTCTAGCAATCAAATTTTCTGAAAAGTTACCGCTATATTGCTCATGCCAATCAAAAAAAGCATGAGAAATAAATTATGTATAGCGTGTTTCGTCAATTGCCTGGAACTATCAAAAGAACCATTTGCTTGCTAGGTTTTATCAGTATAGGCAATTTTATTGCAGTGCCAGTATATGCACAAGAAGCTGTGGCACGTGGGGCTATTTCTATAGTTTCGCCTTCCGGCGCTTATCAAAGTGTTAGTGGTGAACTCTCTTTACCTGTTAGTAATAATTTTTTAAATCCCGGCACAAATACAACTCTCACAGTAACGCCTACTTTGACAAATATTGGAGCAACTAATCAAAGAATAACTTCTTTGTCTCTGACAGTAGGCACAGCAAATGAAATAATCACAAATAATAACAATTCGTTTTTGAACCAAACTTTAGAAACAGTCAATAATCAAACATTAATTCCCGATACAGCCTCTTTAATTCAGACAATCAACAGTACTAATGGCTTAGGGGCTTTAGAATAGTTGCAAAAACTATATTAAATTTATTGCTGCATCTACGATATTTGATAATTCTTAGGCAAGAAGTAAAGGGCAGAACGCAATAGGAAAAAGCCAAGATATAAAGGGAAAGAAGCCTCCTTGGATTATACTGATTGTTTTTATATATTAAATTTATATTATTTAATCAAATAATCCAGGATAAATTTTTCTAATTTTAGCTTCCCTATTTATTTTTGTATTTAAAATCGATAACCACCTTGAATTTGCATATCAAGCCCATTCTCTCCCGTACCAATTTTAGATTGTATAAAAATATTATTATCTGTAAAATTATATCTAAAAATGGCTCCGTAGTTTAGACCAGATAATCGGGTATTTAAACCCACGTTTTTAGTAAAATAATTTTTAATATAAGCACCAACAGAGAAGTTTCTACCAACTTTTTGCAAGCCTTCTAACTCATAAAAAAGGTTTTTACCTAACTCTAAGTTAGTATTAATATTTAAGCCTGTACTAGTGCTAACTTCACCACTAAACAGTGTTAAAAACTCACCATTGCTATTATCTTGAATAAAAGCTATTGCAGGCGCTAAGGAAAAACTTAGATGTTTTTCTTGATGATTAAAATAATAGCTGAATACAGTTGAAAAAGGATTATTGTTATTTGATGCACTATTCCAGTCAATTTTTAATGATGGTATGTGAGTATTGACAGCTACAGGTTTTTTATTTGAGTTTAACTGGACATGAGTTTTAATATAGTTAGCCAGAATACTGGCATATATACCCACAGATGGTTCTGCTAACCCTAAATTATTATTAGAAACTTCAGGCGCTGAGTTGGCATTTATATTAAACCAAGTTCCTAAGCTAGCACTATAGTTTAAATCCCCAGCAGAACCCGCAGCTAATAATTCAACTGAAGGTAAAGATAGATAACCATCAAATTTTTTAAAACTCACACCTATACGATCGACTCTGGTGAGTTCAAAATAATCGAATGCTAAATCAAATGTGCGGACTGGAATTGGTACTATAGTGTTATCTTCGGAATTAAATCGTTGTACAAATTGTCGTCCTTGGGAGTTAGTCAAAATAACTTCAGCACCGCTAGATTCGTTAATAGGATTAATGTCAGTATTAGTCAAAGGCATCTGATTTCCTATGAAAGTCAGAGGGCCAAATCTTTCATTAGAAAGTCTGAGGGTTGAAAAGAATGTATCCCCTGGATCTAAAAGTTCAACATCTCTTTGTAAAAATTGGACTGTGCGTTTATGATTTCCTGTTCTCAGTTCCAAAATACTAGAATTATTGGGAGTGATTTTACTCTGAATTGTCATACTTCCAGACACTTGCTCTAGATCGCTGGTTGCATTAGAATAAGCTAAAGTACGATTTAGTCTGTTGTTAATTTGTCTTCTTTGATTTGGTGTAGACTTTGTATTTAATTCAACAAAACCTTCTCCATTTTTAAAGCTTTCTCGTGCTTCTGCTAAACTTTCATTAATATTATCTATTTTAATGTATTCAAAGATTCCGCCTAATGCCAATCCTAAAGTAGAGTTAGCTGTTTGGATACTATCAATACTAAAGTCACTTAAATTAGCTGTAAGAGACAATCCTGGACTAGAAAAAATATTAGAATAACTAGCACTAATTTTTTCTTTATCATATTGAACAATAGTACGGTTATGAGGATAGTTAACATATAATCTATGCCAATTAGAAGTTTTTTGTGTCTCAGATAAAGTTTTAAATATGGGGTCTCTTTTGCCGAAAGATACCCAAGATAAAGAATTTAAATAAGACAAGTCTCTCTCAAGTGGCGTCAAGTAAGGATTAACTGCTAGATTTAATAAATCAAAATTATCAAATTCGCCTATCTGGGCAATCTTAACACCTGGTAGTGAAGAGACAGGAGCAGTAAAACCAAAACCTTCACCTGTCAAGATATTTCCCCATAAAATACCAGTCGCTTCTAGAACCCGATCAGGAATAATTTCGCCTAGTTTAAGTTGAACGCTTCCGCCATTTAGTAAAGGCTTTAAATTAGTAGTAGGAAAGGCTTGTAAAATTTTAGGTGTATTAGTAGCATCTAAAAAATCAAATAAAGATCCGCCACCATCATTACTAAAAGTGGAACCGCTTCCAATAATTGGTGTAGTATTTCCCAGAACTATGACATTAGGATCGTTAAGATTAATTCCGCTATTAATTATTACTTTACCAGCAGGTATTCCTTCAGGATTAATTAGTTCTCCTGCTAGAGAAAGTATAGAAAAATCTTGAATTTCAGCTCCGCCGACTAATTCATCAAAATTCACAGGTAAAGTACTAATATTTTGCAATCCCCAAAATCCTTGGGTTGATGTCATATTTTGGGTAGTGTAAGTTTCAGAAGCTCTACCTTGGGCAAGAATACCAGCTTGTCTACCTTTAGTCTCAATTACTAATCTATTGTTATCGAGAACCCAGTAAAACTGGTCGTCCTTGGGAAATTTAGCATGAGTAAATTTATCAATAAACTGATTGTCTCCAGAAAATCTGATATTTAAATCTGTATCTATATAATTTTCGTCTTCATTTGGTTTAAATAATTGAGGTTTAAAAGTCAGGTTATCTGTTGGATTAACAATCCAAGAATACCGATTGGAACTTGCTGTCAGAGCATCAATAATTATTTTCTTTTGGATTACTTGTTGTTGTTTTTTTGTTCGACGTAGTTTTTCTATTAGTATTTGTTGCTGGGGTGTGTATGGTTTTGATGGATTTGAATTTGATGGTTGAATTGTATCTGGCTGAGGCTTTTCTTCATCCTCTTCAGGTAGCTTGGGAGGTTTGTCTTTGTATTCTTCAATTGGGATAACGTCAGCAATGATGAATTGGCGTAATTGTTTTGGTTTCTCTAGGTTAGAGTTAGACTTTTTTAAAGCCTGTTTTAACAGTTCTTGCCTTGGTAAGTTATTTGTTTTTTGATCGGAATTTATTAATGACTTGTTATGAGTAGCGATTAAATCAATATTGTTTTGCCTGTTTATGCTTAAAGCGATCGCAGGTAATTTAATAAATACAATTTTGTATAGAATCGTTGAATACAATAAACAAATTCCAAGAATTTTTACATTTTTTTTGAATCTCATTAGGGAGATATTGATACCTTTTCGATTTGGATTTTTCAATGTTTTCAGAATAAAATTTTTGGCGATTCAAACTATTGAACATTGGCTAATGTCAAAAATTAACCATTATTTAATACTTAGTCTTTGAATTTATTATTGATTTATTTGATTCGAGGAATTCAACAGTGTTTCAGTAAATATAGGTAGTCAAAAAAGCTTGATTTTTTATCCTGGCGCAAAGAATAAAATAGGATTAAGCAGATTTACTGCAACAAGAGTGTAATTCTTGAGCAAAAATTCAACCTCAGCAAAATCACCACAGCTCAAAAATCGAGCAATAATTTAGCCGTATAAATACGTAATCAAAGGCGCTTAACTTCAAAAATGGAGTAAAAAATATACTTCAGACTACTCGCTACAGTCTTTAAATTTGATACACTTCAGCAACTGCCAGATTACTACTGCTGTTTGCTAGCGGAGTTTATTTATACATTCGCAGTACACTGATTGAGCAAATTAAGAATACCCTTAGCCATGTAGTGCAAATACTAGAGCGATATATCACAATCAGCCTTTGTGCATCAATGCTGATATTTGAGCTAATTAATGCTGATGCAGATAAATTTCACATTAATGTAAAAGCCAGTATTCCTGAGAATCCCGACACAGTAGAATAAGCTATTCTTGAGACAATCACGCTGCTGACTGGATATCACATTTAGATTTATTAAAAAAAGTTAATGAAACCTAAACATATTGATACAGAAGTAGCGAGGTTAGAAGCCCTCCGCCAGTATCAAATTCTTGACACAGAACCTGAAGAAGCCTACGACAATCTTGCTCAGTTAGCGGCCTTTATTTGTGGCACTCCCATATCCTTGGTAAATTTTATTGATGAAAACCGTCAATGGTTTAAGGCAAAAATAGGTTTAGACGTATCAGAAATGCCCCGGAGTGTTGGATTATCTTATCTTTGCCAAGAGCAGCGTAATGTTGTGGTGGTTCCTGATACTCTAGCTGATGAGAAGCTGGCAAATAATCCGGTAGTAACTGGCTATCCATATATACGGTTTTATGCAGGTGTACCCTTAATTACTCCGCAGGGAGATATGTTAGGAACTCTGTGTGCGATTGACCAAGTTCCACGACAACTAAGCCAAAAACAAGTGGAGGCTTTTGTGGGTTTGAGTCGCCTGGTAATCGACCAACTTGAACTCAGGCGTCATGTAAGTGAGGTATCTAAAGTTACTGAGAAACTAGTGGCACAAGAGCAAGCAACCCGCGCCCAATCTGAAGCTGCCAAAACCCGCATCACCAATCTTCTCGAAAGTATCACTGATGGTTTTTTTGCTCTAGATCAAAAGTGGCAATTCACCTATATTAATAATCAAGCAGAACGGCTGTTGCAAAAAACTCACAATGAGCTTTTAGGTAAAAACATCTGGGAGGTGTTTCCAGAAATTATCGGCACAACATTTGATTGTGAATATCGCAGGGCAATCTTAGAACAGGTTAGTGTCGAATTTGAGGAGTTGTATCTGCCACAGCAACAATGGCTTAAAGTTCACGCCTATCCGGCAAAAGACGGCTTGTCTGTTTATTTTCAAGATGTTACTGAACGACGGAAAACAGCAGAAGCACTACGAGAAAGTGAAGAACGTTGGCAATTAGCATTACATGGTAATAATGATGGTATTTGGGATTGGAACCTCAAGACTAATGAAGTGTTCTTCTCAACTCGATGGAAGGAAATGCTCGGCTATAAAGACTACGAAGTTTCCAACCGTTGGGACGAATGGACAAAACGAATCCATCCCGATGAGCGAGATTGGGTACTTCAGGCTTTCCAAGACCACTTTGCCAAGAAAACACCGTTTTACGTCTGTGAATATCGAGTCCAGTGCCAAGACGGCAGCTATAAATGGATTCTAGATCGAGGACAGGCACTTTGGGACGCATTGGGTGATATAGTACGGATGGTTGGTTCTTATACTGATATCACAGATCGCAAGCGGGCAGATGAAGAATTAAAGCGGCAAAATTTGCGATCGCAATTATTAGCCGAAATCACCCTAAAAATTCGAGAATCTTTACAAATAGATGAAATTCTTCAAACCGCTGTCACAGAGGTACAAAAATTACTGCAAGCTGACCGAGTGTTAATTTTTCGAGTGGAACCTGACGGTTCGGGAACAGTAGTACAAGAGGCAGTGCTGCCTGGTTGGCCGGTAATTCTAGGAGAAAATCTTTTTGACCCCTCCTTCAAAGAAGACTATATAGAAAGATATCGCCAGGGAAAAGTCAGCGCCCTTGAAGACATTGAAACTGCTGATATCCAACCATGCCATCGAGAATTTCTTCAGCGGTTTGCTGTCAAGGCTAATCTGGTAGTGCCGATTATTGTCAGGGACGATATTTGGGGCTTATTGCTAGCTCATCAGTGTGACGCACCTCGACAGTGGAATCAGTTTGAGATGGATTTGTTACAGCAACTAGCGAACCAAATTGGGATTGCTTTATCTCAGGCAAAACTATTAGAAAAACAAACCCAGCAAAGTCAGGGACTTGCTCATTCTAATGCGGAATTAGAACAGTTTGCCTACGTGGCTTCCCATGATTTGCAAGAGCCATTGCGGATGGTAACTAGTTATTTACAACTGCTGGAGCGGAGATATAAAAACCAACTGGATGCCAATGCCGATCAGTTTATTGCCTATGCAGTAGATGGGGCCAGCCGGATGCAGACCCTAATCAACGATTTGTTAAACTATTCCCGCGTCAGCACCCGTGGACAGCCTTTTGTGCCAGTTGATTGTAGTGTTGTCTTAAAACAGGTGCTTGCTAATCTTCAAGTTGCGATCGCAGATCGAAAGGCAGTTGTCACCTACGATACTCTACCTCAAGTGATGGCTGATGCTACCCAATTGGCACAAGTATTTCAAAACCTGATTGCCAACGCGATCAAATTTTGCGATCGTCAACAGCCATTAATTCACGTTGGAGTAAGTAAGAGAGATGCAGATATATTAGATGGAAAAAATTTAAATTTTACCCCCTCGGAGGATGAATGGTTGTTCTGGGTGCGTGATAATGGAATTGGTTTAGAATCCCAATATAATGAGCGTATTTTTATAATTTTTCAGCGCTTACACGGTAGAGACAAGTATCCAGGTACTGGAATTGGTCTGGCAATTTGTAAGAAAATTATCGAACGCCACGGCGGCCGGATCTGGGTTGAGTCGAAACCGGGTCAAGGCTCGACTTTCTACTTCACAATTCCAGATAGAGTAGGTAAGCAATGGTAAACACCATAACAGCGATTATGCCTATTGAGGTTTTGTTAGTAGAGGATAATCCTGGCGATGTCCAACTTACACGCATCGCTCTAGAAGATAGTAAAATCTCAATTCACTTAAACGTAGTCGAGGATGGTGTAGAGGCAATGGCATTCTTGCGAAAACAGGGAAAATATGCTAAATTACCTCATCCAGATATTGTACTGCTCGATTTTAACCTTCCGAAAAAAGATGGACCAGAGGTATTAGCAGAAATAAAAGGAGATGAAAACCTTAAACGAATTCCTGTAGTAGTTTTGACGACTTCCCAAGCTGAAGAAGATATCCTCAAAGCCTATAATCTTTTTGCCAACTGTTATATAACCAAGCCAGTAGATTTCGATCAATTCGTTGAAATTGTCCAATCAATAGAAAATTTTTGGTTTGCGATCGTAAAACTGCCACCGGAGTAGTGGAAATGGCAGGTAAAAATATTATTAAAGTCTTGTTAGTAGAAGACAACCCTGGTGATGTCTTATTGTTACAAGAGTTATTTAAGGAAGTTACCACAGTTGTAGTTGAGTTAATGCCCGTTGAACGGCTTTATGAAGCAGTCAACTACCTAACAAACGAAACTTTTGATGTTATTTTATTAGACCTCTCGCTGCCAGATAGTCAGGGATTACAAACCTTTGTCATCGCTCACAATCAGGCAAAAGCAACTCCAATTATTGTACTGACGGGTATAAATGATGAAACCTTGGCAACTAGCGCAATGCAACAAGGAGCGCAAGATTATTTAGTAAAGGGGCAAGTAACTGGTGACTTACTGGTGCGATCTATGCGTTATGCCATCGAACGCCAACGGGCAGACAACGCACTGCGGCAGAGCGAGGAGCGATTTCGGGTTGCTCTCAAAAACTCTCCAATCTTTGTCTACAACCAGGATAAAGATTTACGGTACACCTGGGTTTACAATCCCCCATCTGGATTGACAGTTGAGAAAATATTGGGCAAACAAGACTTAGATATCATTCCAGTAGAAGATGCTCAACATTTGATCGCAATTAAACGTGGAGTCCTGACTACAGGCATCGGAACGCGAGAGGAAGTATCAATTACCATCAAAGATACAACGCGATATTACGATTTAACTGTCGAGCCACTACGGAATGAAACCCAAGAAATTGTCGGGGTGACATGCGCCAGTATAGATATTAGCGAACGACAAGCTGCACTACGCGAACGGCAAGCCGCACTATGCGAACGCAAATTGGCAGAAGAAAAAATTCGCGAACAAGCAGCATTACTAGATGTCACTACAGATGCCATTTGCGTCCGAGATTTAAACAATCAAATTATCTTCTGGAACAAAGGTGCAGAAACACTTTACGGCTGGCAAGCTACAGAGGCTTGGGGTAAAAATGCTAGTGAGCTTTTGTATGACGAACCTTCACCGGAAATTGAAGCGGCTTTATTACAAGCCATTAGTAAAGGCAAGTGGCAGGGCGAATTAACAAAACTTACTAAAATGAACAAAGAAGTCCTTGTGGCTAGTCGCTGGACTCTGGTATGCGATGAACAAGGAAAACCCAAATCAATTCTCACCGTTGACACAGATATTACCGAGAAAAAGCACCTAGAAGCCCAATTGTTTCGCGCTCAACGCCTGGAAAGTATTGGCACTTTAGCTAGTGGTATTGCTCACGACCTCAACAACATCCTGACACCGATTTTGGCAGGAGCGCAACTGCTACCGCTAAAATTTCCTAATGCAGATGAGCGGACTCGTCATCTCCTAGAAATTTTAGAAATTAACGCTAGACGCGGTGCTGATTTAGTCAAACAGGTACTATCCTTTGCGCGGGGTGTAGAAGGGAAGCACATCACTTTGCAACTCAGACATATAATTGTGGAAATTGCCAAGATTCTTAAAGAGACATTTCCCAAATCGATAGAAATCAGCACTAATATACCGCAAGATTTGTGGATGGTTTCTGGAGATAGTACCCAACTGCATCAAGTGCTGATGAACCTCTGCGTTAACGCCCGTGATGCTATGTCCAATGGTGGTACTTTGAGTATCTCTGCCGAAAATATGTTGATTGATGCAAATTATGCCCGCATGAACCTAGAAGCCAAAGAGGGGCCTTACATAGTGATTACTGTCTCCGATAGTGGAGTTGGGATTCCTAAAGAAATGCTAGATAGAATTTTCGATCCATTCTTTACTACAAAAGATGTTGGACAGGGCACTGGTTTAGGACTTTCCACAGTATTGGGAATCGTTAAAAGTCACGGAGGTTTTGTGAACGTGTATAGTGAACCGGAAAGTGGCACTAGCTTTAAAGTTTACTTGCCAGCAGTGGGGGGAATAGAAACACGCAGCCACGAAAATTTGCCACCACAGACAGGACATGGAGAATTGATTTTGGTTGTGGATGATGAAGCCGCCATTCAAGAGATTACAACAACATCATTAGAAGCTCACAACTACAAAATTTTAGTTGCCAGTGATGGTATTGAAGCGATCGCGCTATATGCTCAAAATAGAGACAAAATTAGTGCCGTACTCATGGATATTATGCTGCCCTCACTGGATGGTTTAACAGCCATGCGTACCTTGCAAAAAATCAACCCCCAAGTCAGAATTATCGCCAGCAGTGGACTGATGTCTGACAATAAGCTTAGTGCAATAGCAGCTATTGGTGTCAATACATTTTTGTCAAAGCCCTATACTGTCAACGAATTATTGCTTTCTTTACAGAAAGTACTATCGTAAGTCAACTAATTACGTAAGTATACATTAGGTGTGAGTACAAAAAATTGCTTTATTGATGTGGGTGCAAATTCCGAGGAGGCATCATAGCTGGTTGCTAGAGGAACTCAGAGGACAAGAATCATCGTTCATTCTAGACATGATAAAGGTTTAAATGTACAGACCAGGACTAAGATTTAGGAGTAGCAGTTGGTAAGTAAGATTTAAACTGATACCAATCCTTTGGAAATAATGATGAACCCCAAGACTTATAAAAAACTAGTTGTCAAACAGTTGAGCCGAGATTTTAGAAGCGCTGTCGATATTGTTGAAGCTGATTTTCCTATACCTGCTCCTAATGAGATTGTCGTGCGTAATCTGTTTGCCGGAGTGAATGCTTCCGATGTCAATATTGCTGCTGGGGCGTATTTTGTAAATACACCACCATTCGATGTAGGAGTTGAAGCTGCATCTGTTGTCGTTGCTCTTGGTAAGAATGTACAGCATCTGAACATCAAGAAAATCTTGATGAAGTTCTCAAAAAAGAATATCCCCAAGGCGTTGACTTAGTTTATGAATGCGTTGGGAGTGAGTTGTTTGATATATGTGTTGATAACCTAGCACGGCGCGGGAGATTAGTTATTGTCGGATATATTTCTGAATACTTATCATCAGAACTAGAGTTGGTAAACCGTCCGAGAATATACAACAAATTACTATGGAAATCAGCCTCACTACGCGGCTTTCTCTTCGTTGACTATTCAGAATATTTACAAGAGAAACAATCTCGACTGATGGAATTATTATCGACAGGTAAAATTAAACCTGCTGTTGATTCAACAGAATTCAGAGGAATAGAGTCTATTGTTGACGCTGTGGAATACTTATATAGTGGTCAAAATTGCGGTAAAGTTATCGTTCGTTTTTAACAACAATTATCAACCTATACTACTCATAAAAACTAATAACTGACTAATGACCCTAAAAAGCGCTATCCAAAAGGGGAGCGCCTTTCATTTTATTTGACCTAATTACTGATTGCAACTATATTTTGGGTAAAGCTTGTTTATTTGCGATCGCCAAACGCATATATCGAATACTTTGTCAATATTTTTATAGCGATCGCAACTTAGTGTAGGTTGACCATTATCTTATCGATAACGGCCACCCATTAATTACCCCTACACATTAAATCGGAACAACATTACATCCCCTTCCTGCACAACATACTCTTTCCCTTCACTGCGAACTAACCCTTTCTCCTTCGCCGCATTCATCGAACCAGTTGTTACCAAATCTTTATAAGCAACAGTTTCGGCGCGAATAAATCCCCGCTCAAAATCACTGTGGATTACACCAGCAGCTTGAGGTGCAGACATTCCCGCATTAATTGTCCAAGCGCGGGTTTCTTTGGGTCCACTAGTGAAATATGTCCGTAAACCTAAAAGTGTGTAAGTTGCCCGAATCAATGATTTCAAACCGCCTTCTTCCACACCTAAAGACGCCAGAAAATCAGCTTTATCTTCCTCTGGTAATTCCACTAATTCAGCTTCAACTTGAGCCGAAACTATCACAACTTGGGCATTTTCTGTCGCTGCAATTTGCCGCACTGTTTCCACAAAATGATTACCAGTCGCCAACTCATCTTCAGATACATTCGCAGCGTAGATAATCGGTTTATAAGTGAGCAGTTCTAATCCTTTAATAATTTCTGTTTCTTCTTCATTCAAGCTCACCTGACGCACCGATTTACCTTCATTTAAAGCCGCAGCTAATTTTTCTAAAACTGTGATTTCAAACTGTGCATCTTTGCTGGTACGAGCTAGTTTACGAGTACGATCAATTCGCCGTTCAATTTGTGCTAAATCTGATAAACCCAGTTCTATATTAATGATTTCAATATCTCGCGCTGGATCGACAGAACCAGCAACGTGGATAATATCGTCATTGTCAAAACAACGTACCACATGGACGATCGCATCAACTTCCCGGATGTGGGACAGGAATTGATTCCCTAATCCCTCACCCTGACTTGCACCTTTAACTAAACCTACAATATCTACAAATTCAACCCGCGCCGGGATAGTTTGTGCCGAACTGGCAATCTTAGCAAGAACATTTAACCGTTCATCCGGTACTGCGACAACGCCGACATTCGGTTCAATCGTGCAAAAAGGGAAGTTAGCTGCTTCAGCTTTGGCATTAGCAACTACAGCATTAAATAAAGTAGATTTTCCGACGTTGGGAAGTCCGACAATTCCGGCTCTTAGCATTTTGGATTTTAGATTTGAGATTTTGGATTACATTACCAAGGTAATCTAAACAGGTTCCGGTATGGTTTGGGGAATTGTCCCTGGAACAGTCTGAGGAATGGGAGCAGGTATTGGTTCTGGTACAGGTTCAGGACTAGGTAACGGATTCGGCTCAGGATTGGGATTAGGTAGTGGACTCGGCCCAGGAGTAGGAATTTGTGGTTCAGGTATAGAAATCGCAGTAGGATTAATCATCGTAAATCTAAATTAAATTATTCAACCTTCCCACGCTAGATGACAACCTCATCTGTTGACATCTCCCCAAATAGCTATACCCACGAACACATCCTTTAATAATTTACCCCTCCTCTCATTCTCTGCTTCCCTCCGCGCCCCTTTGCGTTTAAACTCTAATCCTCAAACTACTCCTCCTTCACCTTTTCCACCACCTCTGGCACTGGATCGTAACCACCTGGATGAAACGGATGACACCGCAAAATCCGCCGAGTTGCCATCCAGCCACCACGTAACACTCCAAATCGTTCAATAGCTTCAATAGCATACATCGAACAAGTTGGTTGAAAGCGACAAGTCGGGAGAAACAACGGCGAGATAAACATTCGGTAGCCCCGAATCAGCCAAATAAATAATAATTTCATTGCAGCTACCCAAATCTTATAAATTAGTAACAGGGGTAAAACTTTTCATTTTGTTGCATCTTTGTTAATTACATTTTCTGACTTCACCTCAATTCCGGTTTTATGGCTGCAAATTGCGATAGCTGCAATTTGGGTGTTACTCATCCTTCTAATTGCAGGGGTGGTAAACCGCTTTGCCGACAAGCCAGAAATCGTGCGGAAGATAGTTCATATAGGCACTGGTAATGTGATTTTAATCGCTTGGTGGCTAAATATTCCTGCTAGCGTAGGGATTACAGCTTCTATTTTAGCGAGTGCAATCACCTTATTATCCTACCGATTACCCATTCTTCCTGGTATTAATAGTGTTGGCCGCCAAAGTTTAGGGACATTTTTTTACTCTGTCAGTTTCGGTATTTTAGTCGCCTGGTTCTGGTACTTACAACAACCCCAGTACGCAGCACTCGGAATTTTGACAATGACTTGGGGAGATGGATTAGCAGCCTTAATTGGGCAACGCTTTGGTAAACATAAGTATAAAGTTTTTGGGACAGAAAAAAGTTGGGAAGGCTCCCTAACTATGATGCTCGTTAGCTATGTTGTCAGTAGTTTGATTTTAGTTGGAACTCAAGGAAACAGTTGGCAAACTTGGGCGATATCGCTGATAGTGGCAGTTATAGCTACGGCTTTAGAGGCTGTTTCATTTTTAGGTATTGACAATTTAACAGTTCCTTTGGGTAGTGCAGCCCTTGCTTTCTTTTTAAGTCAGTTAGTCTTGAGTTAGTAATTGCCTTGAGTACTATTCCTAATTGAGCAAACAAGAGATAGCGCCAAAAATTTATCCTTAGTACTTTTTTAAACGCAGAGGAACACAGAGTTAAACGCAAAGGTACGCAGAGTTTTGCCAAAGTTAATTCGCTATGAATTAGAGAAATATTGTACTTAGTTAATAAAAATAGTACTTCTCAGTTGAGTCCAATACGGGTAATACCAAATCTATGTGAGCCTGCATAGAATAATTACCTTGTCCAGCATGGAGCTTCAAGTGTGTTATTCTGTGCATCTTCATAGAGAATTGGTATTACCACTGAAGAGTTGTTGAAAAAGTACACTTCCGGTAAACGTAACTTTGCTGGGGCTGTGGTAATTAGAGAAAGAGGATATGGGCGCAACTATTATGTTTGATGGTACTCGCCAAAGTGGCCCCTACTTTGGAGAGTGGAAATCCATCAGCAAGTAAGGGAGCAGGTTGAATAAAAAACTTGATAGCATTGAGTTTTTCTATAATCCACTCAATAGATATTCCTTCAATTTCTTCCTGAATTTCCGTAGGAATATTAGCGAAGAAATCATATCGGTATAAAAAAAGTGGTAGAAAGTTAATTTTTCATATCGGCTCAATCAACAAAAAATAAATCTTTTGGAATATATTCGATACACCCATTAGGTAAAAATTGAGCCGAGTCTATTACCGCGATCGCTCCAAAATCCAATCGAGTAAAATCGGATTGACTAACTCCGGCGCTTCATCTTGCGGGCAATGCCCCACTCCCTCTAAAGGAATAAACTTTTCTACTTGCCCAAAGTTAGCTAATTCTCTCCCTAACTTAATTGGTTCCCACGGATCGGCTGTTCCCCACAAAATAATTGCCGGACACTGTAACAGTGGTAAAAGGTCTTCTGGTAGTGGTCCTGTAGAATAAGAAGTAAAAGCAAGAAACACAGCCCCAGCCCCCTGATCGCTTGCTGGTGACATCAAAATATCTACCAACTCATCTGTCACCATCTCAGGATTCGAGTATGCTTGCAGGAGAATTTTCCGCACCGTTTTCGGTTTGGCGAGTTGATTGAAAAAGAAATTACCAACTGGTTTGATAGATAACAAGCGTTGTAGTACAGGCGCTCCGTAACGACGAGAGAAAGGTAAAGTTACCCGTTTGCGATCGTGCAACAGCCGTAAAGAACAGTTGAGCAAAGCAACTCCCAAGGCAATATCTGGGTTACTTACTGCTGCTTGCATAGCGACAATACAGCCAATGGAATTTCCGACTAAAAAAGCTGGCTCACCCACTACTTCACGGCAAAAATCTGCTACTTGCTGTCCCCAGGTTTCTAATGTGTAGTTAATTTGTTCACCAGGTTGAGGTTTTGCAGAAGCCCCAAAACCAATCAAATCGATCGCATAAACACGGCAATTTTCCGCTAATACAGGAATATTTTTTCGCCAGTGCCACCAAGAAGCGCCAAATCCATGCACCAGGACAACAGCTAGCTCCTGTAGTTCCTTGGGTTTGATAGCAGATCGGAAAATCTTGCCAAATCCAGGTTTTTGTAGAGTTAAGTGCTGTTTTTGAACTTGAGGTTGTCATGGAAAATTTGATGATAACAAGGGTATAAAGGCTTTCAACAGCAAGGCACAAGTAAAATTGTTTTTAATTTGGATAAAATTTATCAGATTTTCAAAATAAATCTTTTGCTCTAGTGATAGCCTATACATATACCACGAAAGCTTCTAAGCTGATAGTTTTATCCAGTATAGAGTTTTCATTTTATTGATAGAAGTAATTTACTCACAACTAAGATTATGTCAGTATTAAAAATCATAACGTTTCTNAATGTGAGTAATATTTTGGCTATNTTTTTAGATGTGAGCGAATTAGCATCAGTGCTAGATTCAGTAGTTTCACAATTTACGATCGCAAATTTGGTCTATAAGATTGGCGAATATGAGGCATCGGCTAAGGGGTGGTTTGCAACTGGAAACTGACGCTGAATTTAACAATATTTTTCTTGTTCCTAGTTCTGCGAGCCAGAAATCATGAATTTACTAGAAACAATTGATACTCCCGTTGGGAGCTACGCACCGGATTTTGAACTGCCAGGAATTGATGGTCAAGTACACCATCTCAGGCGTTATCTTGAGAAGTTCCGAGCAGTCGGCGTTATTTCTATGTGTAACCACTGCCCTTATGTCGAGCGGTATTTAGGCAGGCTAAAAAACATTCAAGCCGAATTTGCTCTAAAAGGCTTCACACTAATTGGACTAAATGGTAGTAATGTTGACTACGACACTAGGTCAAGCTTTGAAAATATGAAAGCTTTTGCCCTGCGTCACCAGTTGAATTTCCCCTACCTGTGGGATTCAACGCAAGATGTGACCGGTAGTTTCGGCGCAACAAAAACCCCAACGGCCTTTCTCATAGACACAAATGGTATAGTCCGTTACAAAGGTAAAATTGATAATCATCCCCAAGATCCATTATCAGTGGGAGAGGATTATTTGAGAACTGCGATCGCTTCCCTATTTAAAGGTGAAGAAATAGCCATACCACAAACAGAACCAGTAGGGACTACATTGATTTGGCGTAACTAGACAAAGATAGTCCCTGTAACTGTTATCTTAAATTGGAGGCAATTGCAACTTTTTTGATAAAGCGGAACTTCATGGGAACGAATTACCGACGGGTTTTACTCAAACTGAGCGGTGAAGCCTTAATGGGCAACATGGGCTATGGCATTGATCCCGAAGTGGTCAAAGGAATAGCAGAAGAATTAGCAGAGGTGATAGCCACTGGTACTCAAATCGCCATAGTTGTTGGCGGCGGCAATATTTTTCGTGGCGTCAAAGCAGCGTCGGCGGGGATGGACAGGGCAACCGCTGACTATATCGGGATGATTGCCACGGTAATGAATGCCATGACGCTGCAAGATTCGCTAGAACGCATAGGAGTACAGACGCGAGTACAAACCGCGATCGCTATGCAAGAATTAGCAGAACCATATATCCGTCGTCGTGCCATCCGTCATCTTGAAAAAGGACGGGTGGTAATTTTTGGTGCTGGTTCTGGAAATCCCTTTTTTACTACAGATACGACTGCGGCATTAAGAGCCGCAGAAATCGATGCTGAGGTGATTTTTAAAGCCACCAAAGTAGATGGAGTCTATGATGCCGATCCTCATATTTATCCTGACGCCAAGCGTTACAATAGCTTAACCTACGCGCACGTTTTAGCCCAAGATTTGCGGGTGATGGATAGTACTGCGATCGCCTTGTGTAAAGAAAATAATATCCCAATTCTGGTATTTGACCTAACGGTGCGAGGAAATATCCACCGAGCAGTCTTGGGAGAATCCATCGGCACCCTTGTGGGAGGTTCTTGTGAAATTAGCTGAAGCTGAAAGTACGATGCAAAAAACCGTTGAGGCAACTCAACGAGCTTTTAACTCGATTCGCACTGGTCGCGCCAATGCGAGTCTATTAGATAAGGTATTGGTGGACTATTACGGTTCGCCTACTTCCTTAAAATCACTGGCAAATATTAGCACGCCGGATGCTACGACGATCTTAATTCAACCCTACGAGCGCAACACCCTAAACATCATTGAGAAAGCTATTTCCCTCTCAGATGTGGGTTTAACACCCAGTAATGACGGTTCTGTAATCCGATTGAATATTCCGCCCTTAACCAGCGAACGCCGTAAAGAATTCGTCAAAATGGCATCCAAGTATGCTGAAGAAGGTCGTGTTGCTATTCGTAACATTCGCCGCGATGCCATAGACGCCATTCGCAAACAGGAGAAAGCCTCCGAAATCTCCAAAGATGAATCAAAAGACCAACAAGACAACTTGCAAAAACTAACAAACGAATACACTGCCAAAATAGACTCACTGTTGGCAGAAAAAGAAAAAGACATCACGACTGTTTAAAGTCTCAAGTCTGAGTATAAAGGCTGAAGAATGATGGATAAATTCTTCAGCCTTTATCATTTATTAGGTATTTAACAAAAATTGATTGAGTATCTCAATAGAAAATAAACTAATTCTGGAGCAAAAATTCAGCCTTATGTACGACTGCATCATTGTCGGCGCTGGGCTAGCTGGTGGAACAGCCGCATATCATTTAGCCAAACAAGGTCGCTCAGTATTAGTCTTAGAAAAAGAATCCCTGCCAAGATATAAACCTTGTGGTGGTGGTGTATCTCCAGCGATCGCTCAATGGTTTGACTTTGATTTTAGCCCAGTAATTTCTGTAAAAGCCGACTCCCTTCGCTTTACCTGGAAATTAGGCGACCCCGTGGAGGCAAAGATCGCCACCAAAGAACCAATCTGGATGGTGCGACGAGATATTTTTGACCATTTCCTAGTGCAGCAAGGACAGAAGCAAGGCGCTGAACTACGAGATAATACGGAAGTAACGGGTATTGAATTTAAAAGTGACTATTGGCAAGTTAACACACCCAATGGCCCAGTTACAAGTCGCTACTTAATTGCGGCTGATGGTGCTAAAGGACCAATGGCAAAATGGCTCGGCTTTAAAGACCGTAAACGGCGTTTAGCAGCAGCTTTGGAGGCAGA
This sequence comes from Nostoc sp. GT001, assembly GCF_030382115.1. Lineage (NCBI taxonomy): Bacteria > Bacillati > Cyanobacteriota > Cyanophyceae > Nostocales > Nostocaceae > Nostoc > Nostoc sp. GT001. The sequence continues at coordinate 3,036,650 of NZ_JAUDRJ010000003.1, forward strand.
AATTCCCGCAACTGTCAAGGATAAATCTACAATTCACTTCGAGTTTGGCTTGGTAAAAAATGGCTACATTTGGAACTTCCCGAAGGCAGACGGTTATTCCATTGGTGTTGGTACGTTTATTGGTGGTCAATCCCAGGACTTTAAGAAAATTTTAGATGAGTACGCGCGATCGTTTAATGTAGATATCAAAACTGGTAAGCAGTATGGTTATCCCCTTTGCTTGTGGGATGGCAACCAAAAGTTGCATACTCAAAATGCAGTTTTAGCTGGGGAAGCTGCTTGTGTAGTCGATCCAATGACAGCAGAAGGCATTCGTCCGTCAATTTTTAGCGGTTTGATTGCAGCAGGAGCCATTAATGAAGCACTTTCCGGTGATACCAACGCTTTAGAAAAATATAGCGAAGCCATTAATGAACAATGGGGTACTGAGATGGCTTGGGCGCAAAAATTAGGTGGAGCATTTTATCGCTTTCCAGGCATTGGCTACAAAGTTGGTGTTAAGCGCCCCTCTGGTGCGAAAATCATGGGTAAGATTCTGTGTGGAGAACTGCGCTATGGCGATGTTGCTAGTCGCGCTCTCAAGCGTTTAATTCCTGGTTTTGGAGGTTAATTAACCAAACAAGTTGCTTGAGCAACTTGTTAAAGGTGGGCAAACTTCCACCACTGTTTAATAGGGATTTCTCAATATGGCAATTTACTTGACAAAACGGCTATCTGTGTTCGCTAATATTCTTGCTCTTGTCCTGTTGATACCGGGAATTGCCTTAGCTGCACCCCTTCAAATCAATACTACTTCTGGTGTTATTTTCGCCCAAACTACAAAAACTGCAAGCTACTCCACCTCCTCGGAGATTAACCTGACTCCCCTACAACGCCAAGAACTCCAGGCTGTGTGTCAGAGAAGAAACAGGGAACTTGCGGCAGTGCTAACTTCATCCCAGCGTGACCAACTTAATCACAATCTCCGGGCTGGTAATAATATCAATCAAGCCCTAGAAAAGCTAAATTTGCAACCAGAACAGCAAGATTTGGTAAAGGCGATCGTGCAATTTACTAACTTGAAAATAAAGGCTGTCTCATCTAGACATTTGCTAAAAATAGGAGATAAGTAAAGGGTTCAATAATACTGGTAAATCGAGACTTAAACATTTTCAAGGGAGAAAGAAGCCTCAAACTTATGTATGGGTAAGAGAAATACAGCAAATGCTCAAAAATGGCTGAAACTCATATATATCAAGAAACTCAGCAAAACGATGTCCAAATCATTCTGTGTATAGTTTTTAGGCTCTTTTTTGGTTATTTTTCGTCTGAGTCCCATTAACTTCTGCTCATAAGCTTCCCGTTGCTGCTGCTGAATTTCTTGTAAACTGTTAATGTACGGTTTCACCAAGTCTCTTGTTAAACCACCCGATACAAAAGCTGACTCTAGATGAAATAATTGTGGTTCATAAGTTGGGTTGAGATTTAGGTAATACCAATCAGCAATGAAAGCTGCTAAAAGTTGTTGAACTGTGACAATAATTTGCCGAATGATGCGGATAGCTTGCGTCTCGTTATTACCTACCGCTTGTAAAGATTCCTTTGCGTCTTCCCAGTTCCAAGCTGCTATAGAAAACTTCGCAATATCGCTGCTTTGCGGATTCCAAAAATTGACGTGAAAGTAAACTTCATAATCAGTAACTTTGCTATGTAATATAACTGTTGGCACGGGAGCTAAAATTGTCTGTAACTGACGAATATCTGCATCCCCAATTGCACGGTTAAAATAGTCGCCAAAACATTCAACAGGGCATAAATCACTATCCAAACTATAATACTGATTCAAGAAAGTTTTTAACTTCTCTGGTAGTTCTATTTGTAGGTCATGTTGTAAAGATGATGGGCAACTTGGACTCACATTTGGCGGTGAAACTAATACTAATAAACGGTGTTTTCTCTGCCCCTCTACCAAAATGTTATAGCTTTCTTCTCGACTAAAAATAGTTGCTAAGTTTTTCTGGTCAAAAATTGCCTGAATTTCTTTGAGCTTGCCCTGAATTTGATTTGCTTGCCATTCCCGCAACAGTTCCAAAAGTTGTTTACTAAACTCCTTCTGCTGTTGTATAGCAATCGCCAAGGTGGTTAGGACAAACAGTATAATCTATGAGTAAAGTAATACTGGATACTGCTGAAGCCTTCAGCACAAAAACAGATCATGCCAAAACCCTACAGTTACGACTTACGTCAGAAGGTAATTCAGGCAATTGAGTTAGACGGGATGAAGAAGAGTGAAGCGGCTCAAGTTTTTCAAATCAGTCGAAATACAATCAACCTTTGGCTTCAACGAATAGATGAAGCTGGAATGGATAATAGAGAAGATTATGGCTATGGTTGGAATGAAAAAGGTCAGCGATTTCATGCACTTAAAAGTGGGAGGAGACAAGGACGAGTTAATATGATTGCTGCCTGTTGTAATGGGAAATTATTCGCTCCATTTACTGTGGAGGGTGCTTGTAACCGAACTGTCTTTGAAACTTGGCTTGAAACTTGTTTAATACCATCGTTAAAACCTGGACAAATAGTGATTGCAGATAATGCCACATTTCATCGAGGTGGACGTATTCAAGAATTAATTGAATCGGCAGGCTGTCACTTAAAATACTTGCCATCCTATTCACCTGAACTTAATAAAATTGAGCAATGTTGGTCATGGTTGAAGAGTCGAATTCGTAAACAACTAATTCAATTTGACTGTCTTCGGAATGCTATGGAAGATGTGCTTCGCACAGCGTCCTAATCGCCTTGTCCGTTGCTATAATTCTTGTTCTTTAAGTTGATTGGCATGAGTAAGACTTTGCTCATATTTTTTTAACGCTTCCACATAACGAGGGTCTTCTTTCACTGAAGATGGCAACAAAGCAGAAATACTCGAACGCTCAACTTTGGAGCCGATATAGTCACCAGCAACTTCTCCAAGTTTTTGCCCAAGGCTATAAGCAGCACTGTTCAGCAGGGTAAAGAGGACATCCAATATAACAGGGGTTAGGAACATAGCTATTTATGGCTTCAGCAGAATAAAACAAGTTTCGTTTTATACAATATTCTGTTGTAACCTGTCATTAGTAAAAGCGTCATTGTTAATTCTGCTGTTGACAAAAGTCTAATTCGGAGTTCATCAAGACTATAGTCAAAATCATTAACCAATCGAAAACCCTCTGAGAGATGGCTACAGAGTCGATGGTAGGTTATTACTAGCAATAATGTGTCATTTAGAGGATAGCAAAGTATCACTAAGGGGCAAATAAAGGCAAATCCCTCCAAGTTGCCTAGAGAGGGATTTAGTGCGGGCTAGAAAGAGATTTTGGGGTGAGTGTGGCGTTGATTTTTTGACTGCTAGTTTAAATTATTTGCTTTCTCAACTGCTTCCTTTAACTCTTCAAAGGTAATACTACCGTCTTTGTCTGAATCATAATTTACTAGTAATTCCTGGGGACTAGTGGTATTTGTTTCTGATGAGATGATTGCACTTAAGCCAGGACTTAAAAAAAGATCATTAATGGATACTTTGCCGTCTCGATCGCTATCTAAGGTATTAAAAAGAGATTGAAGCTCTTGCTCGGTTGCCATAAATTTCTATCTGAATTGATTTTTCAATTTAATATCTCAAAATCTTGACAAATACGCAAGGATACTTAATAAAAAGATTTTATTGGGTGCGGAATGGCGATCGATATACTTTCGCGAATCGATACGGATAACAGCGATATCTGGCTCAGGTTCGGAGTATTGGCTCAACTGAATGGGATTCACCCGAACTAAGGCAACTTCTGCTAGCGATGCCTGCCTGCGGCGGGCTGCGTCAACGCTTGAGGTAGTCAGATGCACAAAGCGTTGTCGCTGCATGGGGAGGATTTTTGGCGCTCATCGGGATAACTCGCCCATCAATCAGTTCTACCCGTTCATCCTCTGTAATAATATCCGTCTTCAGCATCAGGTGATATTCGTTTACAGTCCACAGGCGCACTCTAGTTTGTGTCATTGGACTTTTCCTTTGTCCATCGCACATCACTTTTAGGCGATTATCTCTTACTCTCAACTTTGGCAGCATCTATAATTAATCTTGCCCTATTTAGTTCGTTACCATGTCGGAAGAAGATATCCGAGCCGCGAGGCTGGAGAAAGTAGAACAACTTAAGCAGCTAGGAACTAATCCTTATGCCTATCGTTGGGAATCCACCCATCATGCAGCGCAGTTGCAAGAAAAATTTGCCGATTTATCCAGTGGCGAAGAAGCTGATTTAGAAGTTGCCATAGCCGGACGCATTATGGCGCGTCGCGTTTTTGGTAAATTGGCTTTTTTCACCTTGCAAGACGAAACCAGTACAATTCAGCTTTATCTGGATAAAAATCGCATTCAAGAAGGTATGGCAGATATTGATGCCGATGCCTTCAATCACCTGAAGCAACTTACAGATGCAGGTGACATATTAGGAGCTAAAGGTACTATTAAACGGACTGAAAAGGGCGAGTTATCTGTCTACGTTAAACAATATACTATCCTCACTAAATCCCTGTTGCCCCTACCCGACAAATGGCATGGATTAACGGATGTTGCCAAGCGCTACCGTCAGCGCTACGTTGACTTGATTGTAAACCCAGAAGTGCGGCAAACTTTCCGCCGTCGCGCTCAAATTACTGCTGGTATTCGCCGCTATTTAGAAGAACGGGATTTTCTGGAAATTGAAACCCCAGTTTTGCAAAGTGAGACTGGAGGTGCAGATGCGCGTCCATTTATCACCTACCACAACACTTTAGAAATGGAATTGTATCTGCGAATTGCCACAGAACTCCATCTCAAGCGGTTGATTGTGGGTGGTTTTGAAAAGGTGTTTGAATTGGGGCGGGTTTTCCGCAATGAGGGAATTTCGACTCGACACAATCCTGAATTTACGACAATTGAAGTTTACCAAGCTTACGCCGACTACAACGATATGATGGCGTTGACTGAGGGTATTATTACCACTGTTGCCCAAGAGGTACTCGGCACATTGGAAATCACCTACCAAGGGGAACCTATAAATTTAACACCACCTTGGCGACGGGTGACAATGCACGATTTAGTTAAAGAATTTACAGGCTTGGATTTTAATTCATTCCAAAGTTTGGAAGAAGCAAAAACAGCAAGTAAAAATGCTGCTATTCCTGGTATAGATGAAGCCCAATCAATTGGTAAGTTACTAAATTTAGCCTTTGAAGAGAAAGTAGAAGCTAATTTAATTCAACCTACCTTTGTAATTGATTACCCTGTAGAAATTTCGCCCCTAGCAAAACCGCACCGTTCTCAACCTGGTTTGGTAGAACGATTTGAGTTATTTATAGTCGGGCGAGAAACTGGGAATAGCTTTTCAGAACTTACCGATCCTATTGATCAAAGAGAACGCTTAGAAGCACAAGCGGCGCGGAAAGCTGCTGGTGATTTAGAAGCCCAAGGTGTAGATGAAGACTTTCTGACAGCTTTGGAATATGGTATGCCGCCTACAGGTGGTTTAGGGATTGGGATCGATCGCTTGGTGATGTTATTAACCGATTGTGCCAGTATTCGGGATGCGATCGCCTTCCCCTTACTCAAGCCAGAAAAATCAGAATCATCCCCAGAAGAATCCTAATCTTACACCCCATTCCTTAATCCCCTCCTCGCTTGCAGGGAGGGGAGACAAAGCGTAGCTTTGGCGGGGTGGGGTTCTTCTGTTTGAAGCCCCTACACCACTACCTTTTCTAAGATCAGCTTAGAACGTTTCACTTGCTCAGGAATCGTTACGGGATAATCTCCGGTAAAGCAGGCAGAACAGAAACTATTGGTGTCTTCTCGTGTCGCTTCTAGCATTCCTTCCCAACTCAGATAGGCAAGGCTGTCTACTTCCAGTTGCTTGGCAATTTCTGCTACTGACTTTGTAGCAGCAATTAGCTGATCCTGAGAATCAGTATCGATGCCATAAAAGCAGGGATGAGTTACAGGCGGAGACGAAATTCGCATGTGTACCTCTACTGCACCTGCTTCACGTAAGGTTTTGACTAATTTACGGCTGGTAGTACCCCGTACAATCGAGTCGTCTACAATAATTACTCGTTTACCTACTAGCACATCTTTGAGGGGGTTGAGTTTCATCCGCAGACCCGATTCCCGCATGGTTTGGGTTGGTTGAATGAAGGTTCGCCCAACATAGCGGTTTTTAATCAGTCCTTCGCCGTAAGCAACACCAGACGCTTGGGAAAATCCAATAGCAGCAGGTATACCAGAATCAGGAACACCAAAGACAATATCGGCATCTACAAAAGATTCTTTAGCTAGCTGGTGTCCTAATCGCATTCGATAGCTGTACAAACTCTCGTTGTGCATGACGCTATCAGGGCGGGCAAAGTAAATCATTTCAAAGATACACAATTTCCGCTCAGATTTTTGACTCCAATGATAAGAAGCCAAACCTTCTTCAGTAATCCAAACTAATTCACCTGGTTCTACGTCTCGCAGGTATTCGGCTCCAATGATGTCTAAACCACAAGTCTCGGAAGCCAAAACGTAACGAACTGGATTACCAGCCAAAGTGCCGATTACTAAGGGGCGGATTCCATTAGGATCGCGGACACCCATAACACCGACGGGAGTCCCAATAACTAAACTAAAGGCTCCTTGGCAACGTTGAAATGCCTTAATTCCACCTTCTAGCCAATCAGCGCCCGTATCTATGGCTTCTGCGATCGCAAAAGCGATCATTTCTGAGTCTGTTGTTGTAACTAAGTTACATTTATTCTCAAGCAACTCTTGACGTAGTTGTACGGTATTGACTAAATTACCATTGTGTGCAAGTGCTAATGAACCTAAACGGGTTTCTAGTACTGCGGGTTGGGCATTAACTTTGCGGCTAGAACCTGTGGTGGAATAACGAGTGTGACCAACAGCAAGACTACCGGGCAATTGATCCAAGACAGATTCATTGAAAACTTGAGACACCAAGCCCATATCCTTGTGGAGATGTACTTGTGTACCCTCAAAGGTGGCAATACCAGCTGATTCTTGACCCCGATGCTGGAGGGCATACAATCCAAAGTAGGTCAGTTTAGCAACGTTTTCTCCTGGGGCGTAGATGCCAAAAACACCACAAGCTTCTTCTGGCTTGTCAGGCTGATTTTCATGACTATTGATTGGGTTGTTGGTCTGGTCGGGGTATTCATCCGAAGTGACAGAATGAATAGAAATCATGCTAGCTTTGCTCCTGGTGGGGGGGGTCAATCAGTTTTGGATTTGAGACTTCGGCTACGCTCAGTCGAACGATTGACGATTTTGATTTTGGATTGATCGCACCGTAGTAAGGATGCGGCTTGGGATTTGAGAATGGCTATTTTAGATTTTTTGCCCAGTAAGAGCAAGAGATGAACTAGAAGCAACACCGCTAGTCCAAAATCTAAAATTCAAAATCTCAAATCGGTAGTCAAGTTACTGGGATTATATAAATGGTTGAGGATTTCTTAACAAATCTTTAACCATCCATTAAAACAGTACCGTAATTTTGCTCAGAGACGCTAATAAAAGAGTGAGTAATTAGGAGTTATGCTTTTTATTCCTAACTCCTCACTTTCAACTCCTAACTTCTTCAGGGATAGTGGTATGGATGGCGAGACGTTTGGCGATCGCATAGGAATAGCGATTGTTCATATCTTCGATACTAACTTTGATTAAGGTTTGGTTATCAGTGGTGAAAACCCCCAAACCCGTCTCAAAATTAGCAACTACACCCAGTTTTTGCCACTCTTGACCCAGATGTTCCTGTAAATATGATTCCCAAATTCCTTGTTGTGCTGATGCTACAGAAACTAAAATTCTGGCACCACCTTCGGCAAACAACATCTCGTCTAAGCGAGGCAGTGCAATCTTGGGGTCTCCCCAAGTGGAGCAACTGCCGTGGTTTAACTGTGTTGGTGCTATTTCTAAATTGATTTCGGCTCCAAGATTGCCAGCAAGACAACATTCGGCTAGTGCGATCGCCACTCCTCCCTCAGCAGAATCGTGGGCTGAACGTACCCAACCATTACGAATTCCTTCACGACAAACTTTTTGTACGCGGCGTTCCAAGTCAAAATCTACCCGTGGTGGTTTTCCGGCAACAGTATTGTGGATAGTGGCTAAATATTCAGATGCTCCCAAACTGATTTTCGATGCCAAAGGCAATCCGAGAAGATAAATCACATCGCCTACTACTTGCCAACCTTGACCACAAATTTTGGTTATATCAGGAATCAAGCCCACCATACCCACCACAGGAGTGGGATAAATGGGTTGTGGGATGCCTTGAGAATCAAGAGTTTCATTGTACAAAGAGACATTTCCGCCCGTGACTGGTGTTGCCAATTCTCGGCAACCTTCCGCCAAACCGCGACAAGCTTCTGCCAATTGCCAGTAACCAGTGGGTTTTTCTGGAGAGCCAAAATTTAGGTTATCCGTCACTGCCAGAGGTTCTGCACCCACACAGCTAAGATTGCGTGCAGCTTCTGCCACCACTGCCTTAGCCCCTTCGTAAGGGTCAAGATATACATAACGAGGATTGCAATCTACCGTCGCCGCAACACCGGATTGGGCATTGAGGGTTTCCTTGTCTCCTTGTCCTCCTTGTCCCCTTGTCCTCTTGTCCTCTTCCAAAGGACGCAACCGGATAACAGCCGCATCTGCACCACCTGGCAGTATTACTGTATTATTTTGTACTTGATGGTCATACTGACGATATACCCAATTTTTAGAAGCGATCGTGGGTGTATCGAGCAAAGTTAAAAGAATATCATTCCAATTTTGCAGTCCTCCTGGAAGTTCTATTCCAGCAGTTGTGGAAGGAGGTAGGGAATCAGCAGTCCATTCCCAAGCTTGACGCGCATATTCTGGTGCTTCTGCCAACAACTCTCGGTTATATAGTGGGGTATTCTCCGCCAAGGCCTCAGCAGGAATTTCTGCTGCTACTTCACCCTGAAAGAGAATCCGCACAATCGGTTCAGCGATGACTGTCCCTGCGACAACGGCTTGAAGTCCCCAACGATGGAAAATGTCAATTAATTCTTGCTCACGCCCTTTATGAGCAACAAACAGCATTCGTTCTTGAGATTCCGAAAGCAGATATTCATAAGGAACCATCCCCATTTCTCTGACGGGAATTTTATCTAAATCTAGTTCAATTCCCACACCGCCTTTTGCAGCCATCTCTGAAGTAGAACAGGTGATTCCCGCAGCTCCCATATCTTGGGCGGCGACAACTGCACCCGTTTTAAACGCCTCCAGACAAGCTTCAATTAACGACTTTTCCAAAAATGGATCGCCCACTTGCACAGCAGGGCGATCGTCTATGGATTGATCGCTCAATTCTGCACTAGCAAAACTCGCGCCTCCCATACCGTCGCGCCCAGTGGTGGAACCAACATAAAGCACGGGGTTGCCTAAGCCAGATGCTCCAGATTTGACGATTTCTGAGGTTTCCATCAACCCCAATGCCATAACGTTCACTAGAGGATTACCAGAGTAAGCAAAGTCAAAGTAAACTTCGCCGCCAACGGTGGGTACTCCCACACAGTTACCATAATGAGAGATTCCTGCCACCACACCAGTGAATAGTCGTTGGGTTTTGGGATCTTCTAAGGAACCAAAACGTAACGAGTTTAATAGGGCAATGGGACGCGCACCCATTGTAAAAATATCTCTGAGAATACCTCCGACTCCCGTTGCCGCTCCTTGAAACGGTTCGACTGCTGAGGGATGGTTGTGAGATTCAATCTTAAAAGCTAGTTGGAGTCCGTCACCCAAATCTACAACACCAGCATTTTCACCAGGCCCCACTAGGATGCGGGGACCATCGGTGGGAAATTGTTTGAGTAGAGGTCGAGAATTTTTGTAACAACAATGCTCTGACCACATGACGCCAAACATTCCTAGTTCAGCTTTGTTGGGATGACGGCCTAGCCGACGGACAATTTCTGCGTATTCTTCTGGTTTAAGACCAACAGCCGCAATTTCTTGGGGGGAAAAGGCTGGTTTTGAGGTTGCAGTCATGGAAGTAATGCACTCTGGGGGGACAGAGCATTATTCTATCGATTTACTTGCCCTGTAAGTGCAGTCCTTAATTGAAGCGCGATCGCTCTTCAATTTAAACTCTAACTAAATATCAGTATTTCCATTTTGGTAAATACTGGCAGAAGATGCTTGTGCAGCCTTTCTTACAAGCGAACTTGTTTATCGTATTGAGAGGTAGTACAACCTCAGAATGCAGTCAACAGGATTATTCTGACCATGAGGTAGAAAGATTGAGATCAATACCACACCAAATGCTTTAGTCTTTAAAGATAACTTGATTTTTTAATCTCAGTGAAATTTCTAGCTCCTTTACTTACGTGAATCTAATGTCTACTCAGAGATTATTCGGGTATATGCAGTTTAGATGTAACAATCAAGTGACGAGAATCACACATATCGATGATTAGGATCGTCTCCTTCATCTCGCTAACTAGGCATAATTAATGACAACTGAACTCTAGCCGAGTCATTAATAGGGAACACACTTAATAGCCGACAGCCTTAATCAAGGACTGTCGGTTTTTTGTATTTGTCATCAGTTAAATGCCCAATACCCACTTGCCCTGAGTGAATGCAAGTGCCCCATGCCCATATCCATAAAATTTCCCCACAACTGGTTGGTAACTTGACAAAGATTTTGCCACAGCCACTACCAAATGTGGGGAGGGTATGATCAAATTGGGGATCTTATGCCTATCGAGTGCTAATATTTTGCACTCACTCTAGTAGACCGGAAGTATATTCCTAGAACCAGCACACACTTTGTATTAAGACATCGCTTGAATGATGTAATCAAAGTAAGGTGCTGCTTCAGCAGCGTCTTCCGCACTCAGTAAGCTAAGGGAAGCTGTTTTGAGGGAATTAATCGCTTCTACCATTCCAGGCACGGGAACGCCCAATGAATTGTACATTTCCCGCACACCAATCAAACCGATTTTTTCAATTGGCTCTTTGTCACTAAGCAAGTACACCATAAGTAATTAAGCGTAAGTACCAGCCAAAATCACGGATACATAGAGAGCGTTGGCGTTCACCGTAAGCATTACCTCCAGGGGAGATAAAGTCAGGACGCTTCTGCCAAAGTTGTTTGGTTGCTTCTTGAACTATCTTCTTTTCGTTTTCGGCTAAGGTAGCCGCAATCCGTGTCCGTTGTACGCCGGTTTGCAAAAAGTCTTTGATATTTTTAAGTTCGCCACTGCTGGGATAACGCAGTTCGTCGTCGGCTTTGAGAATAACTTGGCTAATTACAGTCATGATTATTGAAATCACCTGAAATATTATCTGTTAGTTTAGCGAGTTGGAGGTACACAAGTGAAGGGATCGGAGTTACTTATGTATTGAATTTATCTATTTAGGGGTGTGGGGACTGAAGAAGGGAATAAGTAACAGGTTACAGGGTAGAGATTATTCCCTATCACCTGTCACCTAATCCCAATGACCAATGACAAATGATCAACGACCAATGACAAATGACTAAAATAATTTGGCAACAGGGTGAATTAATTGAAGTGACGATCGCTAACCTGAGTGATACAGGTGATGGTGTGGGGCGTGCTGATGAGCGTGTAGTGTTTGTCCCAGATACTGTCCCAGGCGATCGCGCCATTGTCCGCTTAGTTCATGTTAAACCTAAATACGCCCACGGGAAGCTCCAGCAGCTATTGTCACCATCCGCCCACCGTATCCGACCCAGTTGTATTGTGGCTGACAAGTGCGGTGGTTGCCAGTGGCAGCATATTAATTATGATTACCAGCTAGTAGCCAAGCAAAATCAAGTTATCCAAGCAATGGAGCGCATTGGCGGTTTTATCCAACCACCAGTAGATCCGGTACTCGCTGCCCCTTCTGCTTTCGGCTACCGTAATAAATCTACATATCCTCTCTCGCTATCGGCAACAGGACAAGTACAAGCTGGTTACTATCAAAAAGGTAGTCACCAATTAATTAACTTAAATCAATGTCCAGTCCAAGATGCGCGATTAAATCCCTTGCTTGCCGAAGTTAAGCAGGATATTCAACAGCAAGGTTGGCAAATTTACAACGAACACCGCCACCAAGGAAAAATTCGCCATCTCGGTTTACGCATTGGCCGACACACTGGAGAAATGTTGCTGACTTTGGTAGTAAAGGACTGGAATTTATCAGGAATTGAAACCCAAGCCCAGGAATGGTTAAAGCGCTATCCGCAGTTAGTGGGAGTGTCGCTCAATCGCAATAGCGATCGCACAAATGCTATCTTTGGATCAGAAACCCGTTGCATCGCTGGAGTACCCCACCTGCGTGAAAATTTTGCTGGACTGGAATTTCAAGTACGCCCAGATACATTTTTCCAAGTGTATACCGAAACAGCAGAGGCACTATTAGAGGTAATTCAATCAGAACTCAATCTTCAAGGGCATGAGTTCCTAGTTGATGCCTACTGTGGTATTGGGACTTTAACTTTACCTCTCGCCAAAAAAGTACGTATTGCTACAGGATTAGAAGTGCAATCAGCAGCAGTAGAACAAGCAATTTTAAATGCCCACCGCAACGGAATTGATAATGTGACTTTCCTTGTCGGCGCAGTAGAGAAATTGCTTCCCCAAATGGGCACAATACCAGAAGTAGTAATACTCGATCCGCCACGTAAGGGGTGCGATCGCGCAGTCATAGATACTTTACGGCAATTGAAACCATCTCAGATCGTTTACGTCAGCTGTAAAGTAGCTACCCTCGCCCGCGACCTGAAATTGCTTTGTCAAGATGGGCAATATACCATCACACGGGTACAACCTGCTGATTTTTTTCCTCAAACTGCTCATGTTGAAACTGCCGCCTTTCTTGTGCTATCACATTTTGACAAGGGTAGTAATTCCTTCAAAAAAACTGAAATTTGAAAATTTTAGTCTAGGGCATACTAAAGATGCTAAAATTGAATTAAGCCAAAAATAAAAATTCATTTTGTTTAAATAAATTCAAGTTGCATCGGTTCTTAAAAACATGAAGAAGATTGTGTAAATGATAAATCGGCAACTAACTAGAGTATGCCAATACTCTCTAAAATTAACAGCATATTCTTAATCTGCTGACTTCATTATCAAATTTATTACAGCCGATATATACCTAAACAATCCGAATTCAGACTATAGAGCTAATGCTCCCTAGCATTTTCAAAATTTAGTTTTAAAGACGCAAGTTTGAAGGCAGCATGACCACCTCAAGTTTTATCAGGGTGACTGTAATAGCAAACTGATGTCTAGCTAACTGAAAGCTATGGGGTTTCTCTTGTGATTACTATTTCACTCCGTCCAGTTGGACGTTATTGGGGCACTATTAGTTTTGCCTCAACCCTCTACCTTTGTCCCATATTAGACTTATTGTTGGCAGAAATTCCAACAAGATTACAAGCAGAACTGCGGCTAGGACTTCAAGAAGCCCTAGTCAACGCAGCTAAACATGGTAATAATCTCGATCCGAGTAAAACAGTTGTAGTTCGTTTTTCCGTAATAGATAATCAGTATTGGTGGATAATATCAGACCAAGGTAGTGGCTTTACTCCTTCATCTACTATTAATGAAGAACCAACAGACTATCTTCCACCAGATGAGTCAGAAAATGGTCGTGGTTTATGTCTTCTACATCAAATTTTTGATCAAGTAGAGTGGAACCGTAAAGGCACAGAATTGAGGCTTTGTAAACAAATGGAAAATCGTCGGGGATTATCTCTGCGACGTTAGGGTAGTTAGGGGTTAGGAGTTAAAAATTTAAAACTTTTAACTCATCACTTCTAATTTCTAACTTTTTCCGTGAGTCGGACAGGGAGGTGCAGAAATAGAGCGATCTAACCAACCAATTGCCTGTTCTAATCTAGCTTGAGCTTCTTGTGGCTGATTCTTTAAAAGATACACAATCGCTGCTGCCACTTGTTCATTAGCGCGGGAATTGCGGTTAGACTTGAGGCGATGCCAATCGTTAGGGGAAATACTCAGTCTTTCCATCAGGGCTTGAGCTAGTTCCAGAGTACTAAGTTCATTCAGTTGACTGGTTTTCGGCAAGCGGGTAGATTGAGACATAATTATAAGTCCTTTGTCTTTTGTTCTTCGTCCTTTGTCCTTCGTCCTTTGAAAAATTACCAATGACAAATGACTAATGACTAATGACAATTGGTTAAGATTTAATCTTAGTTTACTACCTGTACATGAAGCCGCCAAAACAATCACAGTCGTCAGCAGAAAATCAAGAACCAGATTTTGAACAAGAACTAGAGGAAGTAGAGCGATCGCTCCTATCCTTAAAAGAACGTTACGATCAAGTGCAACGCGATCGCCAACAACAGGCACAATGGCAACAGCGTCGGGATCAATTAAAGCACAATAAATCTCAGACACCAGAAATCAAAGCAGAGTTACGGCAAATTCAACGACAGTTGGAAATGCTAGAACTAAACTTAGAAAGCCAGTTATTTTCTTGGCGTAGTCTCAAAAAACCTTTCTGGCAAGTCGTCCGCTTTGGTGGAATGGGCGTTATCATAGGCTGGATATTAAAGTCTTATGCTGGGTAAATATGGTAAATCGACGGATTGCAGAAATATTGCGAAGTGGCCAACCTGATGAGTCCCTCCAAGTGCAAGGCTGGGTGAGGACAAAGCGTGAGTCTAAGGGATTTGCTTTTATTGAAGTCAATGACGGCTCATCACTAGCTAATTTGCAAGTCGTCATTAATCAGGATTTGCCAGATTACGAAGCTATATTGAAAAAACTGAATACAGGTGCTGCTGTTGAGACTACAGGGGTACTGGTGGCTTCTCTGGGTAAAGGACAGCGAATTGAGTTGAAAGCCGAGTCCGTGAAAGTTTACGGAGAAGCTGATCCCGATACATATCCTCTGCAAAAGAAACGCCATTCCTTTGAGTTTCTGCGAACCATTGGACATTTGCGATCGCGCACTAATTCCTTTGGTGCAGTTTTCCGCGTCAGAAATGCTTGTTCGGCAGCAATTCATCAATTTTTCCAAGAAAGAGGCTTTTTGTGGGTACATACACCCATCATCACCGCTAGCGACTGCGAAGGTGCGGGTGAACTGTTTAGCGTCACCAGTTTGGATTTAAAGAATATTCCGCGCACAGAAAACCAAGCAGTAGATTACAGCCAAGATTTTTTTGCTAAACCGACATATTTAACAGTTAGCGGCCAGTTGGAAGCGGAAGTGATGGCGATGGCGTTTAGTAACGTCTACACCTTTGGCCCTACCTTCCGTGCAGAAAATTCCAACACCTCCCGTCACTTAGCAGAATTTTGGATGGTTGAGCCGGAAATGGCTTTTTGTGACTTAGAAGGCGATATGGATTTAGCTGAGGCGTTTCTCAAACACATCTTTAAATATGTGTTGGAAACTTGCCCAGAAGACATGGAATTTTTCAATGAACGCATTGATAAATCTGTGTTGTCAACAGCCGAAAATATTATTAATAATCAGTTTGAACGGTTAACTTATACAGAAGCCATCAAAGTTTTAGAAAAAGCTGATGTTAAATTTGAATATCCTGTGAGTTGGGGTTTAGATTTACAATCAGAACACGAACGTTACTTGGCTGAACAACAGTTTAAAAAGCCAGTAATTGTCACAGATTACCCAGCGCAAATCAAAGCCTTTTATATGCGTTTGAACGACGATGAAAAAACCGTCCGTGCAATGGATATTCTTGCACCGAAAATTGGCGAAATTGTCGGCGGTTCCCAACGCGAAGAACGCCTAGAAGTATTAGAACGCCGCGTGTTAGCGCAAGGATTAAAGCCAGAAGACTTGTGGTGGTATCTGGATTTGCGTCGTTATGGTACTGTTCCACACGCCGGTTTTGGGTTAGGTTTTGAACGACTTGTACAATTTATGACGGGTATGGGAAATATTCGTGATGTGATTCCGTTCCCGCGTACACCACAAAGTGCTGAGTTTTAGTTTGGGAATTTCAATCAGGTGATTAGAAATCGCGTCTGCACGGACTTATAAAAACTTTGAAACCCGCATTAGCGGGTTTTCCTTGTATAGGCACGTAGTTTTATAAAGCGATTAATTAAAATTAATAATTTTGAATGTCCCTTCACTCGATACATCTTGATTGGCAATACAGTCTAAAATGAAAGTTTTATCAGAACTACCAAATAAGGTTGCTAACACTCCAACAATAACAGAACCAGGATATCCAGGCAGTATTTCTCCTGTTGAATCAAGCCAAGGATATTTAGTCAATACTAAGGAGTAATGATAAGTAGGTCAACCTAATTAAACATAAAACGTTCAACTTGGTACTGACCTTGCACGGCTCTATTTTCTATACCCTCAATAATAGCGATCGCTAATTCATATTCATCGTCAAAAACTCGGCCGGCAAGCTCATCACGTTTGAGATGCAACCATTCGTCTTCAATGCGATTCATTTGTGGGCTATAAGGAGGTAGAAAAAAAATGTACAATCCTTGCTGTTGCCAACGTTGATGCTGCTGGCGAGCCAAAAGACTTTTGTGAACAGAGGCATTATCGTGAATGATGACGGTAATTTGTCCAGTTTCCAATAAGCGGTGTGCAGCAATTTGAGCCTGCCAATCCATGAGTTGGACATAGGTCGGTGCTTTCAATGTTCCAAGCATCAAAGCGTAATTAAAACTAGATTTCGGCTCCCAAATACCGAAGATGTTGATCCGCCTACCGCGTCGTCTATTTTGTCGAATACGTTTTTGCTCTCCCCTACGCCCATAAGTATAATCAGTGGGACTAGTGCAGTAACAACCAGATTCATCCAAGTACTTTAAACAAACCAATCCTAATTTTGCCCATAGCTTGAGTAATTCCCAATCTTGGCGTTTAGCTTTTAAATATCCTGCATTCAGATTTAAAGCCGGACAGTAGCGGATACGTTTCCAACACCACCCCTTTTTTTGAGTAGTCGCCTGATTTGTTCGGCTCCTAGTTCGATTTGTCGTTCCTCAAATAGCTTTTGACTTAGCTGCCGAGCACTGTAACGGCGATTTTGTCCCAAGCATTCTTCTACTACTTGCCAATCTTCTTCCTGCCAAGTTCTTTTTTTTCCACGTCCTGGCGCTTCCCATAAACCTCCTAACCCCTGAAATTCCCAGCGTTTTATTGTTTGCCTCACCGTTTGTTGTGCCCAACCTCACCGTTTGTTGTGCCCAACCTAAATACTTTGCAATCTGAGGTACATTCCATCCGTGGGCATTGAGGCGCAAAGCGATCGCTCTAAGTTTGGTTCGACGTGGTACTTTATCTGCACAAGTGAGTTCTTTTAGTGTCAGGTCTTCTTCAGCAGTTAGTATTATTCTTAACGCGCTAGGCATCAGCTATCACTTAATTTCTGCACTCTATCTTACGTTTTTTTTGGTTGACCTACTTATCGAGAATATATACAAATTTTTCACTTCAGTATTAAATTTCATACACAATAAATTAGGGTTACAACACCCTACAGATTGGCTATATTCAATTTGCTCGAAAATCACTATATAATAACAATTAACCTCATAACTAGCTGATTATGAGCAATCATTCACATTTACTATCTTTAGATTAATGGTTTGGCAAGGTAAATACTTTCTTGCTTGCCTGCGTGGGATAAGTGACGCTAGTGTTAAAAGAATTGTGCAAAGCGAAACCTCCCCATCCCAGAAGTCGAGCAGGAAGCTAGAATGGTAATTCCAAATAAACAAGTAAAATCTAATACAGATATTTTAGATAATAGACGCACCCAAACTCGTATCCAAGTTCTCATTCCTAAAGATTTGCATGAGGAACCAGTCATTTCACGACTGGTTTCTCACTATAGTGTCACAGTCATTATTGCTGATGCTCAGGTAAGCGCAAACGTGCCACAACATAGCTGCTTCGATCTGGAACTGCAAGGTACTGTTTCTCAGATTGAAAGCGCCCTAACTTACCTGGATGAACTGGATTTAGAAGTTTTGCACCGAGCCAGCCCTGAAGAAGATGGTTGGTAGATTTGGTTAGGAGTTAGGAGTTAGGAGTTATGAATTTTTTAACTCCTAACTTTTAACTCTTAACTCTTAACTTTGTTTAAGCCATTTGATTTTCAATCGCCCACCGCGCTAGTTCAGTGCGGTTATGGAGATTGGTTTTGCCCAACATATTGGACACATGACTTTCAACCGTGCGCTGACTAACATTTAGTTCTTCAGCAATTTCCCGGTTAGCTAAACCCCTAGCGACGAACTGGACTACTTTCAGTTCGGTTGGGGTTAATTGCACATCGAAGGGAACCTGGATACGGGAACCGTTTTCGCCTCCTTTAGCTTGGTGTTCTTTCCAACGGATAGTTTGTTTCAGCGAGGATTCAACTTGCGCTACGAGTTCTTCTGGTTCAAAGGGTTTGACCATATAAACATCAGCACCTTTATTCAGACCCTTAACTCGGTCTGCACTTTGTCCCTTAGCTGAAAGGAAAAGAACCGGAATCCAGCTGGTGCGTTCGTTTTGCCGGACTTGTTCCACAAAAGTATATCCGTCCATTTCCGGCATCATCACATCGCAGATGATCATGTCTGGAACATCTTGCTCTAAAATTTCCAGAGCTTCACGTCCATTTTCAGCGGTGATGACTTCATATCCCCGGAATTCTAAGTAATCCTTCACCAGCAAGATGAGGTTAGGGTCATCATCAATCAATAGAAGTCGTTTGTGATCTTTCATGCTGGGCTCTTTCATAGCAGTGGCACTTGTCGCGCTTCGGTCCATCAAAGTCTTGAATATTTATCCTCTATGGTGGGTTATTCGAGATGTTGTCCTTTTTCCTACTTAACTTGCCTTTGCTGTCTCGAAGTCTCAAAAATGCCGAGCACTTTCAATAGACTAGTAGCTCGATAGCAAAAGTCCAGCAAGGATACGTATAGCAGTAGTATCTATAATGCGCTATTATATATCGCTTTGAAAGGGGCGGGGTAAAAAACACTGATTAAATAATAATCTTTCGGACTCACAAGTAAGTATTGGCTTAAAGATAACCCTACCTCAAAACCAACCCGCACTTTCTTAAAGCTTACTGCTATACCATATCCTTTAGTTGTTAAGCCTCTATGAGGTGTTCACAAGAAACTAGGGAAGTTTCTGGCAAAAGATGGATTGAAAACGCATATTCTTCTACCACCTTATTGCCTATTCAGTGTTCTCGGATAATCCGCAGGGTAACTTCCGGGTTTGCTTGGCGATACCAGACACCATCAGGGTAAACCACCATTATCGATCTAGAACAAGAAACACGCAAGCAATTGGCTTTAGTTTTGATAGACGCAAATAGAATAACTTTAGTGCGGCTCATTGAGTTTTAAATCTTTAAGTCGCTTTTTTAAGTAATCCCAGAATTCCAGACTAGCTCCTTTTGGGCAGCAATTGCCTGGTCAGCGCAAATAAAAATGTATTGCTGAATTTTTGCAAGTCCTAAGCTTTCTACACAATTACTCAGGGTCTTATGTTCCAGAGACTTAGTAGTTTTGGGGATTTGATGGCTGGACTGGCTCGCTGTCACTGTATTGTTACTTATCGAGTGGCTCCCTGATTACAGTTCTATAAAAATTTGCAAGCTTTGCAAATAAAGTTGACTGGGGAGTGGAGAAGAATTCTCATACCTCCCTACTCCCTACTCTCTTCGTAACTTACAGAACAAAACCCGCAAAGTAGAAATAATTAAGCATTTATACTTAAGTACATCTATGACCCTCTAGTTCGGGAACCCGTACTCAAGGCATTCTTGCCATTAGACGCCACTTTTCGGTAAATTAGCACTCAGGAGTTGAGAGTGCTAAACTCTGGAGAAAATAATTATGGCAGCTTTATCTCTAAGCGTTTCTACAGTTAAACCTTTGGGCGATCGCGTTTTCGTAAAAGTGAGCGCCTCTGAGGAAAAGACCGCAGGTGGTCTGTATTTGCCCGATACCGCCAAGGAAAAGCCCCAAGTAGGGGAAGTAGTGGCCCTTGGTCCTGGCAAGCGTAATGACGATGGAAACCGTCAGGAATTGGAAATTAAAGTCGGCGATAAGGTGCTGTACTCTAAGTACGCTGGCACTGACATCAAGCTCGGCACCGAAGAATATGTACTGCTTTCTGAAAAAGATATTTTAGCAGTTGTTATCTAGTGGGGAGCGGGGAATAAGCAATAGGGAACGTCAAAGACAATGCCCGATGCCCAATACCCAATACCCAATTCAAAAAAAATTGACTTACTCCCGGAATTTAGACACCTATGGCAAAGCGCATTATCTACAACGAAAACGCCCGTCGCGCCTTGGAACGAGGCATTGACATCCTGGCTGAGGCTGTAGCTGTTACCCTTGGCCCCAAAGGTCGTAACGTAGTCCTAGAAAAGAAATTTGGCGCACCGCAAATTGTTAATGACGGTGTAACGATCGCCAAAGAAATCGAATTAGAAGACCACATTGAAAACACTGGCGTAGCTCTGATTCGTCAAGCTGCTTCTAAGACCAATGATGCTGCGGGCGATGGTACTACCACTGCTACCGTTTTAGCTCATGCGATCGTCAAAGAAGGCTTGCGGAACGTTGCAGCTGGTGCTAATGCAATTTCCCTGAAGCGTGGTATTGACAAAGCTACTGCCTTTTTGGTAGACAAAATCAAAGAACACGCCCGTCCAGTGGAAGATTCCAAAGCCATTGCCCAAGTTGGTGCGATCTCGGCTGGTAATGACGAAGAAGTTGGTCAGATGATTGCCCAAGCAATGGACAAGGTGGGTAAAGAAGGCGTAATTTCCCTAGAAGAAGGGAAATCTATGTTCACCGAGTTGGAAATCACTGAAGGGATGCGCTTTGACAAAGGCTACATCTCTCCTTATTTCGCTACCGACCCTGAGCGGATGGAAGCGGTTTTTGATGAGCCTTTCATACTGCTGACCGATAAGAAAATCGCTTTGGTACAAGACCTTGTACCAGTGTTAGAGCAAGTAGCTCGTGCTGGTCGCCCTTTGGTGATTATCGCCGAAGATATTGAAAAAGAAGCTTTGGCAACCTTGGTAGTAAACCGTTTGCGCGGTGTACTCAACGTGGCTGCTGTTAAGGCTCCTGGCTTTGGCGATCGCCGCAAAGCACTACTAGAAGACATCGCTGTTTTAACTGGTGGTCAACTAATCACCGAAGATGCTGGTTTGAAGCTAGATAACACCAAGCTGGATAGCCTGGGTAAAGCTCGCCGGATCACCATTACCAAGGACAGCACTACAATTGTTGCCGAAGGTAACGAAGCTGCTGTTAAGGCTCGTGTCGAACAGATTCGTCGTCAAATTGATGAAACCGAATCTTCTTACGACAAAGAGAAATTACAAGAGCGTCTTGCTAAACTCTCCGGTGGTGTTGCTGTAGTGAAAGTTGGTGCAGCGACGGAAACCGAAATGAAAGACAAGAAGCTGCGCTTAGAAGACGCTATCAACGCCACCAAAGCTGCTGTGGAAGAAGGTATCGTTCCTGGCGGTGGTACAACTCTGGCTCACCTTGCTCCTGAATTGGAAGTTTGGGCAAAGAGCAATCTTAAAGATGAAGAGTTGATTGGTGCTTTGATTGTCGTTCGTGCCTTACCTGCACCTCTGAAGCGGATTGCTGAAAACGCTGGTCAGAATGGTGCTGTGATCGCTGAACGCGTAAAAGAGAAAGAATTCAACGTTGGCTACAACGCTGCAACAAACGAATTCGTCGATTTGTTAGCTGCTGGTATTGTTGATCCTGCGAAAGTGACTCGTTCTGCTCTGCAAAACGCTGCTTCCATCGCTGGCATGGTGTTGACAACCGAATGTATTATAGTTGACAAACCTGAGCCTAAAGATGGCGCTCCTGCTGGCGCTGGTGCTGGTGGCGGTGACTTCGATTACTAATAGTTTGTAGTTACATAAGTTGAAAAATAGCTGCTTCCCTTGTGGAGGCGGCTGTTTTTTTGTGTCAAAAGAAGAGGAAGAGGGTGAGTTACGACAACGCTTGTAAATATTTAGCTGAACAAGTACCCAGCCGAGTTTGTGCGTTGGTTACTTGGGGTAGAGGTGCAACAAATTGAAGTCTTAAAAACGCAGAAGTGTTGAATATTAAGAAAAATCCTATAAAAATAACCCAAAATATGGTAATTTTGGGCGAAGGCTTAAAATATATTAGTTTGATTATGATTATAAATTCATTTACCAAAATTGTCAAAGATATCCTGAAAAGCCTACCAAAAAAACGATTATCCAGTATTAAATAGTCGTCTATTCTTTGAGTGCTGGCTGCTTCTTTTGCTCTGGATAAGTAGGTCAACCTAATTAAACATAAAACGTTCAACTTGGTACTGACCTTGCACGGCTCTATTTTCTATACCCTCAATAATAGCGATCGCTAATTCATATTCATCGTCAAAAACTCGGCCGGCAAGCTCATCACGTTTGAGATGCAACCATTCGTCTTCAATGCGATTCATTTGTGGGCTATAAGGAGGTAGAAAAAAATGTACAATCCTTGCTGTTGCCAACGTTGATGCTGCTGGCGAGCCAAAAGACTTTTGTGAACAGAGGCATTATCGTGAATGATGACGGTAATTTGTCCAGTTTCCAATAAGCGGTGTGCAGCAATTTGAGCCTGCCAATCCATGAGTTGGACATAGGTCGGTGCTTTCAATGTTCCAAGCATCAAAGCGTAATTAAAACTAGATTTCGGCTCCCAAATACCGAAGATGTTGATCCGCCTACCGCGTCGTCTATTTTGTCGAATACGTTTTTGCTCTCCCCTACGCCCATAAGTATAATCAGTGGGACTAGTGCAGTAACAACCAGATTCATCCAAGTACTTTAAACAAACCAATCCTAATTTTGCCCATAGCTTGAGTAATTCCCAATCTTGGCGTTTAGCTTTTAAATATCCTGCATTC
This sequence comes from Nostoc sp. GT001, assembly GCF_030382115.1. Lineage (NCBI taxonomy): Bacteria > Bacillati > Cyanobacteriota > Cyanophyceae > Nostocales > Nostocaceae > Nostoc > Nostoc sp. GT001. The sequence continues at coordinate 3,059,628 of NZ_JAUDRJ010000003.1, forward strand.
AGATTTAAAGCCGGACAGTAGCGGATACGTTTCCAATACCACCCCTTTTTTTGAGTAGTCGCCTGATTTGTTCGGCTCCTAGTTCGATTTGTCGTTCCTCAAATAGCTTTTGACTTAGCTGCCGAGCACTGTAACGACGATTTTGTCCCAAGCATTCTTCTACTACTTGCCAATCTTCTTCTTGCCAAGTTCTTTTTTTCCACGTCCTGGCGCTTCCCACAAACCTCCTAACCCTTGAAATTGCCAGCGTTTTATTGTCTGCCTGACCGTTTGTTGTGCCCAACCTAAATACTTTGCAATCTGAGGTACATTCCATCCGTGGGCATTGAGGCGCAAAGCGATCGCTCTTTGTTTGGTTCGATGTGGTACTTTATCTGCACAACTGAGTTCTTTTAGTGTCAGGTCTTCTTCAGTAGTTAGTATTATTCTTAACGCGCTAGGCATCATCTATCACTTGATTTCTGCACTCTATCTATCTTACGTTTTTTTTGGTTGACCTACTTAACAGTTTAACAAGTATGCGAGATTTATTTCCAAGATTAAATAACACCGGATTTAAAGTAGATATTTCTACCTTTTCCAAAACCAGTTCTCACCACGCACAAAAACCCTTTCAAGAAATTTATCAGAAATTGAATGAGTTAGTACAGAAGAAAATTCATAAAAAATTACACAATAAATATTCAATATTTCTGGGTATAGATATCTAACCTCAACAGGTTCAAGAACATCTTTGCCCGGTGCTGAATTTGCTAAGTTTGCTCAAGAGAAATTACCAAAAAAGCTGTATATGAGTCCAATACTGCAACAGTATTTTGGTCAGAAGCATCAGTCAAGCTATACATTAGATGATTATGTAATATTGGCGAAAAAATCATGATAAATTGCAAGTAAAGTACCAAAGAATGCATTAAATCAATATAAGATATCTGAACTTTAATCTTGAATTTATAAATGACCTGCAATTCACAAATAGCAGAAGGTTGGCATGGCAAACTTAATTTAGTCTATACCGATCGCCAGGGTAAAACCCAATTAATTTACAATCACCAACAAGCACCCCTGAAGGTACAACGCCCATTTTACCCAGAAGGTGAAAAAGTTTGTCATAGCGTAATTTTACACACGGCTGGGGGAATGGTAGGAGGCGATCGCTTATCCTCTAATATTCACCTCCAACCCCAAGCCCAAACCTTAATCACCACGGCGGCTGCAAGCAAAATATACCGCAGTAATGGCTTACAAGCTAGACAAACCATACAGATGCAGGTTGACGCTGATGCTTGTTTAGAATGGTTGCCGCAAGAGACAATTTTATTTAACGACGCGATTTATCGGCAAGATTTACGGGTAGAATTAGCAACCGGGGCTAGCTTCTTAGGCTGGGAAATTACCCGATTTGGTCGCAGTGCTAGAGGAGAGAAATTCTTGCAAGGAGAATGGCGATCGCACACGGAAATTTGGCAGCAAGGTGTTCCTTTATGGATTGATCGCCAATACTTACCGGGTAGCGAAGACATTTTCCACAGTCCCCACGCTTTGGCTGGAAAACCAATCGTAGGTAGTCTAGTTTGGGTTGGTAGTGCCGTTTCAGCAGAAATTGTCGAAAAAACGCGAAATTTATGGAATGGGGTAGGAGAAGCGGGTGTTAGCCGATTACAACATGGATTATTGTGTCGATATCGCGGTGCTTCCACATCTGAGGTGAGAAACTGGTTTATTGATGTTTGGCAATTGCTGCGAATTTCTTTTTTGAATCGTGGTAATTGTATACCAAGAGTATGGCAGGTTTGAGCTAATCAGCGAGGAGGAAGTACGAATGCAACTTACGCCGCAGGAAAAAGATAAGCTATTAATTTTTACTGCTGCTTTATTAGCAGAAAGGCGAAAAGGAAGGGGTTTAAAACTGAATTATCCCGAAGCGATCGCTTATATTTCTGCTGCCATTTTAGAAGGTGCAAGAGATGGGCAAAGTGTAGCTGAATTGATGAGTTATGGTACAACTCTCTTAACGCGGGATGATGTCATGGAAGGAATACCTGAAATGGTGCATGATGTACAGGTAGAAGCAACTTTTCCTGATGGCACAAAGTTAGTAACAGTACATAATCCAATTCGTTAAGTTTGGGAATTTAAATATATTATGATTCCTGGGGAAATTATCACACCAGCAGGTGAAATTGAACTAAATGTTGGCCGTCCAACTATAAAATTGCAAGTGTCAAATACAGGCGATCGCCCCATACAAGTTGGGTCCCACTATCACTTTTATGAAGTCAACACCGCCTTAAACTTTGACAGAGAACAAGCGCGAGGAATGCGCCTCGATATCCCCGCAGGAACCGCAGTCCGCTTTGAACCAGGCGACGAAAAAGAAATCATATTAGTCCCCTTAGTTGGTACTCGCCAAGTCTACGGTTTCAATGCCAAAATTAACGGTTCTCTGTAGCTATGAAAATGGAATGGTACAATGAACCGCCTGTTTGGGAAGTGAAAGATGAAGCGATCGCTATCACTTCCGGCGCAAAAAGAGATTTCTGGCGGGAAACTCACTACGGTTTTATTAGAGATAATGGTCACTTTTTTTATCAAAAGATTCAAGGTGACTTTATTGCTGAAGTGAAAATCAGCGGACAATATCAGGATTTATACGATCAAGCGGGCTTGATGGTACGTTTAGATGATTTGAATTGGTTGAAATGTGGTATTGAATTTGTCAATGGTGTGCAACAAGTTAGCGCAGTAGTAACACGCAATTTTTCAGATTGGTCTGTTATTCCAATGCCGCAAAATCCATCTGCAATTTGGGTGCGTGTAACTCGACGCGGCACAGCAATAGAGGTGGAATACTCTTTGAATGGAACTGAATATACAATGCTGCGGCTCGCTTATTTGACTCCAGCGGAAACAGTAAGTGTAGGTGTGATGTGTGCCTCACCTGAAGGGAATGGTTTCCAGATGAGGTTTGAAAAATTCCAAATTCGCAGTTTGTGAGGAACAGTTATGAGTTACAGAATGGATCGCCGCGCTTATGCCGAAACTTACGGGCCAACAGTAGGCGATCGCATCCGACTTGCAGATACAGAATTATTTATTGAAGTTGAACAAGATTTCACCACCTACGGCGACGAAGTTAAATTCGGCGGCGGTAAAGTCATCAGAGATGGTATGGGACAATCCCCAATTTCTAACGCCGATGGTGCTGTAGATTTAGTAATTACCAATGCCTTAATTCTCGATTGGTGGGGTATTGTCAAAGCAGATATCGGCATTAAAGATGGCAAGATTTTCAAAATTGGTAAAGCCGGAAATCCTTATATTCAAGACAATGTAGATATTATTATTGGCCCCGGAACTGAAGCCTTAGCTGGTGAAGGAATGATTCTCACTGCTGGCGGTATTGATGCCCATATTCATTTTATTTGCCCCCAACAGATTGAAGTTGCGATCGCTTCCGGGATTACCACCATGCTCGGCGGCGGTACTGGCCCAGCTACAGGTACAAATGCCACTACCTGCACCCCAGGCCCTTGGAATATTTACCGGATGCTGCAAGCTGCTGATGCTTTTCCCGTCAACTTAGGATTTATGGGCAAAGGTAACGCCAGCAAACCCCAAGGACTTGTAGAACAAGTAAATGCTGGTGCAATGGGGTTAAAACTTCATGAAGATTGGGGAACCACACCCGCAGCAATTGATACTTGCCTCAGTGTTGCCGATGAATATGATGTGCAAGTAGCAATTCATACTGATACCCTGAACGAAGCCGGATTTGTCGAAGATACGATCGCAGCTTTCAAGAATCGTGTAATCCACACTTACCACACTGAAGGCGCAGGTGGTGGACACGCGCCAGATATCATCAAAGTTTGCGGACAAGCCAACGTTCTCCCCTCTTCCACCAATCCCACACGCCCTTACACCCTCAACACCTTAGACGAACACCTAGATATGTTGATGGTATGCCATCACCTTGATCCTGCGATCGCTGAAGATGTCGCTTTTGCCGAATCTCGCATCCGCCGAGAAACCATTGCCGCCGAAGACATTTTGCACGACTTAGGCGCATTTAGCATGATTTCTTCCGACTCCCAGGCAATGGGAAGAGTGGGAGAAGTAATAATTCGCACTTGGCAGACATCTCACAAAATGAAGGTGCAACGGGGAAGTCTTAACCCACAAGGGACAGAGCAAAAAGCAGATAATTTTCGCGCGAAAAGATATGTTGCTAAGTATACAATTAACCCTGCGATCGCTCACGGAATTGCTCAATATGTGGGTTCAGTGGAAGAGGGAAAATTAGCAGATTTATGTTTGTGGCGTCCTGCGTTTTTTGGCGTGAAGCCAGAAATAGTTATTAAAGGCGGAATGATTGCATGGGCGCAAATGGGCGATGCTAACGCCAGTATTCCTACACCTCAACCAGTGTATATGCGATCGATGTTTGGTAGTTTTGCAGGGGCGCGTCATGCCACATCATTAACTTTTGTTTCGCAAGCAGCTTTAGAGAAAGAAATTCCCAGTCAGCTAGGTTTACAAAAGGTAGCAGTTGCAGTTTCTGGGACACGCCAATTGAGTAAGCGGGATATGAAGCTGAATGATGCACTACCCCACATTGAAGTAGATCCAGAAACATACCAAGTTAGGGCTGATGGTGAGTTGCTGATTTGTGAACCTGCGACAGTTTTACCAATGGCACAGAGGTACTTTTTGTTTTAGTTCATGACCGAGCAACTTACTGATTACGATAGTCCTTGGAAAGAAGTCATTGAGCTATATTTTCCCCGCTTTTTAGAGTTCTTTTTCACCCAAGCTTATGCCGAAATCGACTGGACGCGACCTTATGAATTTCTGGACACAGAACTGCAACAGCTAGAACCGGATGCAGAAATTGGGCGGCGTTTGGTCGATAAAGTCGCAAAAGTTTGGCTACTGGATGGAGAAGAAGCTTGGGTATTGGTTCATGTGGAAGTCCAAGGGCAATATGACAGCCAATTTGCCGAACGGATGTACACATATAATTACCGCTTGTTTGACCGCCATAAAAAGCGAGTCATTAGTTTAGCAGTGTTAGCGGATGAACAAGCGAATTGGCGACCTTCCAGCTACAGCTATCAACTGGGCGGATGTCGCGTCAGCTTAGAGTTTCCTGTGGCGAAACTGTTGGACTATGAGCAAAGGTGGGAAACCTTAGAGCAAACTACCAACCCCTTTGGTGTAATTGTGATGGCGCATCTCAAGACCAAAGCAACGCAACGAAACCCACAAAATCGGCTACAGTGGAAACTAAGCCTAGTCAGACGGCTGTATGAACGGGGATATAGCCGGGAAGATATTCGGGAACTATTTCGGTTTATCGACTGGATAATGGTTTTGCCAAAAGAGTTGGCGCTTAGTTTTAAAACAGAAGTTAGAAGTTACGAGGAGGCAGATAGAATGCGGTACGTAACTAGTATTGAAAGGCTAGCAAAAGAAGAAGGAATTGTCGAAACTGCTAGAGAAAGCATCATTACAGTCCTAGAAACGCGATTTGGAGAAGTGCCAAGCTCCATTGTCGAAGTTATCAATAAGATAGAAGAACCATCTGTGCTAAAAATGCTTTTCAAAAATGCGATCGCAATTCCTTCCACAGCAGAATTCCAGCAAGTTTTAGATAATCTCGCTTCTAGAGAATGAGCGAATCGCCTACTTTCTGGTGAAAGTGCGATCGCAGCTACCTCAATAACCTTTGTTTCTCAATTGAAGTTAAAATCTTTCGCTTTTTATATCTCGGAGACTAATACCATAAAATTCCTGAGCTTGTTTAATCGCTCGCTTAGTATCATCTCCCATAATACCGTTCAATTTACCTTTATAAAAACCCCGCTCCCGTAGTCGCGTTTGGATTTCTAGGGTATTAAATTCGCTTTTGCTAGCAGTATTAACTGAGCTATATAACTTAGCTCTAGTAGTTGGGCCAGCAACGCCACTTGCTGCTAAGAAATTAGCTGCTTGGAATCTCCTTACAGCATCGGCAGTATAGGGGCCATAGTAACCATTTGGCTCTCCCTCTAAATATCCTGCCTGCATTAATTGTTCTTGAAGTAGTCTAACTGGCTCACCGCGATCGCCTACACGAAGTTTATCTCGATTGACTACCTTTTTGGGAGCCTCTTCTCCATCACCAATGCCAACTCCCGGCAATTTATCTAATGTTGCTCGGTTCGCAATTCCATCAACGCTTAATTTATAAGCATCTTGGAACCGCTTGACAGCTTCTTCGGTAATTGGGCCAAATATCCCTGTGGCGTTCCCGTAATAAAAGCCTGCAACTCTTAACCGTTCTTGCAAAACCCTGACATTTTCACCTTCATCTCCTTTTCTTAGAAAATCTTTGGAAAGATTAGAAGTGGAACTATTAGTTTGTATTATATCTATATAATCATTATTTATATAATCACTAATAGTTTTAATAGAAATAATCTTAGCATTGATACCTAAAACTTTTAATTTATTGACCCTCTGTTCAGCCTCAATTTTCTTATCAAAGCTTCCAGCAAAGATTAGCCTTTGTATTTGGTTAAACCATAAAAAGGCTGCTGGTTCTACCTTTGTGACTTGTTCTAGAACTGAAGACCTATCACTATTGACTATAACTAGGTAAATTGGGCGATTTCTATTTGATGGCTGCTTAAATATCCTTTTAAAGCTGTCATCGGAATTATCTTCCTCTTGAGCTTCACCAGATGTTATTTTGCTCAATAATTTTCCCGCTGTATTGCTAAGGACTTTTAGTTTTTTCTGCTCCTTAAATATCCCTTCTTGCAAAACTCTTTTTTGATTAATAACGGCTTTAAATTGCTTAACTACTTGTGTTAATTCTGTTGTTTTTTTGTGAAAATCTACATTGAGATTTTTTAGACGAACCTGCATATAGTCAAAATATTTTTGCTTGTCTTTAAGTTTTGAGTTTGCAGCAGCCTCTTTTGTACTTATAGTTTGAAGTTGATCCTGTATATATTGATTATATTTTTTAAGATTTGTCTGTTCAGTCCTTGCTTCTTTAAGAGCTTTCTGTGTATGTTGAAGGTCTTTTTGTGATTGTTGCTGTTTATTTTCTAGCTTCTTCTGCTCATACTGTACTTGTTCCAAAGCCTTATTTGATTTCTCAAAAGCTTTACTGGACTTATCTGCCTTTAATCCTACCGTTATTGCCACAAATGAGATAAGAGCCAGTCCAGCAAACCCTACACGAATCGTCTGCTTAGTCTTTTTTTGCGTTTCAGTTAACCTTTGATTCGCCTTTTTCTCTTGCTGTAGAGCTGATTCTGCTTTTCGTTGTGCCTCAGCTAAAATCTGCTTTGCTTGCTTTTCCGCATCCAATGCAATTTGCACTTCTTGCCTATCTAACTGCTGGCTAGCAGTTAAAAATTGATAATCGTGATCGCCCAAACTTTTGCTTCCTGCCCATATCTGGGCATCCCGCAATGCTTGCCCCCGTAACAGACGCGATTCATCCTGGCAATTAGAAACTAACCATGCTGATAATGTTTCTGCATAGGGACGCAGATCAGCTAATGCTTTATCAACCCAGATTTGATTAAAAACAGATTCGTAAATGCGGCTATAAATTCTTAACTTTCCCTGCTGCTTAACTACCAACCCTGACAACCGTAGTTCCATTTGTTCGGGACTGTTATCATCGGCAACTTCTCTTTGTTGTAAAATTTGCTGATATAGGCCCAGTCGCCGTCCCGCGTGTTGCTCATCCCTGAGAATACGATCGCGTATCGTCCTTAAATGCTCCGGTTCGTCTTGTGATTCCCAATTTTCGATGATGCGCGATTGCACCAATTCCCCAACCCCTGCTGCTTCAATTTCAGTAAAGATGAGTTGACAAAGCTTTTGAGTAAGAAATGGTTGTCCACCCGTCCAAACCAAAACCTCTCTTAGCACTGCTTGGGGATTGCTAACTTTTCCCACTAATCCTTGGGCTAATGATTCGGCTTCATTCAATTGGAAACCGTTGAGTTCAATTGCTCTACCAATATTAAATGGTGTGCGGTTTTTATCTTGAATCAAGTCGGAGGGAGTGGCCACTCCCAACAGCGTGAAGGTAAGACGCCTATATTGTGGTTTGTCAGCACGCTGGTTATAGCAATCTCGAATTAACGCAAAAAAGTCGTCAGTCGAAAAGTTCAGACTGAGAACGCTATCGATTTCATCTATAAAAATCACAATGGGTTGAGAAACTTCAACCAGCAAAACTTCCTCAATAAACTCACTCAGCCTATGTACTGGAGAAAGATGATCGTGATCGCGCCACCAATTCCGTAAATTAAACTTTCCTGAAAGCTCAAAACTACTCACTAAAATACGCACTACACCTGCATACCACTGATTTGGCGTCAGGTACTGGCTACCAATCTTCGTCAAGTCGATCACCGCACAGGCAATGTCTTCATTTTGCAGTCGTTGCATTGTTTGCACTCGCAAACTAGACTTGCCCATCTGCCGTGAATTTAAAACATAACAAAATTCTCTAGTCTTCAACGCTTCATACAAATCTGTATCTGCTTGTCGCAATACATAACTAGGAGCATCAGCTGGCAGACTGCCACCGACTTGATATTCATAAGCTGGGTTTTGTTCTATGTTCATCAGCTAACTCTCAGGCGATCGCAAAAATATTGACGATACAAATCACAACGCGGCTTTACATCATTTCCTTGCTGTTGTAATAAGCCCATACTGAGTAATTTAAAGCATTGTATCGAATCCAACCGAACTGGGCTAGTATTGGCAACTACCTTTTTGATAGCAGCAGCTAATTCCGGGCGCTGTTCTAAATTCCACAAATGCCGACGTAAATGATCGCTATAAGGGCCAGCTTCTGTGGGGGCTGTTTGCAAAAGCAGATTGAGCGTAGTATCCTGCTTGGCAATGTGATAAAGTGCCACTCGTACAAGATAGGGATGTCCTCCCACCATTGTCATTAGTTGTTCAACTTGGGTAAAACTCCAATTGAGTCCATGTCTTTGTGCCAAATCTAGAACCTGTTGGGCGTTAAACTCTGGTAACTCAATCGGCAAGCCTACATTAAACGGCGATTGATTGATATTCATTGGAATATAAACTTCTGTGGAATGCACTACTACCAACCGCAGTTTTTTCCAAATATCCCGGTTTTTAGCATCTTCATGCCAAGCACGTAACAGCCCAAAAAAGTCTGCGGCAATTTCGGGATGTTGAAATATACGATCAACTTCATCCAATCCCAATGCTAGGGGTTGATTGATTTCTGGTAACAAATATTCCTCGAAATAAGCGGTGCAATTGTCTTTACTGCCAAAAATCACATCCCAGTAATCTGCTAACTTGTTGGGTAGCCTCAACCTCCTTCCGACACTGGCACAAAACCACTGAAGGAACTTATCCAAATCTGCAAAAACCTTTCCATCTGCTAATTGAAAGCTCAAAGGCACGGTTAGATAATCTTGTTGTGACGCTTGATGAAGAATCCGCGCCATGAGTGAAGTTTTACCCATCTGCCGGGGCGCTTTGATCCGAATCAAAGATCCTGGCTTCAAAATTGCCTCGTAGCAGCGAGATTCGATGGGAGGGCGATCAATATAAAACGCCGAAGCCAAATCCACCTGCCCTTCAGGCAATTCTGGTTCTGCCACTGGCACAGGCGGTGAAAGAGTCAGAGGGTGGAGGGGTGATGAAGGGAAAGAATAACTACTTTCTTCTCTCCCCATCTCCCCATTTGCCAATCTTTTTGTATCTCCATCTGTCAGTAAACTAAAAATTTCCTGTAAAATTCTGGGAGTATCGACAGGTGAATTCCACTCTCGCTGCTGAACCTGTTGTAAATAGCCCCGCAAATCATAGTTCAGTGGCTTACTCCAAGGGAAGTTAACGCGAATAGGCAAAATCACTGGCTTATAATGATTACTGCCATCCCGTAACTCTTTAGCCTGTCTCACCTCTTCTGTCACCATCTCGCTAGTTGCCGATCGCTCAGACAACAGCAACAAAAAGTAATCACATAGTTTTAATTCTTCATCAATGCGCTGGGGCCATTTTTCTCCCAAGCGAATACTCTCACCTGCCATAAATGCTTCGTGCCCAGCAGCTTTAAGAGCTTCATAAAAATTATGGGCAAGGCTCAAATCTGGATCTTGACTGCGATAGCTGATGAAAAATCTGGCATTTTTGCTGGCTGCTGGCAAAGTTGGCATAGTCGAATCAATATCCAGAAATTTTGACAAATTTGACTATAATTTTCTTGCAATGTACAGCATCAAAGCTGATTTTTACTTTGTTTTACAGGTAAATCGTCAGTAGCCAATATCTGACCTACTGATATATCTATTTACTAAACTGATACTAAAATCGTGTCGCTATCCTCTGTATTCAGTTCTATAAATTTACGAGCCATAATTCAATTAGCTTGTGGCTATCTGCTAAAAAGGTAAGTGAAGTAGTTTTTAAAACACATTTATATAAATTTCTTGGTCAACAATTTTTCTTCGGAAGAAGTTTATCTAAAGGGAATACCTACAAAACTATACCAATAAACCAGTTTTCCTAAAAATTTACTTTTACCCCGTACCTTGCATCTATATGACTTCACAATCTTCTCGCTCTGACAAAATTCTGGTTGTTGATGACTCTCCTGATAACGTGTTTTTGATCAAAACTATTTTGGAGGAAGAAGGTTACACAGTTAGCACCGCAGAAAATGGGATTTCGGCTTTGGCAGAATTGAAAGCTTCTCCTTGTGACTTGGTTCTACTGGATCTGATGATGCCAGGTATGGATGGGTACGAAGTCACAAAGCATATTCGCGGTGAGATGAAATTGCCGCAATATATCCCCATATTGCTGATAACTGCCCACGATGCGCCAAACGTCGCCCACGGTTTAGACTTGGGGGCTGATGATTTTATCCGCAAACCTGTAACAGTAGATGAATTGCTGGCACGAGTGCGATCGCTCTTACGTTTGAAGCATAGTATGGATGAACGTGATGAAATTGCCCGTCAGCGAGAAGATTTTGTCTCCCGCCTCACCCACGATTTACGCACTCCCTTGGTAGCCGCCGATCGCATGTTGATGCTATTTCAGCAAGGCGCGTTGGGAACATTATCAACGCAAATGCAGGAAGTAATCGCCATCATGGCCCGTAGCAATATCAACCTGCTTTCTATGGTCAATACCTTACTGGAAGTTTATCGCTTTGAAGCAGGTCGCAAAAGTTTGGCATTTCAACCAGTCAATCTGAGACAACTGCTAGAAGAAGTAATGGGAGAATTATCACCTCTAGCCCAAGAGAAAGCACTCTCCCTAAATTTGGACTTTACTGAAGAGTCAAACACAGTGATGGGCGATCGCTTAGAACTGCATCGTCTATTCACCAATCTCATAGGCAATGCGATCAAATTTACCAACTCTGGCTCTATTACTATTCGTTTTACTTCTCAACGCCAGTTCGACAACAGTAGTCAATCTCAGTTATCTGGAAAATCCAATTCTGGTGACTACATTAGAATTGAGATAGCGGATACTGGCCCAGGTATTCCCACTGAAGAACAAGCCACCATATTTGAACGATTTCGCCAAGGCAGTCACAAAACTTCTGGTAGTGGCTTAGGATTGTACCTTGCTCGTCGAATTGTCGAGGCACATCAAGGCATAATTCTCCTTAATTCTGAGTTAGGTAAAGGTAGTGTGTTTATTGTGCTTCTACCCAGCAAAACAGAAGAAACTTAGTAATTATAAATTATGAATTGTAGAGTTATTTATCCTGAGAATTCATAATTTATAACCTTACTAATATTTACTTGATAACTTAAATAAAATATTCCAATTAGAAAATGAAACAATAAAAATATGCTGATCTAGCAGCAATATTATTAAATAAACAGTTTTTTATCGGACAAGCAAATGATTACCACTGAATTATCTAACGTTGGCGAAATTATCCAGAATCAGCGAGAGTTTTTTCAAACTGGCAAAACAAAAGATGTCACTTTTCGGATTGAACAACTTAAAACTCTCAAGCAAGCAATAATTGAGCATGAACAAGCAATAGTTGAGGCATTACAAGCGGATTTACATAAACCAGAAGTGGAGACTTACCTTACAGAAATAAGTGTAATTAAAGAAATTGATTACGCTATAAAACATCTTCAAAACTGGAGTAAGCCCAAAAAAGCAGCCGTTTCTTGGGATTTCTTTTCATACTCAGCAAAAATTTATCCAGAGCCGTTAGGGGTTGTGTTAATTATCGGCCCTTGGAACTATCCATTTCAGTTAATTATCTCACCTTTAATAGGTGCGATCGCAGCTGGGAATTGTGCAATTCTCAAACCTTCAGAAATTGCTTCTCATACGTCTGATATTGTTGCTAAGATTATTGCCAAATATTTTGACCCTGCTTATATTGCAGTGGTTGAAGGAGGCGTGGAAGCCAGTCAAAAACTACTTGCAGAAAAGTTTGACCATATCTTTTTTACTGGTGGCACAGCCGTCGGCAAAATCATTATGGCAGCAGCGGCAAAACATCTCACACCAGTGACTTTAGAATTGGGCGGTAAAAGTCCTTGTATCGTAGATACTGACATTAAACTTGAACACACTGTTAGACGAATTACTTGGGGTAAATTTATTAATGCTGGACAAACTTGTATCGCTCCCGACTATCTTTTAGTTAATAAAAAAATCAAAAAAGATTTAATAGATGGTCTGGCAAAATCCTTAAAAGAATTTTATGGCGATAATCCTGTAAACAGTCCTGATTATGCCAGGATTATCAGTGAAAAACACTTTGATAGATTGGTTAATTTTCTCAAAGACGGTGAAGTTATCATTGGTGGAGAAAATCAACCTTCAGAGCATTATATCGCCCCCACAGTGATTGATAATGTCTCTTTGGAAGATCCTGTAATGCAGGAAGAAATTTTTGGCCCTATTCTACCAATCATTGAATATACTGACATTGCAGAAGCGATCGCCTTGATTAACTCTAGACCCAAGCCCTTGGCGTTATACTTATTTTCTCAAGACAAAAACCTGCAAAAGCGGGTTTTGCAGGAAACTTCCTCTGGTGGAGTCTGCATTAACGACACAGTGATGCAGGTTGGTGTCCCGTCTTTACCATTTGGTGGAGTAGGAGATAGCGGTATTGGCAACTATCACGGTAAAGCTAGTTTTGACACCTTTTCTCATAAGAAAAGTGTATTGAAAAACTCTTTCTGGCTAGATTTAAAATGGCGATACGCTCCTTATCAGGGCAAATTGCCACTCATAAAGAAACTTCTGGGTTAAAAAAATTTATGAGTTAGGAGTGAGGAATAAAAATCTACAACTCCTAACTCTTGTACAGACGCGATTAATCGCGTCTCTCCTAAAACCCAAAAGCGTTGCTGTAACGCTCCTCAGCCCAGGGTTCACCACGGCGATGGTAGCCATTGCGCTCCCAAAAACCAAGTTCTTCACCAGGTAAAAATTCTAAACCATTAATCCACTTAGCACTTTTCCAAGCGTAGAGGTGGGGAACAACTAGCCGCATCGGGCCACCGTGTTCAGTTGAAAGGTCTTCACCAAAAACTTTAAAGGCAAAGAAGTTTTCTTCGCGGATGAAATCTTCTACAGAGATATTGGTAGTGTAGCCACCATAGCAGTGTTCCATAATGTAGGCTGCCTTGGGGTCTAACTCAACCAGACCCATAAAATCTGTAACTTTAATGCCAGTCCATTTGACATCGAGTTTAGACCAGCGCGTTACACAGTGGAAGTCTGCTGTGAATTCGTGTTGAGGTAGCGCCATAAAGTCTGACCAACTAAAGGTAGCAGGTTTTGCTAAACCCCAAACTTTAAACTCCCATTCCTCAGTGCTGACTTGGGGAGTTGCACCGTAAGTTAATACGGGGAAACCTTTAGCTAAGTGTTGACCAGGAGGAACGCGATCGCTTTCTTCCTTCCCTGGTTTCTGAAAAAATTTTCCTAGCATAGTTGGAGAAAACTTATTTTTCTCAAGGTATTTACAAGTTTCTTTGTGGAGTTGCCAACAGCACCAGATGTTTTACTTTTTATAAGAAGAATTCAGAACTCAGGAGTCAGAATTCAGTATGAGTTCTGTACGAGTGGGTGACGAATATTGCTGAAAAGTGAGTGTTTAGTGGGCGAAAAAATTAAAATATTCTCGCCTTAAAACTCTATCTTTTTATGGGTAGAGTATTCTGAATTCTGAATTCTGACTCCTATTTTATAGGATGACTTAATCATTACTTGTGAATGATAGGTAATGGGTAATGGATGTTCCCAATTACTCACTACCAATTTTTTTNGTTCTAATGAGCTTATGTAGAGTGTTTATGATTCATAATTCAATCAGGAAAGCTAAGAAAAAGCATTTATCCAGGAGTGAGAAGTTTCATTGGCAAAGNTCACCAATCAAATCTATCGGTGCTGTTCATGCTTTTCCTGACTGGGAAATTATGATTCTTCTTCCTCTTCTTCAGCAGTTGGATATACAAATGTCGAACGTCCAGTCAAAATCGACTTGCCCAGAGAGAGGGCTTTCTGAGCTTCAACGACAGCTTTGTGTCTCCAGGTAGCTCGACGTTTATCTCGTTTTGATTTTGAAGTTTTCTTCTTAGGAACAGCCATGTCAGCAGATATCGCGATTCTTGACAACCTTCTTATTCTAGGCCATCCACTGACGCCAAAGACAACAGTTGAGTCAGGAATAAGTTAAGAAGTTCCAAATCAAGGAACCTTGGCTTGGAACTTCTCTCTGTATCTAGCCCAATCCGTCATTTTGGGGTTGACACACTACTAGCTGCTGGAACTGAATTAGAGGTATTTTCAAAGAAAAGTAGCGATCGCGCAGTTTTAAAGTAAGTTGCCCAATTTTGAGCATCAGGACGCGATCGCCATTGAGGACGACTGACATCTAATGTCAAGACTGGTGCGATCGCTCCATAATTTTGTACTGACACAATGATGGAAACATCTGTCACCAAGATATCTTGGTCGAAGCTCCTTTGAGCCGCTGCCCTAGCGACCGCTTCCGCTCTTCTGAGAACGGTTTCATAGTTTTCTTCCGGCAGACGGTCAATAGCTAGATCGACTCTAGCGGTGTAAGCTCGCACAACCTGGGGTGCGATCGCTTCCATCAAAAACCACGCAGGAACAGTAGATATGAGCAAAACTACTAAAGGAATTATCCGGATTCTTCTGGCAATTTGGCTAATAACTGAAAAGGGAGCGAGCGATGATGGTAGGTGAGCAGAAATTTTGCTCATGACCTTCTATCTCCTTAGTAATGATCTGTTATTGAAATTAGGTAAAGGTATTTTCCGGCTAATTAACGTAATAAAAATTACATTCTAACTTAAGATTCAATCAGAATCACCTAGACTATAAGACATAGGTTAGCTTTGTTTTTTTAGCAAAGCCAACCGCAATTTTAAGACCAGCAAACAACAATAACTGACAAAGAGCGGGATGGCAAATTACTGGGCGATCGCGATTGGTATCAATCAATATCAGTTATTTCAACCTTTAAGTTGTGCCCAAGCAGATGCTGAGGCACTAGAAGATTTTTTGGTGACAGAGGCAGGTTTTCTCCCCAAGCACTGTCTAGTGATGACAGATACTTCGCCGCCGATTGGGGATAGATCGACTTATCCGACGAAGGAGAATATTTTGCTGCTGCTTGAAGATTTGGCAGCAACAAGTTGGCAACCGGAAGACTATCTGTGGTTATTCTTTAGCGGTTATGGAGTTAATTACAAGGGCAAAGATTACTTAATGCCCGCAGAGGGCAACCCGGAACTGGTGCAAGAGACCGGCATAGAATTGCGATCGCTAATGCAAAGCCTGCAACTTGCCGATCTGAATGTATTGCTACTACTTGATATCAACCGCGCTTTTGGCACTCAAGCGGATGCCCCCGTTGGCGAAGAAACAATAGAACTAGCCCAAGAACTACAACTGGCAACAATTCTTTCTTGCCAACCAGAGCAATTTTCCCATGAGAGTAGCGAACTAGGTCACGGATTCTTTACAGCAGCTTTATTAGAAGCTTTACGTTCTGGTAATGGCAGCAACTTGGCAGATTTAGAAAGCTACCTAAGCCTGATCGTGCCAAAATTATGTCACCATCACTGGCGTCCTATCCAAAATCCTGCCACTATCATCCCATCAAGGCAGCAAGTAATCTTGCCAGAATTGGCAGTGGAAAGCGACTTTCAAGCAGAACCGGTGATTTATCCTGAAGAATCTTTTGCTATTGCCCTTGCAGCTCCTCCCCTCGATGATTCCGCTAGAACTTCAGTAGATCGGGGCAGACGGGGAGAAGTTAGTGTGAACCCCTCCCAACAGGTGAAAGGTAAAAAAGTCCAGGAGTCAGGTAGCAGATTAGTTGCCCAGCCAATGGCGGAAACTTCCTTGGGAGTGAATACTAGAGGAAGATTTATCCCCAATTCCTCTAAAGGTTACGTCTCTCGATTGCCAGCGAATCAGCCAAGCATCCCTTTTTGGAAACAGTTTATCTTGTGGGGCGGAGGCAGCTTGCTGGTAGCAGGTTTAATCGCCGTAGTTTTTCTGCGTAATCAAGAAACTTTTAGAATTAAGCAAATATCAAGTGCATCACCCAATGCTACTGTTAGCGATCGCCAGGTTGTCGAAAATTTACCAAGCGATGTCTACGACGGCACTCCACCAGTTAGACTTAGCAACCAATCTAGCGCTCAAATAGCCTCTAGTTCCCAGTCAAAAAAGCGGAATCAAGCAGTATTAGACCTGGCGAAAATGTCGCTCAGACAAACTCAGGCTAGCGATTTGAGCATGGCGATCGCTACAGCCCGAAAAATTAAACCTGGTGAACCACTGTACGAACAAGCTCAAGAGAATATTAAGATTTGGAGCCAGATGATTTTAGATTTAGCAGAAGGTCGTGCTAAACAAAGACAGTATGCCAGCGCTATTGCTGCGGCTCGATTAATCACCAAAGATGAAGCCCCCTACGCCAAAGCACAAGCAGCAATTAACCTGTGGCGGCTAGAGGGCAAGCAGTATGTGAGTAACAAAACTCTTTTAGATGCAGCTAATGCCTTAATTAAGTCTGGACAGGCATCCACCTACAATCGGGCGATCGAAGTTGCCAAGAAAGTACCACCCGGACAACCAGGCTTTGATAGTGCCCAAAAGTCTATCAATAAATGGAGTGAGAAAATTTTAGACCTGGCTAAGAGTCGCGCTGCCGAAGGAGATCGTAGTGCAGCAATTGCAACTGCTGCGTTAGTGCCAGAGGAGACAGGCGCTTACGAAGATGCTCAAGATGCCATTCAAAAATGGCAAAATAAATAGTAAAAAAATAATAAAAAATGGTTAGGAGTTAGGAATTAGGAGTTATATTATTGATCCCCGACCTGTTACTCCTGACTCCTAACTTTTACCTCAGCGCTTATATCTCAGTATTAGCAGTACTGCGATACATCTTCGCCACACTCGTCGGCTAGATAGCACAACGCTCGGAAACGTAAACCAACCACTTCTTCATATAAGGGGTTGAGCTTGCACATGGGTGGGATGTGAAACAGGGTTTTCCCAAATAATTTGACATCGCGCTCAAAGGGGCACTGAGATGGGATCAGTTTGCACAAACGATGAGCTAGTTGGCGATCGCGGACTTGAATGTTTTCTACTCGCTGCCGTAAGGGTTGGAGAATATCCCAGTAAGGCTTGGAAACAGAATGGTTTAGCTGGGTTCCTTTATGGTCACTAGTCTCTGCTTGATTGATTGATACCCAGCTAGCCAGAAAAATCTTTTTGGTGGTATTGTCGAATACCTTCATGGTTAACCCTCTGTGTTATTGAGGCTATTCACCTTTTTGATGAATATATACAACGTGGCAACGAACTTTCCCGGAAAAATCGCGTTCTGACTGCGATATAATGTAATACCTGATTAGCCACTTAAGTCAGAACCTAATTTATTACTACGTCAAGTTAATCGCAAATTTCTGGGGATCGGTAGTGTAATATTACGATCTTGTTCATAACTTGACACAGTTTAAATTTTAATAAAGACATCCATCATTGGATAGGTTTTAGTGTAACATTTACAGAACTTAATATAAGGTCTTTTTGAAAGTATTTTTGCTAAGTATAAACATCAGTAATATCCTAGAAGGCTTTTTTCCTCTCCGTGTTCCCACTTTCTCACGTAAGTGTGACTTGTTCATCGCTGGCTGAATACCGTAAAAGTAGTGATTTCTGATTGAGTATAATAGATAGCATTTCATAAAACTTAGGTTGGCAGCACGGTTTGAGAATGATACAGTCTGAAGCGTTAAAATCAGATGAACTTGCTTATGGGTGTTTCCGTACTCTACAGAGCAATCCATCCTGGCAGTACGCTGTACGCACGCCTTCAGTGACAGCAATCTAACAAGTGAGATCGCCTCCAAGAACTATAGATAATTTCTATACCCATTACAAAAGAAAGCGCAAAGACGTTCAGAAAAATTCTGTGTCTTTGCGCCAATCGAAATTTGAGCGGTGAAAGCCACTGCTCAAACTTCTCTCTGTATGAGATTTTTACCTGAAATTTTCTATGATGCTACCTGAGCAGCAGTCCGAGTCCGCCGTCTTCTCCCGTCAGCAACTTTTACAGGTGGCTCATCAGGAATTTGCATCAACAAAGTTACAGATGGCTGACACTGTAATTCCCGACGGATGGAACGTTGCAATTCTCGTTCTAAAGTACCTTGCAATCCACCCCAGTCTATATCTGCTGCTTCTCCCTGCTCAGGAGCAAATTCTGTCCAGCGCACAGAGAGGATTTCTTCAATGCGTTGTTTTACCCAGGTTTGTAAGAGCGATCGCTCTACACTTGTAACTACACCCCGGAGGTGAGTTTCTGGTTTTGCCAACAGTTTACCATTCCAATCAATGGCAGCTGCGATCGTGATAATCCCTTCGGAAGCCATGCGTTGCCGTTCTTGCAGCACTTTCGCACTTACCATACCCGAACTAGTAGTATCTACCAATTCAATACCAGATGGCACTTTACCAGCGACGCGAATGGCATCTTCTGTCAGTTCGACAATATCACCATTCTGAATAATGATCATATTTTCTGCGGGAATGCCCATACTCTGAGCCGTTTCTGCGTGCTTCACTAGCATCCGATGTTCGCCGTGGAATGGTACAAAGAATTTGGGTCGAGTTAAGGCAATCATCAGTTTTTGTTCTTCCTGACAGCCGTGACCGGAGACGTGAATGCCTTTATCCCGACCATAGACTACTTTCGCACCTTGAATCATTAATTTATCAATGGTGTTGACTACAGCGATCGTATTTCCGGGAATTGGGTTAGCAGAGAATACTACCGTATCTCCTTGACGAATTTTAATGTGAGGATGTTCTTTGTTAGCAATGCGGGTCATTGCAGCCATCAATTCACCCTGAGAACCTGTAGTTAAAATCAGTACTCTTTCATCGGGTAGATTGCGGACGGCGTGCAATGGTTGCAGCAGATTATCTTCACACTTGATATAACCTAAATTCCGGGCATGAGCAATCAAGTTCAGCATGGAACGCCCGACAACTGTCACTACACGGTTCTGCTTCTTCGCAATATCCAAAATCATGTTGATGCGATGGACGCTAGAAGCAAAGGTCGTGACAAATAATCGCCCAGGTGCTTGACTAAATACTCTCTCCAGATTGGGATAAACTGAACGTTCGGAAGGTGTAAATCCTGGCACTTCCGCGTTAGTGGAATCGCTCAGTAAACAAAGAACGCCTTTTTCCCCATGTTCTGCTAGGCGTTGCAAGTCAAACTTTTCACCATCCACTGGGGTATGGTCAATTTTAAAATCCCCTGTGTGAATGACAACACCCAGGGGAGTATGAATGGCAACAGTAAAACTATCAGCAATGGAGTGGGTATTACGGATATATTCAACTAAAAAGTTTTTGCCAATCCGCACCACATCACGTGGTAGAACTGTTCTAATTTCCGTGCGATCGCGGACTCCTGCTTCTTCTAATTTACCCTCTAGCATTGCCATTGCTAGTCTGGAGCCATAAATCACTGGGATATCAAATTGCTTGAGATGAAAGGCAATCCCACCAATATGATCTTCATGACCATGAGTAACGATCATCCCTTTAATTTTGTGGCGATTTTCCCGCAGATAGGTCGTATCTGGTAAGACAATATTTACCCCATGCATCGCCTCTGTGGGAAAAGCCAATCCTGCATCTAACAGGATTATTTCATCGTCATACTCAAAAAGACAGGTATTTTTACCAATTTCATGCAAACCGCCCAAAGGAATAATTTTCAAGGCGGAATTATTAGCTTCGTTTTTAGCCATTTTCTCCTTAGATTGTTACTTGTGGTTAATTAAGTTGATAGTTAACGAACTTGTATTTAAGACAACATCATCTGTCTCTTAAGCCAGTCCCAAAGCAATCAAGTTTTAATTGAAGATTTCAATTTTTTATTCAATAAAATCAACTGTAAGACTCAAGGATTCATAGTATATCTATCAGTCCTAGCACAGGTTTTTTAATTGCAACTTATGAACAATTATGATCGTTGTTTATATGTATCTTTGACAAGGAGGAGACTACCAGCATTTAAATAAGTTGGTGGTTAAATTAAACTAAGTTCTTTCAGAACCGCTTCTAATTTTTGACTGACTTCTAAATCAGCTTCACATAGCGGCGGACGAGTTGAACCAACCTCCCAACCTTGAAGTTGCAGTGCTTTTTTCACTGGAATGGGATTTGAAGTGAGAAATAGAGCTTTAAACAACGGAAATAGTTGGAGATGAATGTCGCTTGCTACCTCAATTTTTCCCGCACTAAAAGCTTGGATCATCTGCTGTAGTTGGTTTCCTACCAGATGAGAAGCCACACTTACTACACCCTTTGCCCCGATCGCTAACAAGGGCAAAGTCATGTAATCATCACCAGAATAGATGTGGAATTCTTTTGGTGTCAAGCGACGAATAACGCTAGCCTGATCTATATTACCAGTGGATTCTTTAATCCCGACAATATTGCTAACCTCAGCTAACCGGGCAACTGTTTCTGGCTGAAGGTTTTGTCCGGTACGACCAGGGACATTATATAACAACAACGGTAAGTCGGGACAGGCTTGTGCTATTGCCTTAAAGTGCGCTTCCAATCCCGCTTGCGGCGGTTTGTTGTAATAAGGAACAACTTGTAAGGAACCATGTACTCCTATCTTAGACGCTTTTTGGGTGGCTGCGATCGCTTCTTTGGTTGAATTCGATCCACAACCTGCGATTACCTTGGCTTTTCCGGCCACGGACTGCAATACCTCGACAAACAACTGGTATTCTTCATCCCAACTTAGCGTCGGGGATTCTCCGGTTGTGCCGCACATCACCAATGTATCTGTACCGTTGTTAGCTAGATGTGCCGCCAGTTCTGCCGCTACATCATAGTTGACACTACCATCTGCTTTAAATGGCGTAATCATAGCGGTTAAAACATTACCAAAATCTCCCACCCTTTTTTCACTCCTGATTACCCATGTTTTTATATCTTGGTGGTTCTCTATTGTAATAACCTATCTGCAAATTGCTTTCAAGTGTCATTAGTCATTTGTTATTTGTCCTTTGTCACTTTACTAATGACCAATGACCAATACTTCTCTACGAGAGGCTACGCCAACGACTACGCCCAGTACAAGTGACTAATGACTAATAGCTAATGGTTTGAGTAGATTTTTCTCTACTAATAACTCGGCGATTTGTACTGCATTCAATGCTGCGCCTTTGCGAATTTGGTCGCCACATAACCATAATTCCAAGCCACAAGGATGAGAAATATCCTGGCGAATCCTTCCCACTAAAACTTCATCTCGACCTATTGCTTCAATTGGCATCGGAAAATGATTCGTTCCCCAATCTTCTACCAATTTAACTCCAGGGGAGGAATTTAAAATTTCTCTGGCTTCCTTCGCACTAAAGGGAGTCTCAAATTCTAAATTAATGGCTTCTGAGTGGGCGCGGAGTACGGGAACCCGTATACAGGTCGCAGTGATTCTGATTTGCTGCGTACCAAATATTTTTCGGGTTTCGTTGACCATTTTCATTTCTTCCTCACAATAACCCGAATCGTTTAATGGGGAGTTATGCGGGAATAAATTAAATGCCAATGGGTAAGGCAATATTTCGGCAATCGGTGGCTGTCCTTGTAGTATAGCGCTTGTTTGGGTTTTGACTTCTGCCATTGCTCTAGCACCCGCACCACTAGCCGATTGGTAGGTTGCAGCGACAATGCGCTGCACTGGTTTAACTTTATGCAATGGCCAGACTGCCACAGCCATTAAAATCGTTGTGCAGTTGGGGTTAGCAATAATGCCTTGGTGATGCGCTGCGGCTTGGGGATTCACCTCTGGCACTACTAAGGGAACTTCCGGGTTCATCCGAAAGGCACTGGAGTTGTCAATTACCACTGCGCCCTTTTCTACGGCAATTGCTGCCCAAGTTTTGGATGTCGAACCACCTGCACTAGCTAGTACTATATCGACATTTTCAAAGGCGCGATCGCTCACTGCCTCTATTGGTATATTTTCACCTTTAAACCGCAGCGATCGCCCGACACTCCGCTCTGATGCCAATAACTTCAAGTCAGCAACCGGAAAATTACGGCTTTCTAATAATTCCAGCAACTCTGTGCCTACTGCACCAGTCGCTCCCAAAATAGCTAAACGATAGGATTTCGACAAACTTGCTTCCTCCTTTAAGAGACTTATCTGCAATTTCTTGGAACAATTGACAATNNNGTTATATTTAAATAGCGATCGCGGTCTGGAAATACATTTTTAATAGGTTTAGATTTTTCTTTAATTTAATATATCTTTATATATTTAATACATTTTTTTAATTAAGTTAAGTGATGTTGCATTTTAAAATAACGGCGATTTTTTCATTGATTTACTATAACTATATATTATACAATAAACGGCTATTTATCATAAAAAGGGAGATATCTGCATTTAGGGGTTTAACAAGCATCCTTTCTGTAAAGAAACAAATATATTAGCTACAAACTTGCGACTAAGATGATGAATATATTACTAAATGCAAAAAGCCAGCACAACGTAAAACTGAGTTATGTGGTTAAGTAACAGATGCACTCTCCTACCACACATAACTTAATAATAGCTAGATAATACCTAGACTTAATACTATAACTTTAATCTGGGGTACTAACCACTCTTTGAGACCAGGATATCACGGCGTTAGCCCACTGAATAATTAATTCCCAAATTTTAGAGTGAGTCGGGAATGAAGAGGCGAATAGGATATTAGGTTACAGGGTAGAGTTACAGATTTTTTCCCTATCACCTGTCATCTCCCCCTAATCCCAATGCTCCATTAACCAAATTGTTATGAAGGTAAAATGTCAAGTCCT
>NZ_JAUDRJ010000003.1:3083096-3326157 GCF_030382115.1 Nostoc sp. GT001
TTGGCAGTAAACTGGATCTTTGCCCCAGGACAAACATCCATCTTTGGATGTCACAAGACCTTTTGGCAAACTCCCATTACCCCTAAGAGACATCAAGCCATAAACGCAAACAATTATTTTTTGCGTTTTGTGTGTACTCGGAGTATAAAATACCAGAAAACTAGAGACAAAGCATGAAAGTCACCCAGGAAAAACTTCCCGCCAGCCAAATTGGCCTGGAAATAGAGATTACGCCGGAAATTACCAAGCAAACTTACGAACAGGTCATTAAAAACTTAGCGAGTACTGCCAATATTCCTGGGTTTCGTAAAGGCAAGGTGCCTCGGCCGATATTACTACAACGGCTGGGTACAACTCGAATCAAGGCAGCGGCGCTGGAAGAACTAATTCAAGATGGTATTGAGCAAGCAGTCAAACAAGAAGCCATCCCAGCAATCGGTCAGCCGCAATTGCGCTCCTCCTTTGAGGATTTGATTAATAATTATGAACCTGGAAAACCCCTGACGATTTCGGCGGCTGTCGATGTAGAACCAGAAGTAAATTTAGTTCAGTACACCGATTTGCAAGTCAAAGCTGAAGAAGTTAAGTACGATCCAGAACGAGTAGACGCTAACCTTGACAAGGAACGTCAAGAATTGGCGACATTGATTCCTGTGGAAGGACGTGCAGCCCAAATCGGCGATATTGCCGTAGTCGATTTTAAAGGTTCATTCGCTAGAGTTGAGGGCGAGGACGAAACCGCTGAACTAGAACCGATTCCCGGAGCCGAAGCAACTGATTTTCAAGTTGAGTTGCAAGAAGATAAGTTTATTCCAGGCTTCATTTCGGGAATAGTCGGGATGAATCCTGAAGAAACCAAAGAAATTGCGGCGCAGTTCCCAGACCCGTATGCTAATGAAGATTTAGCTGGAAAAGCAGCAACTTTCACCGTGACGCTCAAAGAATTAAAGGAAAAGGAGCTACCAGAAGTCAATGACGATTTCGCCCAGGAAGTCAGCGATTTTGAAACCCTAGAGGAGTTACGCGCTTCTTTGGTAGAGCAATATCAAAAAGAGGCGGACGACAAAACAAAAACCAATAAGCAGGAAGCCTTGTTAACGGAACTGCTTAAGCACGTAGAAGTTGACTTACCAGCAACTTTGATTGAGCAAGAAGTGGATGCAATGCTAACGCAAACAGCAATCCGGCTGTCTCAGCAGGGATTGGATGTGAGAAAGTTGTTTACTCAAGATATTATTCCGCAATTGCGGGAGCGATCGCGTACTGAAGCAATTGAACGTATCAAACGCTCCTTATCCTTGCGGGAAATCGGGAAACGCGAATCTATCGAGGTAACACCAGAAGAAATCGCAGCCAGAGTCACAGAACTTTTAGAGCAGTACCCAGAGGAACAGGACGTTGATGAAGATAAACTGCGCTCAATCGTGGAAAACGAACTGTTAACCGAAAAAATCATCGATTGGCTCTTAGAACACTCCTCAGTTGAACTTGTACCCGAAGGTTCCTTGAGTCCTGCAAAGGAAACGGAAGACACAGAATCTGATGCTGATGCACTTCAGACAGAGGAAGAAAACAGCGAGGCTTCTACAGAAGTTACAGAAGGATAATAAAAAATCCCACAACCATGAGTTCACCAGTTCTGAGTTAAAGTACTGGTGAAATGGGTAAGGTAAGGGAGATGAGGAAGTAGAGGGAAATAACCAATGCACCATACCCCATGCCCAATGCCNNNTAACTCAGGGATGAAGTCAAAATAATTAAANGAATTAATGAATTTTCGGCAAATAGTGACACCTGTTATCACTTGAGCTTGATACTGTGTTACACGAGAGGAAATTATATGAGGCATAATGGTTAACACGTAGCTTATAAAAATTCCATTCGTTGAAAAGGCAGTATCCGCTGCTGAAACATTTGTCCTAAATAATCGTCAAAGAAAGCTTGTATGCTTGAATCGCAGTCGGGAAATTCCCCAATCAGCAACTTAAGTCGAATAAACATTAACTCCCAGTTAAGCAGCCCTAGCAACATCGTACCAATGGTGATAGAGCAATCTGGCATGGGAGAAAGAGCTTTCGACATCTACTCCCGCCTGCTGCGAGAGCGGATTATCTTTTTAGGAACGCCAATAGACGATGCCGTAGCCAACTCAATTGTGGCTCAGTTGTTATTCCTAGACGCCGAAGACTCAGAAAAAGACATTCAACTGTATGTTAATTCTCCTGGCGGCTCCGTCTACGCAGGGATGGCAATCTATGATACAATACAGCAAATTCGCCCTGATGTTGTTACCATCTGTTTTGGATTAGCCGCGAGCATGGGGGCATTTTTGTTGACAGCAGGAGCTGCTGGTAAGCGAATGTCTCTGCCCGACTCCCGGATTATGATTCACCAACCACTTGGTGGCGCTCAAGGTCAAGCCATTGACATTGAAATTCAAGCCAGAGAAATTCTTTACGTTAAGGCTAAGTTGAATCAGTTAATGGCTCACCATACTGGTCAACCCTTAGAAAGAATTGAAGCAGATACTGAGCGCGACTTTTTTATGTCGGCAGAAGAGGCAAAAAACTACGGTTTGATTGATCAGGTCATTTCCAGGCAAAATCTTCCCGTAGCAGGGGAAAACGTCACCATTCTGAAATAAGAGGCTGGTATGTCTAAGTACGACTCCCATTTAAAATGTTCATTTTGTGGCAAGTCTCAAGAGCAGGTGCGTAAATTAATCGCAGGGCCGGGAGTCTACATCTGCGATGAATGCGTTGACTTGTGTAATGAAATACTAGACGAGGAGTTACTCGATACTAATGGTGCGGCAGCACAACCAGCACCAAGAGCAGAGCCACCTGAAAAACGGCGTACTCACTCTGCTAGTATTTCGTTTAATCAAATACCCAAGCCAAGAGAGATTAAAAAGTATCTAGACGAACACGTTATTGGTCAAGACGAAGCGAAGAAAGTTCTGTCAGTAGCTGTTTATAATCACTACAAGCGGCTGGCAGTCATTCAGTCTAAAGCCAGTGGCAAACCTGGGTCAGATGATGCCATAGAACTGCAAAAGTCCAACATCTTGTTAATCGGCCCGACTGGTTGCGGCAAAACTCTCTTAGCGCAAACCTTAGCAAAAATCCTGGATGTACCCTTTGCCGTAGCCGATGCGACGACGCTGACGGAAGCGGGGTATGTGGGAGAAGATGTGGAAAATATCTTGCTGCGACTGTTGCAGGTGGCAGATTTGGATATAGAGGAAGCCCAACGGGGAATTATTTACATTGACGAAATTGACAAAATTGCTCGTAAGAGCGAGAACACGTCAATTACCCGCGATGTTTCTGGCGAAGGCGTGCAGCAAGCCTTGCTGAAAATGTTAGAGGGAACGATCGCTAATGTACCACCCCAAGGAGGGCGCAAGCATCCTTATCAAGACTGCATCCAGATTGATACGAGTAATATTTTGTTCGTCTGTGGTGGTGCCTTTGTAGGCTTAGAAAAGATTGTAGACCAGAGAGTTGGCAAAAAAGCAATCGGCTTTGTGCAACCGGGAGAAGGTCAATCGAAGGAGAAACGAGCAGCAGACACTCTTCGCCATCTAGAACCGGATGATTTAGTAAAATTTGGCCTGATTCCAGAATTTATTGGGCGGATGCCAATGGTAGCAGTAGTAGATCCGCTAGATGAAGAAGCGCTGATGGCGATTCTTACTCAACCACGCAGCGCCCTCGTGAAGCAGTACCAAAAGCTGCTGAAGATGGATAATGTCCAGCTAGATTTTAAAGCAGATGCTTTACGAGCGATCGCTCAAGAAGCTTACCGCCGTAAAACTGGTGCTAGAGCATTACGTGGTATTGTCGAAGAATTGATGTTGGATGTAATGTATGAGTTACCATCCCGTAAGGATGTGACACGCTGTACAGTTACAAGAGAAATGGTCGAGAAGCGATCTACTGCTGAACTGATAGTACATCCATCTTCACTACCGAAGCCAGAATCAGCTTAATAGTCATTAGTCATTTGTACTGAGTTTCGACTGCGCGGTAATCGAGCGAAGTCGAGATTCAACTACCGCGTAGTCGTTGGCGTGGCCACTGAGCGTAGTCGTACCCCTCCGGGGAAGCAAGCTACGGGCAGCGTCTCGAAGAGAAGTGCAGCCTCTCCAAGAGTTGTATTAGTCATTAGTCATTGGTCAAAAAATAAGGAATAATAACCATATACCAGGGACTAATGACAACTGACAAAGGACAAATGACTAATGCCTTATATTAACGTTCGTGGCGTTGAGCATTACTACGAATGGGTGAAAAAACCATCCGGTTCTTTGGTAAAACCAGTGATGGTTTTTATGCATGGTTGGGCTGGTTCGGCTAGATATTGGCAAAATACTGCTGATACTTTATCAGAGCAATTTGATTGTTTACTCTACGATATGCGGGGATTTGGCCGTTCTGGTGGAAAGCCAACTATCGCCCAAGCAAGTGAAGCTGTTGCCGAATCTGAATCCCCACAGGAAGAATCAGAGGCAATCAGAGAGTTAACCTATGAATTAGAGGAATACGCTGATGATTTGGCAGCCTTGTTAGATGGGTTGCATCTTCAGCGTGTTTATATCAATGCTCATTCGATGGGCGCTTCTGTTGCCACTTTATTTTTTAACCGCTATCCCGAACGAGTAGAACGAGGAATTTTAACTTGTAGCGGCATTTTCGAGTACGACGAAAAATCTTTTAGTGCTTTTCATAAATTCGGTGGCTATGTAGTGAAATTCCGTCCCAAATGGTTAAGCAAAATCCCATTTGTTGACCGGATGTTTATGGCTAGATTTTTATATAGTTCCATACCACATTCTGAGCGGCAAGCTTTTTTAGAAGATTTTCTCGAAGCAGATTACGATGCAGCAATAGGGACAATTTTTACTTCAGTCAGTAAGGCTCAATCTGAAGTGATGCCGCAAGAGTTTGCTAAGCTGACAGTGCCGACTCTACTTATAGCTGGGGAGTATGACAAGATTATTCCAGCCGAGATGGGGCGTCAAGCAGCGTCACTGAATGACAAAGTGGAGTTTGTGATGATTCCTAACACAGCGCATTTCCCAATGTTGGAAGATGCCCCAACTTATCTGCAACGGGTACAAGAGTTTTTGCAAATTAACACGCCAAAACCACAAGTGGGATAACTGCTGGCGATTTTTAGACAGTTAAGTGTACCTGTGTGATACCTTGACGCATTTTATATTGGCGCTTTAACCAAGACTTTTGAATTGTTTTACGGAGCAAGGGAGCAAGTTGAATCAACAGCAATCGCAGTAGTGCATTTTTTCGCAGTAGTTCGCCTTGTCTAGCTTCCGCTAACTGGAGTTGTTGGGCGCGGATAATTTCTGGCTCGCGTTCTGCTTGGATGTGCGATAGTGTCATGTCAATATCCTGGTGTCTAGCTTCTTTTTGCAACAACGGCACAAGATGATTAGCAGCGACAATCACATCACGCAATGCGAGATTAATTCCTTGAGCGCGGACAGGAGACATTGGGTGTGCAGCGTCACCCAGAAGCAGTACTCCTGGTACGTGCCATTTTGGACAATAACCAACCACAACAGAAAGCCGAATGGGGGATTCAATTGTGTCTGCATGATTACGGAAATGCTTTGCTAGCCATGAGGGTGATAGTGAGGCAAAAATCTCTGCCCAGTTGGCTTGCTTGGGGTCAGTGTTTTCGGTTGCGGACATCACCCAAGCTAGATGCAGTTTTCCTGATTCTGCTCCATGAAAGATACTAAATATGCGATCGCCATTTACAATTGTACGAAACACATTATCGGCTGCAAACTCAGGACTGGCGGCAAGTTTAAACCAGAGAATATCAATATTTTTGGGCTGACGTACCAATTCCAACCCTATACGTTGTCGCACAAGAGAATTTCGACCATCTGCCCCAATCACTAAGTCAGCAGTAAGTTCTTTCCCATCGCTTAGTACTACACCTGCAACACGTTGATTACTCCACAGTAAATCTTTGACAGTAACACCTTGGATAAATTCAAATCCATCATTGGTTTGAGCTTCCGAAATCAGTGCTTTTAGTAGTGGTGGTTGTGAAACCAGTGTACAGGGTCGGGTTGCCCCCATTGGTTCATCAACTCGAAACAACTGCTTGCCCCCGATAATGAATTCCCATGCGTCGATTTGCCGATGGGGAATATCCTCCAACAACGCCGATAGACTCATTTCCTCTAGGGCTTCTAAACCACTGGGCATTAATCCTTCACCGCGAAATACACGATGAAAGTCTTTTGCTGCTTCAATTAACGTTACAGCAATACCACGTTTTACAAGGAGCAGGGCAAGGGTTACACCTGTTGGACCTGCACCCACAATCACAATCTGCACTATCCCATCCCTCCGGTATCAGTTGCTCTCAAAGATGTTGGTCAAATTATCTTGAGATTAACTTAAACCCAGCTCTCGTTTTAGCAAGTTAATCGAGTTAGCGCCGATATAATTTTCCACCTTAATCAGCTTTGGTGGACGAATAATATCTTCATCAGAGGCTTGTACGGCTGCTTGCACTGCTGCATAACTGGCTTGATCGCTGATGATGACCTCAGCCCGTTTAACCATTGCCTGAAGTTTGTAAGCATCTTTTGGTTGCGAAGTCATCACCAATAGTTCATCGCCCCGCAAACCGTGGAGGATGACTTCTGCTGCTCGCGCAATCCCGGAACTGAGGCTAACTATCCCAACACAGTTTTCTTTTGGTAGGGTTTTCAAGATGCTGAGTTCTTTGCTGTAGTCGTAGATATCCAGAGGAATTACTCGTGCAGCTTTTGGAGCTGCGATCGCTTCCACATTACTGATAAAATATCGACTTGTGACGACTGTCGCAGAGGTAGTTTTATCTAACACAGCTGTTAATTCTTCCATTGCTACCAACTGGACTGGAATTTTTAGCGATCGCTCTAATTCATACACCATCAATTCTCCAGCACCCATATCATAAGACGGCACTGCAACCAATACTCGCGCACTACAACGCAAGCGCCAGTCAATTTCCGCTAAAAATAGCTCTCTAGCTTGATTTAGCGAACATCCTTGAGAAAGCAACTCATCAAGTGCTTGCTGGACAACTTGATATGCATCAGGATTTTGTTTGAGAATTGGTGATTGCAGCCTACTACCGCCCTCATGACCTTGGGCGCGAACATAAATACCCGAACCAGCCATACTTTCAACAAATCCGTCTTCTTCTAGTTGACGGTAAACCTTACTTATGGTATTCCGGTGTAAACCTGTTTGCATTGCCAGCGCCCGTGTGCTTGGTAATTTGTAAGCAGGAGGATATTGCCGAGAAGCGATCGCAAATCGGATTTGATTAAACAGCTGGGTTGATGCGGGAATTTCGCTGTCTGGCTGAATACGGAATTGAATCATCACCAAACCTCCTGAATACTAAGTGCTAATGAATGCTGAGTTTTGAGTATTAAGTGTTGCTTTTATACTCAACACTTTTAACTCAGCCCTCCTTCTGTTACCAGCTACATTTGCTACGTCTCAAATATGTTTATTTACATATAAAGTTTTTCTGATACAAATTTCTAATGCGCTCACTATTGGTTATTGATAATTTAATTAGAAAAAAGCTAGGCATACTGGCATAGTTATATCAAATAAACACACGGCTAATCACATAGCACTGGTAAAAATTATTATGACAGAGCAAGCAACAACTACCACAACGATTAATCTTTTGCAAGATAATATTCAAGTGTCTGCTTATCTTGCAGAACCAAAAGAACCTGGATCTTACCCAGGAGTCGTAGTATTGCAAGAGATTTTTGGTATCAACACTCACATTCGAGAAGTTACAGAACGGATTGCCCAACTTGGTTATGTAGCGATCGCACCTGCACTTTTTCAACGGATTGCCCCTGGCTTTGAAACCGGATACAGACCCGAAGATATTGAAACGGGCAGAAGTTACGCCATGCAAACTCAAGCCTCAGAGTTATTAAGCGATATTCAACTAGCAATTGACTACCTCAAAAATCTGCCTCAAGTAAAAAAAGATGGTTTTGGCTGTATTGGCTTCTGCTTTGGGGGTCATGTCGCATATCTTGCAGCCACCTTGCCAGATATTAAAGCTACCGCTTCCTTCTACGGTGCTGGAATTACCACTCGCACACCGGGAGGTGGCGCTCCTACTGTCACCCGCACCGAAGAAATAACAGGTACTCTCTATGCCTTCTTTGGCACAGAAGATGCTAGCATTCCAGCCGAACAAGTAGATGAGATTGCAACAGAGTTAGAAAAATATAAAATTCCTCATCGTGTGTTTCGCTACGATGGAGCTGATCACGGATTTTTCTGCGACCACCGTGCCAGTTATAATCCTAAAGCTGCGGCCGATGCTTGGGAGCAAGTAAAACAACTCTTTGGTCAACTAAACTGAAGCATACGCACCCAAGTTCGTCATTGGTCATTGGTCATTGGTGAATAACAAATGACAAATGACAAATGACAATTTAAACTTCAGTTGCACCATATCAAATAAAAACTAATCTTCAAAAGTCATGAATTCCGAATCGAAACTTTCTCAAACAGCCAATTCGCCCTTTACAATGGACGATTTTGCCAAAGCACTAGAAAAACACGACTACCAATTTCAAAAGGGACAGCTCGTAAATGGCAAAGTTTTCCAACTTGACCATGATGGAGCCTATGTTGATATTGGTGGCAAGTCGTCAGCTTTTCTGCCGCGCGATGAGGCTTCTTTGAGAGCAGTTACCGATTTATCGGAAGTGCTGCCATTGCAAGAGGAAATGCAGTTTTTGATTATCCGAGATCAAGATGCAGAAGGGCAAGTTACCCTTTCTCGAAAGCAGTTGGAAATTCAGCACATCTGGGAACGACTGACCGAAATGCAGGAAAACGCTCAGACTGTGCAAGTACGGGTTATGGGTGTGAATAAAGGTGGTGTCACCGTCGATATTCTTTCTTTGCGGGGATTTATCCCGCGATCGCACCTGGCAGAGCGTGATAATTTAGATGCACTCAAAGGTCAAAATCTGACTGTGGGTTTTTTGGAAATTAATAAAAACACCAACAAACTCATTCTTTCTCAACGTTTAGCAACTCGTTCTAGCAACTTCAGCTTATTAGAACTAGGCTAGCTGGTGGAAGGTAAAGTTACTGGCATCAAACCTTTTGGTGTATTTGTCGATTTAAGTGGGATGAGTGCCTTACTTCATATCAAGCAAGTAAGTCAAAAATTTATTGATTCTTTAGAAAAAGTATTTCAAGTTGGTCAGCCAATTAAAGCTGTAATTATTGACTTGGATGAGGGTAAAGGGCGGGTTGCTCTTTCTACCAGAGTTTTGGAAAACTTCCCTGGCGAAGTACTAGAAAATTTCGATGAGGTTATGGCTTCGGCTGAGGTGCGTGCTAATAGAGCTAATAATAAAGCATCTGAATAGTTTTGAGGTGGGCTGCTTGCACAAAGTTATAAATAGTGCGTAGGCGTAGCCCGTCGTAGGCATCGCATCTGCGGTAGGTAGGATTAATCGGGAATAGCGCCCAAAAATTGATCGATAATCCAAATAGTGGGTTATTTTATCCCCCTGCATCTACCAATATGTAGGGGAATTGTAACTTAAAAAAGCTTTCCATAGATTTAGACCTCTTGCCTCTGGCAATAATTTTAGCCAGCTTTAAATTGTAAGCCTCAGAATTTATTCTGAGGTTTACTTGTGGGCGATGCCAAAATTTTCCAATAGGTCTATTGTAAAAATATTGTGTGGTATATTTAGAGCTTTACCTATTGTGAATTGAATCGTCCGATTTTAAAAACGTTACGATTTACCGCAAAATTTCACTCAGCTAAATTCTCTACGTGACAATTATTTATGAATGTTAGTACCGAGCCAAAACTGATTCATCAGAAAATATATGCGAAAGAATTACGTTCTCTGATGCCACCTGAAGCATTTATTCCCGATCCAAGTAAGTTAATTATATTGTTCATTAATCTGGCAATTTTGATACTAGGTTGGATGATAGCGGCGCGGTTAGATTCTTGGTCGCCATATTTTTTATGGCTTTATGTACCTTTAAGCATAATTATGGGCAATAGCGTGGTTGTCTTACTATTTAGCACCCACGATTTGATGCATGGTAGCGTAATTAAAAATCCTCGATTAATCTATATCATTGGTCTTTTAGGGCTAACAATGTTATGGATGCCACCAACGTTATGGAAAGCAGTTCATAACCGAGTACATCATAATCACACTAATGATTTAGGCGACCCAGATCGTAATTACTTGTATGAACAATCTTCAACCTGGGGAAAATGGATTCAGGACTTATTTGTACCTTCAACTGAAGTCAATCCTGTATGGTTCATAGTGGGAATGACTTCTGCTTGGGGAGTACATACTTTTCGCAATCTGACATCTGTGCTGTTTTTCAATCATAAATCCGTCGATTATGTTCCTGCTGCATTTACAGTCAGTCCTAAAGATCGTCGAGCGATCGCATGGGAATTATTGATGATGATCGTGATTCATCTGAGTATCCTCATCTATCTCCAATTTGACCCCATAAAGCTCATACTTGGTTACTTTTTACCGATTGCAATTGGTTATGCTGGAGTGATTTTTTATATTTATACAAATCATTTACTTTGTCGGATGACCAGCGTTAATGACCCACTAATTAATAGTATGTCTCTCCGGGTTTACAAAATATTTGACTTGTTGCATTTAAATTTTTCTCATCACACTGAACATCATATTTTTCCAGGAATGAACTCGGACTATTATGTTATGGTTAGGGACTTGTTAGAAACTCACTATTCTGAAAAATTTAATTTATTGGATGCTGGAAAAGCTTGGTATTTGCTGCTGAAAACTCCCCGGCATTATAAAGATGAAAATACTCTTACAGATTGGTCAGGTAAAAAGTCTGTTCCTTGTCCTACAAGCGACAGTTAAAAAGGTTTATTGCAAATGAATATGCTGCTAAATCTGAGGATTTTGCAATAAATATCGACCACAGTCCAAGCCAGGCAATAAGCCGAAAAAGTCACGATGGACAATAACTAGCACCGCAAGGCGGAATTAAAAATGAATATAGCATAAGCATTTCATTGATTTGGAATAGATAGTTTATTTCCGCCATGTTGTACTAGTTAATTAATCGAAAAAATATATAAAGTCGAATTTAATAAGCAAAATGGTATTTGACTTACTTAAACCCCAGTTTGCTTACTCAAAAGCTGTGTTTGTTTTCTAAAGCTGTGTTTGTTTTCTAATTTTGGTGTTTTCCGCAAGTAAAATGACGTTTGACTTACTCAAACCCCAGTTTGCTTTCTCATTTTGGTGTTTTCCGCAAGTAATCAAGCATACTAAGAAAGCAATATGCTTGATTGCTGACTCATACCAGTAATTCTCACAGTTATGACAACTATTTCTTTAAGATTACTTTTCTTTATCTTTATCTAATGCTTCTTGAATTGCACGACGGCAAAACTCTTATGATTTTTCTTTAATTGCTTCTTTATTCATTAGACCTCTTGCATAAATCAAAAATAAGAAAGAACCCCACCCCGCCAAAGCTACGCTTTGTCTCTCCTCCCCGCTTGCGGGGTGGGGTGTCAGGGGCTTTTGTAAGAGGTCTATTGTTTTGCCTCCTCTGCATCCCCGACATCCCTCTTTTTCGTGTTGCACCCTCCTATTACTCTATCCCCGACATCTACAAAAATATGGGGGATCATTTTTAGAGTATTAAAATAAATAAGGTGTGACTTAGGATCGTGGATTTAATAACTTGTGTAGGTTGGGTTGAGTCTGCAAAACCCAACGCCCCAGAGATGTTGGGTTTCCTGCCTCAACCAAACCTACAAAAGTCGATGTTATTTAATTCTTATTCCTTATTGGTGTGAGACTATCTTGAGCATGGTAACAAAATATAAAAATATGCTCATATCTCTATTTAAGTATTGCTCAATGGGTTTTGATCATATATCGAGCATTTTGACAACTATAAACTCTGTAACTATTCAATTTAGGTATTTGTATGTTTCTGGTAACTGGAGCAACGGGAGGAATTGGTCGCAGAGTTGTACGACTCCTACGACAACGAGAACAGTCGGTGCGGGCATTTGTCCGCCTTACTTCGCGCTATAGCGAGTTAGAACACAGAGGTGCAGAAATTTTCATTGGTGACTTGCTAGAGGAAAAATATATCCAGAAAGCTAGTCAGGGTGTGCGGTATATTATCAGCGCCCACGGTTCTGATAGCGATGCCCTATCTTTAGATTACCGCGCCAATATTGAACTAATTGAGCAAGCAAAAGCCAATGGCGTAGAGCATTTTGTCTTCATTTCCGTACTGGGAGCCGATCGCGGTTATGAAGATGCTCCCGTTTTCAAAGCCAAACGAGCAGTAGAGCGATATTTGGCAGCTAGTGGCTTAAATTACACTATTTTGCGCCCGTCTGGATTAGCATCTAACTTGCTGCCACTAGTAGAACGATTTCGGGAAACGGGATTGTATCTGCTGGTTGGCGATCGCAAAAACCGTACCTCAATTGTCAGTACTGATGATTTAGCAAGGATGGTTGTGGATTCTGTGACAGTTGAAGGCGCTCGCAACCAGATTTTACCCGTCGGAGGGCCGGAGATTTTATTGCGAGAAGATATTCCCCGGATTTTTGGTCGGATTTTCGCCAAAGAACCAGTAATAATTAACTCACCCCTATTTGTCATTGATGGGTTACAGGGTGCATTGGGTTTATTTAATCCCAAAATCCAAAAAGCTTTGGGAACTTATCGCACATTGCTAGCAAATGAATTTTTCTGCACAAAAGATGAAATTGCCAATTTAGAGGCGATTTTTAACTTCCAATTAGAGACATTAGAAAATTTTTTGCGGCGTTATTTAGCAGTTTGAATTAAACATCAGTCATTAGTCATTAGTCATTTGTCATTAGTGAATAACAAAGGACAAATGAATAATGACAAAGGACAAAGGATAAAGGACACAAATGAAATCTTCTCTAGCTGCAAATGCTGCTCAAGCACGTCAGACAAAAGAGCGATTCGCTCAACCGGAGGAACAACTTACTTATGAATTAGGGAAAGCAGTACAGGAATTGCCGCCCCTGTACACTAGATTATTAGCGGGAACGATGAGCGCCATCGTATTTGGGGCGATCGCTTGGGCATACTTCTCCCAAATAGATGAAGTAGCAACAGCACCGGGGGAATTAATTGCTTCTACACAGGTAAGACCGGTAACATCTTTGGGTGGAGGATCTATTGTCGCTGTTAAAGTGCAAGAAGGCGATCGCGTTACTAAAGGTCAAGTTCTGATTCAAAAAGATCCAGACTTGCAAATAACTGACGTTTCCCGCCTAGCCAAATCTACTAGATTGATTCAAGACGATTTACAGCGTTTGGATGCAGAACGTGTTGGAGGCAAAACTACTGGCACGAAAATGCAAGATGAACTTTTAAGCTCCCGCCTGCAAGATTTCCAATCTCGTCAAGCAGCGGCGGAAGCAGAAGCAAATCGCCAAATAGCACTTATCGATCAAGCTAAAGTCCGCTTGAGCAGATTGCAAGATAACTTAGTTAATGCTAAAAGCAGCTTTGGGAATGCTCAAACCAACCTTGCCAATGCAGATAGCATCCGAATTAAAATTGAAAGTAATTTAGCCCTGGCTCAAGAAAGGGAAAAAAGCCTACGTACTCTAATTACTCCTGGCGCTGTGCCTCGTGTCGATTACCTGGATGCCCAAGAAAGATTAACTCGTGCAAAGACAGAAATCACCAGAGCGCAAGATGAAGTCATCAACGCCCAGAATAGAATCACAGAGGCTCAAGATAAAGTCACATCATTAGAAAAAGATATTGATGCTCAAGTCCAAGAAATTCGCCAAGCAGAACAAGCTTACAACGCTGCACGCAGTCAGGCTCAGCGTGTAGCATCAGAACGCCAAAGCGAAATTTTGACGCAGTTTAATAAGCGTAAAGAAGAACTAACAACTGTTCAAGGTCAATTAGAGCAAGCGAGGAAGCAACAAGCTTTAGAAACGATTGAGGCTCCCGTAGCTAGGTACAATTTATAAAGTTAAAGCCACTAAGGGGCCAGTACAATCGGGTGAAGAATTGCTGTCAATTTTGCCGGAAGGGGAAGAAATGCTTCTAGAGGTAAAAGTTCTCAACCGCGATATTGGGTTTATTCGTCAAGGAATGAAGGCAAAAGTCAAAATGGCGACTTTTCCCTTCCAAGAATTTGGCATTGTGGATGGCGAAGTTATGCAAGTCAGTCCAAATGCAATTGCTGATAAAGAATTGGGTTTAGTTTTTCCGACGAGAATTAAGCTAAATAAACACGCAGTGAATGTTCGAGGTCAAGAAGTAGAATTTACACCAGGGATGGCTGCTACAGGTGAAATTGTCACTCGTAAAAAGTCAATTTTGACATTCATCACTGAGCCTGTGACACGGCGGTTCAGTGAGGCATTTTCTGTTAGGTAGGAAAGTCTCTTAGATTAGCCACAAGTAAGGGTTTAGCATTGTTAAACCCCTACATTTATTCACGACAGACGAGCAGTATTGAACTTAACTGCAAATCGCTATAATTTTCAAGCCATACCCAAAAATTTTCTATACTGATCTATTTGTTTTTGCATTCCCTCTAGTAGTTTGACAAAATCTGGATTATTCTCATCCTGATTGCTATTCACATTGATGTTGCCCAGAATCTTTTCATAGTTTTGAAATTGCGACCATAATTCTGGATTTGTTGATATGCTATTACCTTCGGCTGATATCAGATATTTTGTGGTTTCTGTAATTGCCTGACCAATCACAGGGCTAAAATCAGAATCATTCCAACTAGCGATTGTTTCTGATGTTAGATATCTTGTGGATTCTGTAATTCCCTGACCGATTAGAAAGCCAA
Organism: Nostoc sp. GT001; assembly: GCF_030382115.1. NCBI lineage: Bacteria > Bacillati > Cyanobacteriota > Cyanophyceae > Nostocales > Nostocaceae > Nostoc > Nostoc sp. GT001. The sequence continues at coordinate 3,098,054 of NZ_JAUDRJ010000003.1, forward strand.
AATTGGAATTATTAAAACTAGCAATCTTTTCTGGGGTTAGATATCTTGTAGTTTCTGTAATTGCCTGACCGATTAGAGAACCAAAATTGGAATTATTAAAACTAGCAATCTTTTCTGGGGTTAGATATCTTGTAGTTTCTGTAATTGCCTGACCGATTAGAGAACCAAAATTGGAATTATTAAAACTAGAGCTTGTAATTTGTGTGTTATTCACTGCGGTTTCTGCAATTACCCGACTCGCTAGTGCATTGACATTAGCAATTTTAAAACTAGAGCTTGTAATTTGTGTGTTATTTCCTGCGGTTTCTGCAATAACTTGACTCGCTAGAGAACTGACATTAGAAATGTTAAAACTAGAGCTTGTAGTTTGTGTACTATTTCCGGCGGTTTCTGTGACAATCTGACGTACTTGGGCATCAGTCAGGTTAGGGTTAGCACTAAGCATCAAAGCAACTACACCAGCAACGTGGGGAGTAGCCATAGAAGTGCCACTATAAGTTGCATACTGATTATTTGGAACTGATGAATAAACCTTGACTCCTGGAGCTGTGACGTAAGCGATTGGATTCGTTCCAGAGCGGTTAGAGAAGTCGGCCAAATTATTATTCTTATCTACTGCCCCAACGGCAATTCCTGACTTCGATGCATAGCGGGCGGGATAGTCTGGTGATGAGTCACCATCATTACCTGCTGCCATGACGACAATTACTCCTTTACTGCTGGCATAGTTAATGGCTGACTCTAGAGTGCGATTAGAAGATGCGCCTCCTAAACTGAGGTTAATTACATTAGCTCCATTATCTACAGCGTAGCGAATACCTTTAGATATGGAACTATAGGAACCAGAGCCAGAGCTATCTAAAGCTTTGATAGCCATAATTTTGGCATCGTAGGCAATACCAGTGACACCGTAGTTATTATTTTCCCCTGCGATCGTGCCGGAAACATGAGTACCATGACCGTTGTCGTCTAGGCTGTTGTTGCTATTATCAGCAAAGTTCCAGCCGTAATTATCATCAACATAGCCATTACCATCATCATCTATACCGTTACCCGCAATTTCCTTGGTATTCGTCCAAATATTATTTGTTAAATCTTCGTGGTTATAGTCAACTCCAGTATCCACAACAGCGACAACAACGCCTTTACCTGTATATCCCTGTGCCCAAACTTCCGGTGTTTTAACCATGTCTGCTCCCCAATTATTGCCACCAATATCGGGAACATCAGCAAAGGTATTTTGACCAATAGCTCTAGCCACTGCTGCTGCTCCATTAATTAAGCCATAACCATTAGTGGAGTTATAATTTTGAGTGCTAAAAGTATTATTAGTAGCGTTATTGCTATTTTTAGATTCATCGTTATTTAGCAACTGCACATCAGCATCATCGAAGTTATAGCTACTACGGTTGCTGAAGTTGAGGCTATAGTTATCTTTTGTATTAAAGCTATCTAATGAGGATATTGAAGTGGCATTTAGCTGTTTTTTTGACAATATATTGTTATTAACATCATCAATGTGCATAAATTTTTTCTCAAAGATAGCAACCGTTTTTTGACAGTTTAAAGCCTTGAAACCTTGACAATAAAAAGATTTCAATGTGTGAGCAAGCCTTATTCTCAATAATTACTATGGAATTTAATAATAAAATGCTAATTTTATTACCAAAAAAGCTTCTGATAATTACGGTTTTTATTCAGAGTCAATTTATCGAGTAAATCTTAAATATTTGAAGTGTATTAATGAAGACTAATGCCAAAATTATAATAGGTACGTTATGACTCCTTTTATTACTCTTAGAAATGCTGCGATCGCCGACTATAAAACAATACAGTTCAGTTAAGGATAATCGTAGGTTGGGTTGAACGAAGTGATACCCAACAAAGCACTAAAAATGTTGGGTTTCATTCCTCAACCCAACCTACGCAGTTTAAAGTTTTAGGCCTAACTGAACTGTATTGGGCTATAAAAATATTTACACTACCCAGACTGTAGCAAGGGTAATTATTGAAATCAGCAAAATTAAAATGGCGAACGGAGTTATGCTCCATTCGCCAAAGGCTATGTTTAAGCCGCGTTGCAAAGGTTTATCTTTTATCTAGTCACAAGTTTTGAGCTAGTTAAATCTATTAAATGATTAAATGTTTGCTTGCTGCCGTTGATATAGTGACCAATACAAACCCTTTTGTTGCAACAATTGTGAGTGAGTACCACGTTCGGCAATCACGCCTTGCTCCAATACTAAAATCAAGTTGGCACGTTTGAGGGGAGCAAAGCGGTGAGCAATCAGGAACACGGTACGGTTAGCGGAAATTTTTTGCAGGTTTTGCAGTACTTGTTGTTCAGTTTCACTATCCAAAGCACTGGTAGCTTCATCCAAAACTAAAATCGGCGCTTGGGAAAGAAATAGCCTTGCCAGAGCAATACGTTGTCTTTGTCCACCAGATAAAGCTGTACCGCGTTCGCCAACATTGGTTTCGTAACCGTAGGGTAATTGACTAATGAAGTCGTGTGCTACGGCTAATCTTGCCGCCTCTACTACTTGCTCTGCGGTAATGTCAGGGCTACCGAGAGTGATATTTTCCAAAATAGAACCGTTAAATAAAAAGTCTTCTTGGAGAACTACACTAACTTGTTGCCGCAGTGAGGCTAAATCGGCACTTTTTATATCAAAACCATCAATCAGGATGCGTCCTGATTCAATTTGATAGAGGCGTTGCAATAGCTTAGATAGGGTACTTTTCCCAGAACCGCTACGTCCGACAATGCCAACAAACTGCCCTGGTTCGGCACTGAAAGAGATTCCACGCAGAATTGCTTCAAAGTTGGGACGGTAGCGGAAAAATACTTGCTCGAAGGTAATTTGTCCTTTCAGGGGTGGCAAAACTAAGCCAGTTCCCAGTTCAGCTTCAGGGGAGACGTTGAGAATATCACCAATGCGATCAACAGAAAGTAGCACTTGTTGAAGGTTTTGCCACAACTGTACTAAGCGCAAAAGCGGGCCTGTGACTCTACCAGACAGCATTTGAAATGCAACTAGCTGTCCAATTGTGAGCTTTTGTTCAATAACTAACTTGGCTCCAAACCAGAGAATCAGCATTGTGGACAAATTAGTGAGAAAGTCACCAATGTTGCTGCTGATATTGGAGGTAGTAGAAGCTTTAAAGCCAGTGCGAATGAAGCGGGCAAATAAGCCTTCCCAGCGATCGCGGGCTACTGGTTCGGCTGCGTGGGCTTTAACAGAGTGAATTCCGGTGATTGTCTCTACTAGAAACGATTGACTATCAGCACTCCGGTTAAAAGTTTCGTTGAGCCAGTTACGCAGAATTGGTGTTGCAACTATCGTCAATGTGGCAAATAGTGGCAGTACAGCTAAAGCCACAAAGGTGAGTGGGACGTTATAGTAAAACATCAATGCCAGGTACACCACAGCAAAGATGCTATCTAGAATCACAGTTAATGCTGTACCTGTGAGAAACTGACGAATTTGTTCGAGTTCCTGGACTCTTGCTACTGTGTCTCCGACGCGGCGCGACTCAAAATAAGCCAAAGGCAGGCGCATCAGATGGCGAAATAGCTGCGCTGATAAACTCAAATCCAAACGGCGAGCTGTATGGGTAAAGATGAATAGGCGCAGTATCCCAAGTACGGACTCAAATATGGCTACGCATAAAAGTGCGATCGCCATTACATCAAGAGTCGGCAAACTCCCCTGCACCATCACTTTATCAATGACGACTTGGGTAATTAGCGGTGTTGTTAACCCCAAAAGCTGCAAGGTAAAAGATGCTAACAATACTTCTGTGAGCAATCCCTTATACTTCCAAACTGCTGGGGTAAACCAACTGAGGTTAAATTTTTCTTGCTGGGATATGAGTTCTACTTGCCACAATTGTCCATCCCAAGACACCTCAACTATTGACTGCGGCAAGCTTTCACAAGTCCGTTCGGGATTTAGGGGGTTAGCGATAATTAAGCGATCGCCTTTAACTCCATAAGCCACCACCCAGGATGGACTCTGGGGTGAGTCAGAATTCCACAGCAATAAAGCTGGAAATGACAACTGTCGCAACTCACTCCAACTCACTTGTAACCGCCGCAACACTAACCCTAACTTTTCTGCTGCTTCCACAACCTGTTTTGGGCGTTGTCCTCTGAGTTGACGCTGCACCCATTCCAGTTGCACAGAATTTTCTAGTTGTTGCGCCACCATTGTTAAACAGGCAGCAGCGGTATTCCAACTGGCAACAAACGGATAAATTGAAGTGATTAGATTGGCGGCTGGGAGTCCTTTTTGGGGTTGGAGGCTGTGGGGGCTGGAAGTCCCGTCTGAGGCTGAAGTTACTGAAGGAGTGCTAGAGAAGGAAAATGTCTCCCTTTGTCCTTCCATCTCTACTGGTAACGCTTGCCAAAATTCCTGAATTTGTGGGTGAGAAAATTCTGCCCATAGTGCAGTTTCCCAACAAACTACTATCACTTCTTTACTAGCAGCTACAGCTTTAAAATCCGCAGACAGCTTTTGGAAATCGCCAAACCAATCCCCTGCATCTAGAGCGGCTATTGGTTTGCCAACACCCTCTTCTCGCAAGCGGACTTTCCCAGCCACAATTAAAAATTGATAGCCACCGACATCGTTTGACCAGATTTTTTCTCCAAGACGATACTGGCGGGTTTGGCACTCATTTTCCAATCGGGATTGTTGTTCGGGAGTCAGCCAGGATAGCGGTGGCTGATTCCAAGGCAAAGAAGCTAGCACTTTTAATCGTAAAGATTCATTATCCAGAGTTTTTAACTCACTTGTAACTTGACTGTCAGTTTTTGAATTTTCTCTGCTAGCCATTTTTCAAACAACTCATTTTGTAGTGCTTGCTGTAGTTGAGTATCTTCTAAAGACGCTGGTAGAAATTGTTCTACTCGAAACAAACCATAAGGCCCTTCTCCTTGGGGAGAGTCTTTGCCAACGATTTCTATTGGTCCTATCAATTGTCCAGGATTGGCCACATCAATAGCTGCCCGTAATATATCTGGCATACTACCTCGGCTGACAATTCCCATCATGCCATTCACAATTCGGTCATCTGAAAGGGAATACTCTTTAGCTAGTTGCTCAAAACTACCTCCTTCTTCTATTTGGGTTTGGAGTTCGTCTGCCAATTCACGATTATCAACAACAATCCGGGAAAGCACTACCCGATCCAAAAAAATCTTGCGTTCAATAAAATATTCTGGGAGTTTTGTTTGTGTCACTACAGCTTTCAGCTTTTCTAACTTGTAACCAAAAGCAACCGATGTGTGAAAAGTAGCGTAATCTGTGTTATTTGTCTTTAACCATTCTTGAAAACTTTGGGGGTCAGTGAGTTGATTTTTCAGCCTAAAGTCAATAATTGACTGTTCAGTTATTGCGGTGCCAATTTCAATATCATCTCGTGTTCTAATTTCTTCCTCAATTACGTACTGCCGGAGAATATCCCCAATGAACTGTCCTAATTTTCCAGAGGCTTGCAGATACTTTACTGCTTGCTCTATAGAAATTATTTGGTCATTAATTGTCAAAAATGATAAAGATTCCATGAACTAATTATGTGAAAATGGTTAAACACTTATAGAACTTTTAAATTAAATCATATAGAAATCATCTGGTTATTCATGGATAAATACGATAAAGATTCAATGAACTAATTACATCTAAATGGTCAAAAAATTATATAGCTAGTAAATAAAATAATTTGCCACGATCACTTTTACAGTCTAGTGGGGACAAAATCAGGATTGAAAATATTAGTGGTGGCGCAACCGCAAGGCAAATAGTTATTTTTTAACAATGCCTTTCAAGAGTGCTGAGTGCTGTAAATGGATAGCGTCTAAGTGGGGAATCTCGAACTGGTAACGGTCTAAATGCCCCACTTAGACGAGTAATTGTAATTGTTTATTCTCGTCACCCTAGTTAATGAAAGTTATCCATGTGCAAGCAAGTAGCACAGATGCGATCGCACCGATTAATGTATTAAAAATATTGACTACTTCATTGGTCAGCCAAGTATACTTAGATTGCAGTGTTGCCCCAATCACACTTTCTAGGTTAGTAGCAATAAATGCTGCCAGCACACACCAAGCTACTCCCAATGTATCGATTAAACCAACTCCCCAACCCAAAAGTGCGATCGCTACAGAAGCCACAATCCCGGCTAAAGTTCCCTCCAAGCTTACCGCTCCTTCTGTACCGCGAGGCACTGGTTGGAGTGTGGTAATCAAAAAGGTGCTTTTACCATAAGCTTTACCGACTTCGCTAGCAGTGGTGTCAGCTAGCTTGGTACTGAAACTCGCTACATAGGCTAGTAATAGTAGGGACTGGGGACTTGTACTGAGCATTGCCGAAGTATTGGGGATTAGCGACTGGGGATTAGATACGAGGAATCCCGAATTTATTATTCCTACTCCCAAGGCACACAGTGCCCCAGTTAAAGCCGAACCCCAAACATTTTCTGGGCCTCTTGCCCCAGAACGTTTTTCGGCAATTCCTTCTGCCTCCTTCTGCGCCATCCCAATGCGGGTAACGCCAGAACCAACCAAAAAATAGAACATTACTACTGCATATCCTTGCCAGCCTAGAGTTACCCAAATTAAGATGGCCAAAAACCAGGCGTGGAATAATCCAGCAGGGGTAAGTAGCTTTTTGGGAGCAATCCAAGCTAAACCCAATAAAATTGTGTTTAATACTACTGCTACTAACCAGGGATTTACAGAATCTATTGAGGATGACATCAGCAATTAATCATGAGTAATTTTGTCTGAATATCAACAGAATAACGAATTTGTGATGCTTAGTGCTTTATTTTTGCAACCTCTCTAGGTAAAGTAATATGTTTGTATTATTAACTAAATTGCGTAGGCATCACTCTGAAAGCTGAGTGTCAAACCATCAATGGTGTCTTAGATATACGCTGCAATGATTAAACAAAATGCAAAACTTCTTTTGAGTTAGGTAGACTCTTCTCCGTCACCGCAGATTAGAGTGGCTGAAGTATTACTCAATCCCCAATCTTAGTAATAAGGATAAAGAATATAAGTTAATGTCAATAAAAACTGTGTTCAAGTTAACCACAATCAAAACTTAATAGCATAAATTGTAGATAGCATCAACTACTAGTCTTTTTAATACCAGCTATGAGCCAAACTTTATTCCATCTAGCTTTCCCTGTAACTGACATTGCCCAAACAAAAGCATATTATGTAGATGGTTTGGGCTGCATTCCTGGTCGTGAAAACCACCATGCCCTGATTCTCAATCTCTACGGTCATCAATTAGTGGCTCATGTCACAAAAGAACATTTGACACCGCAACAAACTATCTATCCCAGACACTTTGGGCTAATTTTTACCCAAGAACGTGACTGGCAAGACTTACTAGAAAGGGCACAACAACAACAACAGCTACTTTTTCGTGAAGAAACTAAAAATCGTTTTGTCGGTTCTCCTCTTGAGCATCGCACTTTCTTTTTAGAAGATCCCTTTTATAATCTCATGGAGTTCAAGTATTATCGTCACCCAGAGGCGATTTTTGGGAGTTACGAACATACGCAAATTGGGGATAGGACTTAAGTAATTCGTAATTCGTAATTAAAGATGAATAAATCAAGCGTGGCAAGCATTCTGGCTACTGACTGGATACTTTCTTAAGGAAGGGTAACTGAATAGGCTTTGCTAAAGCTGCTGTGACTACCGCTAAACTCCTGGGGTCTGTCAGCATCCAAGGGTGTAGAGTAACTGGTACTATTACCTGGCTTCCTACGGACATTTGTGAACTATTTGCTGGGACAATCATTAAATCATAAGGTGTCCAGATAGACGTAAAATCTATCTGCCCCAACATTACAGCATCCGAATTTAAATCCTTGAGAAAAATGCTGTCGGGGCGCATTTGTAGGCAACCAGGACGGCGGGAACCATAAGCAACTACAGTTCCATAATGGGGCGAAGAGATGGTAATAAACCGCTGCACGCGGTTAATTCCTCCTAATCGCTGAACATAGTAACGGCTGACAATTCCTCCCATGCTAAAGCCGATTAAATCTAGGCGTTGTTCTGGTGCAAAGGTCGCTGTAACATAATCGGCTACTTGTTTTGCCAATTCATCAAGACCCACATCACCATTATTAGGAACTAGATTCAGGCTATATACAGAGCAACCCTGTTGTATGAGGTATGCCCTCATTTTATGAAAAACTGCCTCTGTGTCGTCAATGCCGTGTATTAACAAAACGGGATTGCGTTGTTGATTTTCAATGTTCATTTACAAAATCTAACTAAATTAAAGGGTGTATTTCACTTTTGTACACACTTACTGCTCTACAAACTGAAGCTATTGCTTTTCGGATTCTTTAACAGATCCAAAGAGAATTTGTATAAAGTTTTACAAATTAATCTGTTCGTCTGCCAATAGCCTATGACACTCTTACCACTGGTTGAGAATAAACTGCTTGTTTAACTTCAATTCGGGTATTTACCAAACAAAGAAATGTTAATTATTGTAAAGCTTGCTTTCAGAATCTTGCTCTTAGCTACAGTAAAATTTAATAATTAGTTCTCGGTGTATGCAGGTTGCAAATGCTTGCAATAGAACATTTTGCCCTGTGGTTTTACTACAATGTTAATTAAGCACAAGCCTATAAGGGTTGTCACCAGAGCGAGGTGACACTAAGTAGATAATGTAACATTTTGTCGTAATTTTTAACAATTACGTTCGAGTTACAAATATAAAAGGTAAAAGGCAGGAGTAATTGTAATGGATTTTATCAAAAAGTTAATTTCGGGTATTCAGGGTTTCCTTGGGGGTATTCTGGGCTTCTTTACCGGACTGTTACCGGGGAAGAAGAAAAGCAACGGCTACTTCTTAGAATTGGACGAAGCCAAAGATGCTGCCAAAGATGCTGCTAAAGAGGTAGCATCGAGCGCGAAGAAAGTAGCAGAGACAGTTACATCGACAGTTGCATCGAATGCTAAGAAAGTAGCAGAGACGATTACATCAGAAGCACCAACTCCATCTAAGCCAGATTCGTTGAATGGAACAAAAACCGCTGCTACTAAGGCTAAGACTAAGGAAAAATCAGCTAAAAATCCCAAACCAGCTGATGTTCAACTAGTCCAGACTGCTGAGGGTCTTAAAGTTGAACCGGGCAAAAAGGAAAAAGCCGCAGCAGCCAAAGTACTTAAAGAGCAGCCAACTGAAACAACCTTTGCACCAAAATATCTGGCTCCTTCGGCTACTAGCTCTAATGGTCGTCGTCGTCCAGGAGCGAATATGAGTGCTTATCTAGACATGGCACGTCAGATTAAAACACCTAAATAATTCATAGAGACCGTAAATTTACGGTCTCTATAGATTAAGTGTGAAGATGCAAGGTTAAGATAACTTTGCCAGTTGTAGATGAGGAAACTCTCCAAAGTAAGAGCGATCGCTTAATTTTCTCCACTACAACTGGATCTTTTAGGGTAGAGGTTTCCTCGTCTAACATTACCCGTTCTACTCGACCTTTGTTGACGGTGAACTCAAAGACGATTTCACCGCTGAAGCCTGAAGGAAAGTTTAGTTGCTGAAGGTGTCGGGTTAGATTAGCAATTTCTGTATTATCCAAGCCAGTGATGCTGATGACCTCTAACTGATGGTTGATGGCTGCGTCTAATATTTCGTCTTGTTCCATCTCCTCGAAATCAAAGCTCAACGATGTCTCGACTTCTTTGGGTATTTGAGATTGTGGCGATCGCTTTTGCCGAAGAAAATCTGGAGCTTCTTCTGAAGCTGGCGCTGATGGCATTGAGAGTGATATTTTATGTGCAGCCGAAGCTTTACCAAACCTAACTGCTTCGGGCATTTCCACTGGCACTTGCATAGACAGATATTCGCTTCCTGGTTCAACCTGCACGTCATCGCTGACAGCCACAAAACCGGTGTATTGAGAAAGAAGTTGATAAGTTAAGGCTGTTTTTGTAACTGCTTCTACACCAGCTTTAGTTTCAAAACTCACCATTTGATTCATCAAGTATTTGATGCGAGCGCGTCCCCACAACTGCGCCACAGCAAGATTTCCTGTTTCCTCAAATATCAGGTTAAACATTTTTTCATAGTGCTTACCGCCCGCAGCAATGCCGGAGATTTGTAGATTACCTCCAACTCTATCTTGTTTGCGACCAAACAAAACTAATGGTTGTTCGCAAAATAAATCAGGCGCTACCTTTGGGTAAATCACAGGCGATTCTGTGTCACCTTGCCAAAAGATTTGAATATTCGTAAGTACAGGATTGTTAATTTGCCTGTAGAACTTTTCGGCTACTTCTTCTGTGGGTTCATCATGACGAATGATTTGGGATATTCCCCAGCCAATTTCGGCGATGCGATTCAGTAAAAAACGGTTAACTGAACTACCAACACCAAAACTATAAAGGCGATTTCCCACTTGGAGGTGCTGTTGTACCTCTGCTAAAATCTCATTTTCGTTGCCGATATAGCCATCAGTTAAGAGTACAACGGTGCGTAATCTTCCGACTGGTGTAGGGAAATTTATGGCTGTACGAATGCCACTGAGCATTTCTGTGCTGCCATCAGCTTGTAAATTGTTAATGTAAGCGATCGCTTGGGTACGATTTTCTGCTGTATTCGGCAGAGGTGTTGGTGATAACTGTCTGACTCTATCGGAAAAATCGATAATTGTGAAAGTATCGTTGGGATTCAACCCATTGATAAATCGTCGCATCAATTCCTGACACTTCCATAACGGATCGCCAGATTGGGAGCCAGAGGTATCCACTAAAAATACAACATCTTTAGGCACAATCTCATCAGTGGAATATTCCAAAGCTGGAATCAGATATATTACAAAATGTCCGCCGCGATCGTCGGCTTGGCTTAATACTGTGGATTGAGTTTCTTTACCAGAAACTTGATAGCGGAGAATTAAATCTTTGTTGGGAATTGTATCTTCTCCAGCTAATTGAATCCGCACAATTTGACCTGAGTGTTCAATTTTTAATTGATGGGAAGGAGAACGCACTTCAGAAATAGGCAAACCTGCATCAATTTCGACTGTGACATTAATATTGTGACGCGAGCGCGTTCCTTCTAAGACTACAGGCGGTGTAATGCGAGAAGCATCAGGAACTTGGTCTGTATCACCGCTACCATCTATCGGCGTTCCCGGAATATATCTTGGCCCCACCACCATCGGGTAAACAAATTCGTAGTTTCCCGCCTCAAATTTTAAACTTTCGGTGTAACGAATTGTGACATCAATTTGTTCGCCAGGTTTGATATTAGCCAGCGATTGGGTAAAGATGTTATCTCGTTCCTGTTCGAGAAGTCCGGCGGTGCGTCCTTCTTGTTTTGCCTTTTCGTAGATGGCTACAGCTTCTTCACGTTTTTTAATATTACCTTTGATGATGCGATCGCCTATTTTGATTTCCATGTCATCCACCGCCGCCTCATCAGGTAACGGAAAGATATAGATTGCTTCTAAAGGCTGTGTGAAGGGATTTTCAAAGCTTTGGATGACATCAACTCGTGATAAATTACCGGCAATTTTTGCGAGAACTTCTGTATGCTTGAGTGGAAAAACTAGTTGTTCTCCTTGAGGCGATTGAACGTACAAACCGCCTAAATTTAGATTTTTAGCACTTACTGTATTCATCAAACACTCCTATTTGATCTGTAAACTTACTTCTTAAAGTAGGTAATAAGTAACTTAATTACGAATTACGAATTACGAACTTGTATTGAGCGTCTTGCCTTGACTTGTGCCGAGCGAAGCCGAGGTAGCGAAGTCGAAAGGAGCCGAAAGATTACGAATTATTTAACAAACACCAGTCCACTATACAAATGAAAAGCTGAATCCCAATTAGTCTGTTCCCTACGAAACAGCTCGATGTGAGACTTGATATGACTCAACATTTCTGTTTGATCTAATGTTGTATCTGCAAAAGATGTGAAATCTGACCAGATTTTGACTTGAGGTAGTTGCTGGTCAATCCAACTTGATAAACTATTCCAATTAATTCTGATTGTATTTTGGCTAGCTTGAGGAATGATTTCTAAACCTTGCTGAAATTCATAACCGTTATCATAAAGTCGAAGAATGCAACGTCTACCAGGTATGTGTAAATCACAAAACTGAGCATAGTCTTGTGTTTGAGTTTTCCATTCCAGTTTACGGCGGGCATCAACATCTACAACTTGTTCAAAAATGGGCAAAAGTCCTACTACTCTTGCTGTGACTTCTGACCAGTCAAAAGTGAGAGAACCAAGTTGATTTACCTCGTTTCGGCAAACAACAGTAGCTTGTGGGGTAGATGCTTGGAAATGTTTGACTTGATAAACTTGAATTTGCTGAATTTCCGCTATTGTTGCCCAAAAGCAAGGAATACCAGCCTGCTGTAGCTGTTTCCCATAAAATTTTAGTTCTCCTACTTGGCCAGTGCGGTACAATCTCCAGCCACGACTTGGCAGTACCAGCCGTGCAGTGTAGGGGTCTAGCTGCATAATCTGAGCAAATTTTCGAGATGCTTCTGTTTTCATCTCGGTACTGAGTGGCTCTAAAACTAGTACGCTAAGTTCGGTGTTATTTGGTTCAGATTTTGCTTGGGAAATAGCTCTTTGTCTTTCTTCTAGTTCAATTTCTTGTAGCCGTCGCAAACCTTGGCGTGCGAGCGTTACTATTTTGGCGTTCCTTGTATCTCGCAGCAGTTGCCGATAAATTTTTTCTGCATCTTGGTGTTTTTCTGATACTTCATTTAGCCGACCGAGATAATATTGTACCCAAGGATTTTCGGGTGATTCTTTTTGCAGCTGTTTGAGTAATTTAGCTGCTGTTTGATAGTCTTTATGCTCAAAGGCGATCGCAACTTGCTCAATCATCACTTACTTTAAATACACGTTGGAGTGATGTCTCGCGCAAAAGTAATTTTGCGTGAGCTATAAATCATTTATACTTCACAAGTTGCGGTAATCAAGGATAATGCTACTACTGGGGCTGTAACTGCTCTCAGGATGCGGCGACCAAGGGAAACAGGTTGAAATCCAACTGACTTCGCATTGTCAATTTCTTCTGTTGTCCATCCCCCTTCTGGTCCAGTAGCAATGACAATCTCCTCAGAAATGCTATTTAGCACCTTGCTTAAATGGGGATACTCTCCACGAGCCTCACAAATGTAACGGTGACTTGTCTGATTCGCTGTGACGGCAGTATTAAAAGCAACAGGTTCTAAAATTGTCGGCACAAAAGAGCGTTCTGACTGCTCGGCGGCTTCCGCTGCGATGCGCCGCCAACGTTCGAGCTTTTGAGGACTAGGATGAAGTAAAGTGCGATCGCTCAATACTGGTGCAATACAAGCTACTCCCAACTCTGTACAACACCGCACCACTTCATCAAATCCATTACCTTTGGGCAACGCCACCATCAGCGTAATCGATACAGGTAATTCAGTTTCTACTAAAAGCGGTTCTAAAACCTCTGCTTGTTCCCCTGCTAACTGCGCTAACCACCATTTTCCCTTACCATCCATTGCAATAAAGCGATTGCCTTCACGCAAGCGCAACACACGCCCCAAATAATGCTGCTGTTCTTTGGTGAGCAAAATTTGTCCTTGTTGGAGTTGGGAGGGTGCGATCGCAATTCTTTGCAGTTGAGACATGAGATTTGGGAATTTTAAGGATATCAAATCAAAGATGGACACAGATAAGTCTATCTGTGTCCATCATGGTTTAGTTATTTATTTGACTTACGAAAGATTCTGGAAGTAAGCCTCTAGCGCTTCAGTAACTAACTGAGTCATGGGTTTACCTTGACTTTCTGCTACTTCCTTCAACTTACCATAAACCTCTTCTTTCAAATTGACCCGATGGCGCGATTTGTTTGCACCATTAGCTGTTTGTGGTTCGTAGCTAGCAGCAAATTCGCGGATGGCATCAAAACCAACGCGATCGCAAAAATCACCAAAGCTTTCCTTCGATTTCCGAGATTTCTTAAAGTAAACAAAAATCGGCTCTAAGAAGCTTTCTAAGTCATTGTGGTGTAGTTTCTCTGTGTAAGGTTGTGCTAGTCGAGTCTGATTTGGCGAACCTCCTAACCATACTTGGTAAGATTCTGGAGCGCTACCGACAAAGGCCAATTCTGCCAAGTAAGGACGAGCGCAGCCATTGGGACATCCTGTCATCCTTACCACAAAATGTTGTTTTTGTAAACCTAATTTATCCAACAGAGCGCGAATCCGCTCCAAAATGCCTGGTATTGCCCGTTCTGATTCCGTGATTGCCAGGCCGCAAGTGGGCAAAGCCGGACAAGCCATTGCATACCGTACTAAAGGTTCGATTTTACTAGGGTCGTCTCCGACACCGTGACGGCTGAGAATGTCTTGAATAGCTTCCTTGCTATCTGGTTCGATATCGTAAAAAATCAGGTTGTGGTTGGCTGTCAGACGGATGTGTAAGTTGAACTGTTTAACAATTTCCCGCAAAGCGGTTTTCAGTTGAAACGAACCTTCATCCTTGACCCGACCATTGTCAATGGAAATTCCTAAGAAGAGCTTGCCATCACCTTGTTCATTCCAGCCGAGGAAGTCGTGATATTTAAACTCTGGCAGTGGCTTGAAAGCTTCAATTGGTTTACCAAAATATTCTTCAACTTGGGTGCGGAATTTATCTACGCCCCAATCGTTGATTAAATATTTTAATCTGGCATGACGACGGTCGGTGCGATCGCCATAATCTCTCTGGGTAGCAACAATCGCTTTCACTATGTCGTAAACGTCATCTTTCGTTACATAACCAATGGGATCTGCTAACCTAGCGAAGGTTTCTTCTTTACCGTGGGTTCTACCTAAGCCACCACCAGCAAAAATATTAAATCCTTCTAATTGCTTCTTCTTATTGGTAATCACTACCAACGTCAGGTCTTGGGAATACAAATCTACCGAATTATCCCCTGGCACTGTCACGCAAATTTTAAACTTGCGGGGCATATAGTACGTGCCATAAATCGGTTCTTCGTTGTCATGGATAATTGTCCCATTTCCATTGCGCTGTCGGGCTGCCTTCACCTCTGGGTCTTCTTCAGCACTAATTGCCTTTTCCCCATCTAACCAAATTTCGTAATAAGCACCTGTTTGCGCTGTCAGCAAGTCAGCGATATTCTGGGCATACTCCCAAGCATACTGATACTCTGGGCGATTCTTAAAGGGGGCTGGTGGTGCCATCACATTTCGATTAATGTCACCACAAGCTCCCAAAGTCGAACCCAGGTTCTTGACAATGGTAGCAATTGCTGATTTTAGATTCTTTTTTAAAATTCCGTGCAGTTGGAAACCTTGACGGGTAGTTGCTCGTAATGTGTGGTTGCCATACTCATCAGCTATTTTATCTAAAGCCAGATACAGCTGCGGCGGTACTAAACCACCCGGATTTTTTGTCCGCAGCATAAACTGGTAATCTTTTTCCTGTCCCTTGGTGCGGTTGTCGCGGTTATCCTGCTGGTAAGAACCGTGATACTTCAAAAGCTGTACCGCATTTTCAGTAAAATGGGTAGTGTCTTGAAGGATCTCAGTTGCTACAGGTTCACGCAAAAAATTACTATTTTCCTTGATCCCTTCTACTTTGGAAGGCTTACGGCTAGCGATTGGGGAAGGAGCAGATTTAACCATTAGACTTGTATAGTATTCTCAATAAAGCATTAGTAGACGCCGAATCAGCACCCTTCGGCTACTTGATCCCCGGTAATCCGGCCGGAATAATGAGGAATGATTTAATTTTAACACGGCAAAAGCTAGCTTTGTTAGTGATGTAATACTTAGCAAAACCAGCTTTTGGGAGTAGTGAGTTTTTAGTGCTGAGTCCTGAGTANNNNAGTAAAGTATAAACTGACTGAGGACTCAATAATCTTTTATTTGAAGCGATAACCGATACCACCATTGATGCTAACAGCAGAAGCATCGCTATTTTGGTAAGCACCAAGTCCGACTTTGGCATTAGTGTAGACGAGGAAGTTATTAGCAACTTCCGATTCGACGCCAGCACCTACAACTACAGAATCTCTATTACCTATAGGAGTTGGTGAGCCATCTTTCTCTACAAAAGAATAACCACCAGTTAAATAGGCGTTAGTTCTATTAGCAATAGGCACATCCACAGAAAGTTCTGGAATTATGGCACTTGTTTTATCACTCCAAAGGACATTACCACGTGCAGAAAACGGCGTAGTTCCTAATTTCACGCGGCCTGTGACGTTACCACCAAATGTGGCATCATCGTTGATGCCTTGTCCGCCACTGGTAACGCCAGCAGCAACACCAGCACCAACATAACTAGCATCAGTACCCTTTTTAGTTTCGGCAGAAGCTTGACCAGCTGATAGAACAAAAGGAGCAACTATTAAGGAAGACAATGCAGAAATTGTCACGAAAGACTTGAGTAAGCGTTTCATAATTTTTACCAAATTTTGTATTTTTTACTTGTATATTCCAGGTCGAAAATAAAGTGATAATGTTCCAAATGATTGCCAACTTTTATTAAAAAACTGTTGTTGTTAATGTATAACGCTTACAGGATAACTATCCCTTGAATTGATAAATAAGCTGTTATAATTACATCNNNTGTCTTTCCATTCTGGCTGTTTGTTCCCCCAATAGACGCTTTTAAAACTGTCACAATATTTGGAACTAAAACTAAGTCGGGATATGGTAAATAAAATACCCGATTAATAATTTTTGCCGAGCTTTTCAAAGATGATGAAAAAGTAGGCTGTAACATCTGTTGCAACAAGCTATAGAGGGAATCTATAAAGTTAATTTTGAGCAATTCTCGTGGAGATTGAATAATGCTAACCGCTGCAAAAACGTTGTCTGGTTTGATGGGTTTATGTGTCGGTGATGCGTTGGGTGTNGCTNNNGTGGAGTTTACTAGCCGTGCTGAACGAGTAAAATCTCCAGTGACAACGATGTTGGGTTATGGCACATGGAATCAACCACCAGGAACTTGGTCAGATGACAGTTCCTTAAGCTTTTGTTTGGCAGAATGCCTTTGTAGAGGGTATTCCTTGGATGCCATAGCTAATTCCTTCTGGCGCTGGTACAAGGAGGCTTACTGGACTCCTCGTGGCGATGTCTTTGATATTGGTCAAACTACCCACACAGCAATTATGCGGCTCAAGCAGGGAGTTGTTCCCCATCAGGCGGGTGGTAAGGTTGAAAATAGTAATGGCAATGGTTCGTTGATGAGAATCTTGCCAATGGCTTATTGTCACAGAAACTTCACTTTAGGCGAATTGCTGGCGCGGGTGCATGATGTTTCGGCGATTACCCATGCTCATGCGCGATCGCAAATGGCTTGTGGCATTTATATTAGTATTGCAGTGGCGCTTTTAGAAGGAGCAGACCCCCAAACAGCTTATTTACAAGGATTGCAAGACATCAAAACAGTATATTCTGTCCGAGAATTTTTGTTAGAAAAGCCGCATTTTGGCAGAATTTTCAGTGGTGAGATTGCCAAGTTACCAGTTGAAGAGATTAATTCTGGTGGCTATGTGATTGATACCTTGGAATCGTCCCTGTGGTGTTTATTAAATAGCTCGTCTTATTCTGAGGCGGTACTGAAAGCTGTCAACTTAGGTGGAGATGCCGATACAACCGCCGCCGTCACTGGTGGGTTAGCGGGAATTTATTACGGGGTGGAAAATATTCCTCAAAAATGGATGAATCAAATTGCTCGGAGACAAGACATTATTTACTTAGCAGAGCGTTTTGCCAGGGCTGTTTACGCATAGAGTTGTTAGTTGAGAGTAAAGAGTGAGAAGTTATGAAAATCCTTACTCTTTACTCTCAACTTGCTGAAAAATCCACTGTAAGTAGGCTTGAGAACCAACAACAATTGGTAAAGCAATAATTTCTGGCACTTCATAGGAGTGCAGTTCCTTAATTTTGGCCTCCATTGCCGGAAATTGCGCCAAATCAGTTTTAATCAGTAATTGCCATTCTTCCTCTTTATGCAATTCCCCTTGCCAAGTGTAAATTGAGTGGATTGGTAATAGACTGACACAAGCAGCGAGTTTCGCTTCCACAAGAGCATTAGCAATTGCTTCTGCCTCCTGCACGTTGCCAACTGTCACCAATACCACACTATAGCCAGCAGGTGTCTCCATGACCTCTAAACCGTCGTAGACAAGGAATAGACCTGACCATCAATTAACAGTCGTGTGATGCCCTTAGCTTGCAAATGAGTCCGAGCCTTATGAAGCATTTTACTATCTGGAACTTTAATCACGCGATCGCGTTTAGTAGAAAAACGCTTGGCGACGCGATGGTTATCAAATACCGGCAGAGTTCTTTGCTGGGTTTCCAGGCTGGGAATTTGTCCCAAGTCACCAAAGTCCTTCAGAGAGTGCGTAATTAATTCTGAGGAACGGTCAATTACCAAGTAGCAAGTTTTGGGCAAATTGGCTATCGACAGTGGTAAAACTTCAACTGATGCTTCACCTGGTCTGCGTTTTGTGACTAAAGGTCTTTGGTCATCAAGGTCATCGTCATCAAAGTCTTCTTCCTCAAAGTCGTCATCCTCTAAATCATCATCTTCTAAATCGTCCAAATCCTCGGATTCGTCAAGCAAATCTTCGCCTAGCATGTGCGCGATGACCGCCGCTCCTGGATGTTCATTCTTTAGCGGTGGGATAGGAATGCTGACTATTTCCGGCGGTTTTGGCTCTGGAGTTTCTAATTTCTCTGTGACTCGGAGTTTGGGTTTTTCCGCAGCCGAGGGGCGTCGCCGCACACGTCTACTAGCGGCGATTGACTCCGCTGTTTCCTCTGAGTAAAGTTGCTCCTGTACACGAATTATCTTACGTGGCTGTGGCTCAACCTTTGGCAATTCCAAGGGTTGGCTTTCACTGGGTGGAACTTCTATTTCCGGCTCTGGTTGACTCAGCAGCGGTAACTGCTCGTAGCTTACCTGTGCCCTTCCCTCAGGAGTTCTCGCAGCCCGCTTTAAAGAGACTAAGTATTCATACTCGTCCTCTGGCAAAGTGCTTTTGAGTAGGCGACTAATTGTCGAGTTACTCACACCATAGCGGTCTGCCAAAGTTGAGGTTGTTTCGGCAGTCTCTCGATATAACTTCAGAATTTCTTGCTTGTCAGAGTCTGTTAATTTTCTCACGGTAGATACCAAAAATCCTTACTAAGCTCGTTTCCGTCCGCTGGTACGCCGCGTTCGTCTTAGTGATGCGTCATATTCTAAGACAGCGCCCATGCCAAATAACACTCCACTAAACACCCAAAACACTTCTAATATCTCCCCACTTTGATAATTGGGGCCTTGGGCGTATTTAAACCACATATCTGCAATGTAGAGCGAAAAGGCCGCCGCCGCAATCATTCGCCAAGACTGGGAAACTCTTCCCCCCAANAAGGCTAGTAGCAGAGTGGTAGCAATAATTAACAAAACTACATCGCTAACTACGTAAAACCAATTCAAAATAGCGACTAGCAGTTCTGAGGGTGTTTCCTGTTGCATAGAAATCCACCATGCCAACAAACTACCGAACACTGCAATTGCTAACACAATTAGCCACTGCCATTTTTCCAGATTAATTCGCCTGGAAGCCACAGCTAAAATCATGCCTGCGCCAAGTAATAGATAACTAAGTACAAAGAATATATCGCCTACAGACACATCCGGTTCATCTTTTAAAACTATTTCGGTATAGCCGAAAATTATCCCTCCAACAAAATAGGAAAGCATGCCTAACCCAATTAAGAGCCAAACATTCCGGCCACTGACGATTTGCTGACTTAGCCAGTTCCTCAAGCATAAGATACTGGCACCCAAATAAGCTAAAGCTTCAAAAATATTTGTGCCAATCACATACCACTCGGCTCGGCTTTCTATGCCATCGGCTCCAGGAACTTTGGCGCTAAACAACAAAAAGTATAGCAGTGCCAGTACGGCCCAGCCAATATTAGCTAAGACAATGTTCTGAGTATTGAAAATGGATTTAGAAAGGAACGAATTCTCGTAAGAGTTATTCATAAGACTTGACTATGTAGATGCACTCTGGCAGTATTTTGAGTTAATGGACTGTATATGTAGCAGTGTGTCTGCCAAGTAGTACACAATCGGACACCAAAAGCAAGTGCCAGTGGCAGGAATTTTGTTAAATAATTTCCATACTACTGCCATAGCTTACCCAGTGGCGATTGATTTAGCCAAGTGATAAATAGCGATCGCTCGGCTTCTGGCATATCTTCTAGCTTATAAATCACTTGTTTGGTAAAATTGGCATTGCCAAAATAGGCTTTCCCTAATCGATGAAGTTCTTGTAAGAGGATAACTACATGACTTTCTTGCCAATCAGGTATTTTAGCTGCNNNAGCAAANGGATTGGTAGATACCAAA
This sequence comes from Nostoc sp. GT001, assembly GCF_030382115.1. Taxonomy (NCBI): domain Bacteria; kingdom Bacillati; phylum Cyanobacteriota; class Cyanophyceae; order Nostocales; family Nostocaceae; genus Nostoc; species Nostoc sp. GT001. Next base: position 3,118,474 of record NZ_JAUDRJ010000003.1, read on the forward strand.
TATTTCACTGCTTCTAGGGAAGATGCCTGAGGAAATTGCTTTTGCTGTAATACTTCCGCAATATCTTTTTCAAATAATGCAGCTTGTCTAGCACCTAAAAACTCTTCAATGTCGATAGCAACACCCTGCAACAGCAAAATACCAGCTTGGATTAAAATCGCCGTTTTGCCATGACCACCTGTGTCACTATCCAGTTGCTCTAAACGGATTTTACCCCAGACGCTAAACCGTTCGGGTTCCTCGAGCAAAACACAGGCTTTACCCCGGTTATCCGTTAATTCTCTCCATAAGGCTCTAGCTTCTTCTTCTTGACTAGCTTTGAAAACACTAATCAAGCGAAAAGTCTGCCCTTGATAATTGAGAATCGGCACCTGCTGATCCTTTTTTGGGTGCTGAATGCTTGATATTTCAACATCCTGCCGTTTGAGAATAAACATGGCACTAGCAAANNNCTCCTCACAGGGGCACTCTTAATATGGAATATANNNTGGCATTTGGCAGTATCGCCAAGGCTGAAATTACCTAGCATACTTNNNAAANNNGCCNNNCGATCGCCAAATCCTTCCCGAAGGNNNCCGCCCAGAGAGCGTTGGCGCNNNCGGGCAAATAACCCCTTGACAACACAATATATCTAAACCAATACCCCATCTGTTTCGTTTTGGGTGTAGATGAACTAACTAGCGACTAGCATCTTAGCCTTGCTAGTGGTAAATCTGCAATTTTTGATTGCTTCTTGGTAGGTGAAGACGATATAATAGTTTAGGTGACTCTTTCGGGAGCCATTATTTTGTTTTGGGCGCGTAGCTCAGTGGATAGAGCCACGGATTTCTAATCCGTTGGTCGCAGGTTCGAACCCTGCCGCGCTCGTTTTAACTTAATATGAACCCTAAAGAAGCCTTTTCATGGTAATTTACCAAATAGGCTTGAGAGTTCATATAAATGCACCACACAAAAGATAAGGGTGATCTAGCAGCTGCTAAAGTGATAGCAGATTTAGTCGAGAAAGAATATTCGGTTTTTGTACCAGTAGTAACTGAACACGCACCCTTTGATTTGATTGCCTACAAAGATGGCAAATGTTACAGAATTCAAGCTAAATACAGTTGTGATGGCACACTGAAAAATAAAAGCAATTGGGCAGACAAGAATGGTTGTCATGAGAAAAAGTACAAATCTGATGACTTTGATTTCTATGGCCTTTATTTGCCAGATATAAACAAAGTAGTGTATCCATCAATTAGGTTTGGCGGTTGCGGTATCAGGACAACGCCACCTAAATCACCCAATCCTTTTTACTGGTGGGAGGATTTTATAGACTTTACTGAAGTAGCATTTAAGCGAACCTACAAGGAGTTTGGCGTTGATTTAACAACCAGAAAGGTTAACCCAGACTCTAGAATTCATACCAGAAAAGTTGAAAGACCATCTAAAGAAGAACTGGAAAAACTAGTTTGGGAAAAGCCAACCGCACAAATTGGGAGAGATTTTGGCCTGTCTGATAAAGCTGTAGAGAAGTGGTGTAAGGCTTATGGGATACAAAAGCCACCTAGAGGTTATTGGGTGAAAAAGGCTTATGGAAAAGTAGAAGAACAGTTAATAGCCCATAACGAAACGTTCTCTAGGATAGAGTTTTAGCTTTTTTATAAAAATTCTAGCCTTGGCAAGATCAGGGCGGCCGCATCATGTCAATAAGCAAAGTCTATTCTCAATATAGCTAAAAATAATGTCATTAACTCTTGCTTATTGCGAAAATTTTAGGCGTTGGCGTAGCCCGCTGCAGGCATCGCTTTGGGGCTGAAAAAATAATCAAGCGCGAAAGGAAAGATTTTTTCGTTGGTTCTTAACCTTCGTTGTGATCAAGAGTAATTTAGATGCGTTTGCCCTGTTGGCAAAGCTATAAGAGGCGGTACTATCATATTTGTATGCTGGTTCTGTAACAATAATTGTGCTGCTTTTTAAGGTTTTGGCTGACTGACGCACCCTACATACAAAAACTACCAAATCATAGCCAAATCATAGTCAGAATAGCCACAAATGCAAGTAAGAGACTTAGCTTTTAAACATCTAAATCTCTTAATAAGCCTGAAACCCTTGAATTTACGTTGATTATCTCGTTAATACCAAAAGCCCGTGACGAGGATTGAACTCGTGACCTCACCCTTACCAAGGGTGTTCAAAATAACTGATTATCAAGACTTTGAGCGATTTGCATAGTTGGGTTATGCAAGAACTATGCAACTTAGAGAATGTTCGAGATTGGTAAGTCGTCATCTAGAGTACCCAAGATTACCCCACGCAACAACAATGGCGGAATCATAATTAGGTTTCAATATCAAGGGAAGCAATACTCACTCTCTCCAGGTGGTAAATATAGCGATAGACTAGCGATCGCAAACGCTGACAGAATAGCTAGTCAAATCAAGACAGACATTCTTGCTGGCTACTTTGACCCCACGTTAGAAAAATATCAACCAAAGGTTAAACAGCCCGATAACGTTGTTTCAATCAGTAAGAACATAGCGCCAAACCTCAAGGAATTGTGGCAACACTATAAGGTAGCAAAACAAGCAAGTGTCGCTGAAACCACTCAAAAAGAGAAATGGTCACAGATTGATAGGTGCTTCGCAAAGGTGTTACCTGAGATGCTAAGTCCAGAGAATGCGCGGTTGTTGATACCAGAGTTACTTAAAACCTATTCGACTACTACGCTTGAGCGAATCATCAACGATATACACGCTTGTAGTAATTGGGCATTCGAGACTGGATTAATTAGTATTAACCCTTGGAGAAGATTGAAACAGCAGTTACCTGATAAGCCTCAAAGCAGTAGAACAAAAAAGGCATACTCACGAGATGAAGTCAACGCTATAATTCAAGCCTTCAGAGGTGATTGGTACTGCAACATCAAGTCAGCTTTCAAGGATAGCTGGTATGCTGATTTGGTTGAGTTTTTGTTTCTTACTGGTTGCCGTCCTGAAGATGCGATCGCATTGACTTGGGATTCTATCAAAGAGAAAGTAATTGTTTTTGATAAAGCATATTGCTGTGGTGTGTTAAAAACTACCAAAAACAATAAAGCTCGTATGTTTCCGATCACACCACAAATTAGGGAGTTACTAGATAGGTGCTCAACTTATATTTCTCCCATACTTAGTAAATTAGTATTTCCAGCACAGAATGGTAGCTACATAAACCTCAGAAACTTTACACAAAGATACACTAAGAGGATTGTAGAAAATTTAGTCAATGAAGGTAAGGTCAAACTGTACTTACCTACTTACAACCTCAGGAACACAAGTATCACTCATTATCTACGTCAAGGTGTCGATATAGCTACAGTGGCGGCGCTTATGGAAACATCAGAAGAAATGATTAACCAACATTACTGGAGTCCAGATGATGACATTATCAATAATAATGTTCAGTTACCAAAGATTTAGAGTCATAGCAATGACACAAGTACAAGTACCAAAGTTGTGAGTTATTCCTCAAACTTGGACTAATAGCACTCATAATACATATAGCAGCAAGGGATAGTAAACACACAATACTATCCTTTTTTCTTACCTCATATAACATCTAATAGTTATTTCATCTAACGGCACTCTGAACATTAACTAAATTACTATAAACAAGTTACTTTAGGACAACTAAGTTTAATAGATAATTGCATTTAACTTATTTGCACTAGTTTAATCAGCAATAGATATGATAGGTATCTTAAGTAATACTTCATATAATTATCTTGAATAAACTTAAGTTGACTATGATTATATATACAGTCACCTTAACTAATATATTTACTTCTACTTTCAGTAAAAGGTCTGCAAATACTTAATATAATTGCATAAATGATTTTAGTTGCATTAATAACAAACTAGATAAATAACATAGGCTAATTCCTGTATTTATTTATTACTATACATAATAAGTTGTATAGAGTAAGAAAAATATGACTAATGCAATTAAAATAACTACCTTAGTCAATTTAGATGGGAAATTATTTGATATTGCCAAATTCCGTGCCGAAGTCGCAAAGGAACATAATATAATCTTAGATAATGATAAATACATTCATGAGCTAACCCATCTTTCCAGTCTTAATAATCCCTTTTCTCCCATAGAGGATTATTTAAATCAGTGCTTTTGTAAGCATAATGACACAAGCTACAAGGAATTATTCAGATACATAAATGAACAAGTTTTACATATTGACCCTGATTCAATTGAGGCACTATACTTACCTAAAACTTTAGTAGCAGCAGTCAAAAGAATATATGAACCTGGATGTCAACATGATTCTGTGTTGATACTTCACAGTGAAAAACAAGGATTTTACAAAACCTCTTTCTTTAGAGAATTAGCTAGTACAGATTGGTTTCAAACTACTAATTTCGCTAGTTATAACAAGGATGAATTAATGGTATGTCATAGTAAATGGATTCTGGAATTAGGGGAATGTGAAGAGACTATTAAACCTTATGCTATGTCTAAACTTAAAGCATTTATTACCAAAACATCAGATTCATTTAGAAAACCTTATGCCCCAACTAATGTTACGCTACAAAGACAATTTATCCTTGTCGGCACTACTAATAAAGATAAGATTTTACACGACCCTACTGGCAATAGAAGATTTTGGATTATTGAAATTAATCAAAAAATAGATATTGATTGGATTAAGCAAAATAGAGATTTAGTTTGGGCAGCAGCAGTATTAGCATATAAAGATAATTATTCTACTTATTTAAACGAAATTGAACAAGAACTAAGTAATTCTATTAACTCTAATAAGTATCAAGTTGAAGATATGTGGACAGAGATAGTAACTAATTGGGCGCTAGATCAAACAACACCTTTTACTCTATCTGATGTTCTAACTATGGCTCTCAAAAAAGAACCTAAAACCTGGAAACGTTCAGATGAAAATAGAGTAACTGGGATACTACAATCTTTAGGTTTTTCAAAACCTAAGAATACTACTAGGGTTAACGGTAAGGGGGGTAAATATTATTATCCAATTACCAATAATATCTTAGATAAAGTAGCCAGCTAATAATTCAGTTACACTTAGTTACAGGCTGAGACTCTTATTATATAAGGGTTTCAGCTTTCTTGTAACCATGTAACCATGTAACCAATAATTTATAAACTTTTTCTTCAATATCTGTACTGACTCTTGATTCATCCATATTTACTAAAGAGTTTAATAAAAGTCAGTTACATCAGTTACAGTTACACATTAATCTGAAACCTAACTATTGCAAGCTTTTCAGCCATTATTATAATTCTAGTGAGTTACATTGTAGTTACATCAGTTACAACCACTAAAAGAAATATGTTGGTAGATGCAAGTATAATAAGTAACTTCACTCATGCATATTGTAAGTATTAACAGTTATTCTCATAATAATGAGAGTATCACTAGGATCAATTGAATATGGAATATGCAATCTCAATATATAAACCAAGTGAAAGAGTTTATCCAGAGCAATGTGATTTTAATTCCTATTCCGATCTAGGTTTAATTTGTCCTATTTGCAAACAAGAAGTTTATTTAAGAAAGGGTGATATTAGAGAACCCTATTTTGCTCATTTTCATGCCACCAGTTCTAGACAAGTAAAAGAATGTGAACTGAGAGTATCAGCCGATGGTAATAGTACAGAAATAAGTAGCTTGATTGAAAATAGGGGACAAAGATTAGAGATATTTCAACAGCACTTTTTAAGTTTGATTTATTTTGAAAATTCAAAAATTATTGAGGATGCAAAGTTTAATAACTGGATTAATTCAAGAAAAGATGAAAGCAATCAAATAATCAATGACATTATTAGAAAATGTATTGATTATTTTCTAGAAAATCGGCAATTAATGGAAGCCAAGTATATTATTCATACAACTAAAATTAAAAATGAACAAATTTTACTGCAACAGAAAATATCTTTAGAAGTAATGAGCTATTTGTGCGACAACGCAAAATTTAATTACAATTTGCGATATCTATTGTTTTACAGTATGTATCAAATTTATCAATATGAAGAACACAAATTAATTCGACAAAATCTTAAAACACAAGACATAGAAAAAATTTGTCAAGGCACAGTAAGAATTATTATGCGTAATTCTTGGATATTAGCATTTAAAAATACTAAAATTAATGGGGTTAATAACAAAACACAACAGAATATTATCAAAATTAATAAAAACAGAATCTCATCTACTTCATCACCTCTACAAATATCCTCGTAAAATATTCAGAATGCTTCTCAACTATATGACTTAGAACAAGTTAAGGTCAATAGTAAGTGGATTGGATCTGGAAGCATTGATATCGACATTAATCAAATTAATGCAACCGAACGCCATGCACTTGAAAACAAGTTAGATTTACAGTTAACTTTCTCAGCATGGGAATACGGCAATGTCGATAAGGAGACTGGATTACCATCACGTCAAAAAGTTTTTGTTTATTGTAAATTAATCACCGAAGTTAATCCAGATGATAAGACAGCGTTACGTTTTTCATTTATGACAAGTCAAAACGTTAACGTTAAAGTAACTACTGAAAATTATTTACCTGCTGTAGTGTATTCATTTGGGTACGATTTCAGCCTCACTGTAGAAAAATATTCGGATCTACTCTTTGCTAAAAATGGTAAATTAATGGAGTATCCTCATATAACAAAAAGAGATGAATTAGCAAGCTTAGTAGAACGAATGATTAAAGATAATAAAGTAGAATTTATCAAAACATACATCGACCACAAAGGTAAAAAACGGGTATTACATACTTACGATGATACAGTTTTAATTTTGTTAGCATTAAAACGGCGTACACAGTTAGATAATATTTTAATGACAAGTACCACACATATTAAAAAAGGTACATACAATCAAATCAAAAATCAAATTGTAATGGAAGCTTTCATAGAAGCTTATGAGCAGTCACTAGAATGCTCTATAATACTACCAAATACAACGATTGATAAGTATCATCGTTATGCACAGTTTAAGCTTAATGAAGCTAAAAAAAAGACAGCTAACTAAGGAAACTGTTAAACCTAAACCCACTACAACAAATCGTATCAACACTGGTTTATTGGGTAATTGGAGTCAACCATTTTTCTTACAATTAGAACCCGGTCAATACTTAGCAGATAAACTCGGTACTCAACCTGTACAGTGTCAAGTAGCTATGGAAAATCAACTTCTAGTGTTATATACGCTAGATAAATCATTTACCCGTAGTGAAGCTATTAAAGCGTGTCACAGTAAAAAATCATTCAGTGCTAACCTCACACAACAAAGAACAAAATTACTAACTATAGGTACTATAGAATTATCTGAAATACCTATATCTAAATGGTCAGCAACACAACCACAATACGAACACATAGTTAAGTATCTAAATAAGAGTACTGTGTTGCCAGAGGTCATAAAACAGCAATACAGAGGAATTTTTCTTACCAATGAAACACTATCAATAGGTGACAGAGTGTTATGTAAGAAAAATGTGATAGGTAACAAAGTACTTGTTAAAAGTTATCTTAATGAAAAGTACTGTGTTACTCATAATCACCCCAAACCAGAATGTATATGGTTAGATCAACTACGTAACGATATCACCAAAAAGATGTTGCAAGCTAATTACAAGAAAGTTAAACAAAAAGTTGAGAATTATGTAATCAATAACTCTGATGCTCAAATACACAAAGCTACTTACGATGTTGCTAAGTATACACAATCGGCGCGATCTCTTGTAAGACAATATCAACCAAGTTGTAACGATAGTGAGATTGGTAGATTAGCTTTGTTAATCACTGAGTACATATTCACTAAGTTAAATCTCAACAAATCTCAAGCTGTTGAGTTGCTTAAATCACTCAAAACAGATGTTAATCAATACATCAAAATACGCGACTTGGTTATTAAACCAGAATTGGGTCATCTAAAGTAAATTTTAACACCAAGCGCGGTTTTCTATAAATAAGATTGGTATTGTTTCTATCTCTAACTATCTTATAGCTTAAGATGATAAGTTAACTATGATAGTTATATTAGATTAGCTACAGTAAGAAAAATAGGTTATTGCAGTTATAAATATATAGATTAATGTGTATATGATGTATGTGATATTCGTCTTAATAAACTATATTTGATTTGGCTTAGTGTACTTGCGGCTCAATACTATTAATTCTTTTAAGTTTTATTTTCTATAAGTTAACTAACCTTAAGTAATGTTACTTTAGCTAAGTTATTACTAATTAAACCTCTAGTTTCTCTAGATGCCTTTAGTTTTTTCTTACTTTATCGTGTTATTTAATATATTGTTATATGATTTAACTCGTTTTTTCTTGCTGCCTTTATGCTTAATACATATCAAAACGATAAAACTGGGGAATGGTTGTTTCTTACGTTTCCATTGTTGAATGATTAGCTTTGATAGCATTTAAGCTTTAATACCTAGCTCTATAATTCCCCATAACAAGCGATATAAGACTTAAGCTTACATTCTACCTGAGACTGAAAATAGAGGCATTATTGGCTAATTTAGCAGGGCTAATTGTTTAGTAACTACTATCAAGCTAGAAAACGAGTACTATTTTTGAGTACTATTTTATAAAATTAGCTTATATATTGCAACATTCCGATAAGTAATTATGTTATGCAACTTCTATGCAAGTACTTCTGTCTCAAGCGATACTGATAGAGTACAGCCAATTTATGCAAGTAGCTGCAAACTGTTGATTTTTCGTTAATTTAAAAAGCCCGTGACGAGGATTGAACTCGTGACCTCACCCTTACCAAGGGTGTGCTCTACCACTGAGCCACACGGGCGAAATTTGATTTTTCAGCTAGAAGTTAAAATGCTGGGAGTTTTGATGCTTTCCCAGTCATTATAACTTATAACTTCGTAAGTGGTGGGCCGGGCTGGATTTGAACCAGCGTAGGCGCAAGCCAACGGATTTACAGTCCGTCTCCATTAACCACTCGGACACCGACCCGATTTGTCTCACGATTTAAAATCTTAGCACCATGTTTTATAAATTGCAAGTGATTAGAAAAAATAACTTTTGGGTAGAGATCGCAACAAAACTGCGTCTCTACCATCTGGATAAAAATACTGGTTACACGCTCATTTCCAGCATTCGTTGCATTGGTCGCAGTGCAGCAAGGCGAATATCCTCTGACATGGTAATTTCGGGAGTACGATTTTTCATTGCCCAGTAGAGCTTTTCTAGGGTGTTTAACCGCATAAACGGACATTCGTTACAAGCACAGTTATTTATCGGTGGTGCAGGAATGAAGTGTTTGTCAGGAGCTAGTTTTTGCATTTGGTGAATGATTCCCGGCTCCGTAGCAACGATAAATTCTTTAGTGGGGCTGCTTTGACAATACTTGAGTAAGGCGGCCGTGGAGCCAATAAAACTAGCGTGGCGCAATACACTACTTTCACATTCTGGGTGTGCGATCGCCTCTGCTTCGGGATGGGCAATTTTTAATTGGATAATTTTCTTTTCCGAAAAGGTTTCATGGACAATACAGCTACCTTGCCATAGCACCAAATCTCGTCCAGTCTGTTCCATCACATACCGCCCCAAGTTCCGATCTGGGGCAAAAATAATCGGCTGTTCTTTTGGTATCTGCTGCACAATTTTCACAGCGTTGGAACTGGTGCAAATAATATCACTCATCGCCTTGATATCAGCAGAACAGTTGATATAAGACACCACCAGATGATCTGGATGCGCTGCTTTAAAAGCTGCAAACTCCTCTGGTGGACAACTGTCGGCTAAAGAACAACCAGCATTCAAATCTGGTAAAAGTACTAATTTATCGGGATTGAGTATCTTTGCTGTTTCTGCCATGAAGTGAACACCAGCAAAGACGATCACATCCGCATTGGTTTTTTCGGCGGCTCTTGCTAGTTGTAATGAATCCCCAATAAAGTCTGCAATATCCTGAATATCTGGCTCTTGATAATAATGCGCCAGGATAACTGCGTTGAGTTCTTTTTTGAGACTCTGAATCGCGGCAAACAAATCTAGTGGTAGTTCACCCGGTTGGGTTTTTTCTCGTTGAGCTAGTGCAGTAGTAAACACAGTTAGGGGGTGCTTTAAATTGCAAATTTATGTCCTGTGGAATCAATTATAGTAGTTTTTACCAAAAATAGTGGACGGTTGATATTTTGGGGTTGTGTCCAAATCCGGCTGAGTTTCATATCCTGGAGATAGACGGCAAGGAAAGTGGCATGACCAGTCAGAAAACTCAATCGATAACCCTGAAAATTGCTGTAGTTGGAGATATTCACGACCAATGGGAAGTGGAAGATGGTATTGCACTCAAGCATTTGGGTGTTGACTTAGCGCTGTTTGTCGGGGATTTTGGCAACGAGTCGGTGGAAGTGGTCAGAGCGATCGCATCTCTCGATATTCCCAAAGCAGCCGTAATGGGCAACCACGATGCTTGGTATACCGCCACCGAATGGGGACGCAAAAAGGCTCCTTATGACCGCTCTAAGGAAGACTGGGTACAGGAACAACTCGATTTATTAGGCCCGTCCCATGTCGGTTACGGTAAGTTGGATTTTCCCGCTTGGAATTTAACTGTAGTGGGGGGTCGTCCCTTTACTTGGGGTGGCCCAGAGTGGAAATTCGCGGAAATCTGTAAAGAACGTTACGGTGTGACAAGTTTGGAAGAATCCGCCGATCGCATCGTGAAAGCGATCAAAAGCGCCGCTTATGAGACGATTATATTTTTGGGTCACAATGGGCCTAGTGGATTAGGTGATCGCCCCGAAGACCCCTGCGGCAAAGACTGGCACCCAATTGGCGGCGATTTTGGCGATCCAGATTTGGGCGAGGCGATTTCTCAAGCCTTGACTGCTGGTAAAACCATTCCTCTGGTGACATTTGGTCACATGCACCGAGATTTACGCCATACCAAGAAGGTGCAACGCAAACCCATCTTTAGAAGTCCAGAGGGGACAATTTACTTAAATGCGGCTAGTGTCCCCAGGATTGTGGAAAATGACAGCGAGAAGTTGCGTAACTTTTCTATTGTCTCCTTAGAGGCGGGTGTGGTTTCGCAAGTTTCCCTAGTTTGGGTGGGGAATGACTTCCAGGTGGCTAAGGAGGAAATTTTGTATGAGCGATCGCGTATTGTGTCGTAGACATTCGCATCTAGTAGTGCAATCTGCGTAGATAATAGGGTATAGTATTATCTGTCAAGTTTAGTGCTAACCAACAAAAGCGCCTAAATAGCGTCTGAAACTAGGATCAGCACAAGTTTGACAGATTTACTGGAGAGGTGGCAGAGTGGTCGATTGCGTCCGACTTGAAATCGGATGAGGCTAAAACCTCCGGGAGTTCGAATCTCCCCCTCTCCGTTTAGGAATTAATATGTGCTAGTTGCTGGTAAAAATCACAGGCAAAATATTAATTCTGAATTGAAGTGAAGAATCAGTAATTCTTCACTTCAATTAGAGTAATAAATACTGTAATCTTACTCAAACTTGATACTGGCGATCGCTTTAAGCAGTCAACCAAGGGGGTTATTTTTGCAGAAGATTAAGACCACATTTTTGACCTTTTTCACTAAGTTGCCACAAGGTGTAGGAGAAAACAAGATATCTACTTGGCGAACTTCATCTGTCACATTTCGACTTACTTCTACCTTTCCAGAAGGGGAAAGTAACTCTTCTAAATATTGTTTAGCAAATTGATCGTGTGGTTGTCGGGCCATGCGATCGCCAGCACATTATCACAAATCAGACTAAAAAAGTGCCTTTTTTGTTAAAAAAACCACCCTAAGCTAAAGTTTACAGGGTGGTTAATGGGATAGAACTATTTAAAAATAGCAACAGTTGTACATCCGACGGCAAGGATGGTAGCTACCCAGACACTACCGCTTATCATCAGAAGTGGAATGGAAACAATACCAAGTGCCAGAATCAAGGCAACAGTTTTACCTCCTGGTTTTAAGAATGGAAGAATCGGCTTCATCCATTGCTCTAACCAATTTTGTTTAAGTATTGGTAATCTATTATCGTTGCTTTGTTCTGGATACTCGATTTGCGTTTCTTCGCTCGATTTCAGTCTGTTAGCAAGCTGCAAGTCTTCACTGTCTAAATCGAATCTTAGAACTAGACTGCTGTCGTTATGTTCTCGATAAACTATCTCTTCTTCTACAGGTTCCTCAATAGCAAAAAAGTGTGAGTTTTCTTGGTTTAAACCGCGATCAGCTTCGTCAAACTGGTGGATACTTGGCATTTTGTTTTTTTCAATTATTTAATTGGATAACTGAACCCGTCGTACCCAGCCAAGACACCAAATTCTCAGAGTATGATAAACTAAGAATATATAAATAAATTAACTAGCTCGGCGATCCTAAGAGCTTTGACATCTGAGAGAATCTGGTGTCCTAGCTCAGGTAGTCCGGGTTATTTTTTTTAAGGCTTCTTTTCTAAGGTAATAGAATCAGACAACCTACTTTACTCATAGTAATATACAAATCTAGAATTTGGTACAGGGGGGAAGACAAATTTTTGATTAGTACAAATAAACTATATCGTCTTGGATAGTCTAACAACAGGTGTTATAACAACTTTTTTATTTTTTGATTGCGGTGCAAGTGAATACCTTTAAAAAATACAAATAAATAATAACTATAATATATAACAGAGCTATACCCTTCTCATGCATGGGTAGCTTACGTCCAGTTATATCCAGGTGCAGTATTGTAGTATGTCAACGAAAGAAGGGGTTTCATCCAAACAATCTAAATCATCTGCTGCTGAGAACTCTCTCCCCTCTTCGGTGGCTTTTGTCCATAATTTCCTTGATGAGTATGGATTAGACCCTTATGAGTTTCGACTGTACGCTCATATAGTTCGCAGAACTGGAGGCAAACCTGAAGGTGTTTGCTTTGCAAGTCTCCGAAAAACAGCAGAGATTTGCAAAATGAGTACACGCAAGGCTCAACAGGGCATTAAAGTTCTAATCAAGGCTAATTTTGTTACCCAAACTAAGCGTACAGGGCGCACAGATGAGTATAGAGTTACACCTGTTAGTGATTGGGTTCCTAAAGAAGAGCTAGACGAAATCCGTAAAGCTATTGGAGGAAATTCTACAAAAACATCAGTTGGTTCAGAAATAGAAGCTGAGACTGAAACAATTGAGTCTTAGATATTCTACTGTGATGCACATATATAATTTTGTCAAAACCAATTTTATAAGTATTGCTTCGCTATAAAACTGATCTTTCATTGCGTCGTACGATCGCTCCTCTCTCCTATTGCTTGCATCGTGCTAGCATAAAGAAAAATCCTACTTTGAGGTAAAGCGATGGCTACCCTTTATGTAAGAAATTTACCCGATGATTTGTATGCAAAACTGCAAGAGTTAGCGGCATCTGAACACCGTTCCATTAACGCCCAAGTTATAACTTTGTTAGAACAAGCTTTAAAAACTGAAGCACAGCATACCGAAGAGGAAAAGCGAAAAAATGTCCCAAAACTCTTAGAGGAAATTCGCCTTCGTCGTGAGAGTCGCCAGACTGATGTGGAATGGCCTGATAGTACTGCGTTAATCCGAGAAGACCGAGACAGATGACTATCCCTCTCAGGTGTGTTGTAGACGCAAGTGTAGCTATTAAGCAATTTATACCAGATGATCCACTAACTCCGAAAGTTAATCAACTGTTTGCTCATCTTGCCAATCCTCAAACTGCGATCTATGTCCCAGACCTGTTTTACATTGAGTGTGGCAACATCATTTGGAAGTATGTCCGCGCCAAACTTTATACTGTTGCTGATGTGCCAGCAGATTTAGCAACTCTCAAAAACTTCCCCTTGCGTGTTGTCTCTACGGCTGATTTGATGGCGGATGCAGTTGCGATCGCATTAAATTATGGAATCTCCGCCTACGATGGCTCTTATGTCGCACTTTCACAGCAGGTAGGCGCTACTTTGCTGACTCTAGACGGCAACCTGGTAAAGGCTTTAGCTGGTTCGTCTTACAATGTTTCCTCGTTTAATGACTTCGAGGTTCCGCCGTTGGAGTCAATGTAGAAGCGATGTCTTCGACGGGCTATGCCTACGCTTTCCTCGCCATATATTTAACCCCAAAGCATTGAATGAGGCTAAACAAATCGATACAAACTCAGAATTGGGGAAATTAAATTTTTATCACTGACTTATCTTAGTTGCAATAAAATTAGTTTGTAAAGCAGGGAATAAACCTGCTGTTTTTTAATATTCAATTGTCAAAAATGTCTTTTACTTATAACCGCACGGTTCGTTTTCAAGATACTGATGCTGCTGGGGTAGTTTATTTTGCTAACGTTTTGAGTATTTGCCATGAAGCTTATGAAGAATCTTTAGAAGCATCAAGTATTAATCTCAAAGATTTTTTTACTAATCCATCTGTAGCTTTCCCGATTGTTCATGCTAGTGTTGATTTTTTGCGCCCTATGTTTGTCGGGGACAAGTTGCTAATTAGTTTAATTCCCCAAAAAATAGGTGTTGATAAGTTTGAAATTACTTACGAGATTATAGTGGGTGAGGTGGTAGTTGCTAAGGCTATTACCCGTCATGTTTGTATTGATGTGAGTAGTAGAAGTAAGCAGGAATTATCTGAAGAGATAATCCAATGGTTGGAAACTAACCGCAGAGATGCTGAAGGCGTAGAAAGAAGAAAGTCGAGAGAGATTATGTGATGGAATTATGGAGGAATTCTGTGGCTATTTGTTGTAACTTTTGGCGGTTAATCTTACCTTGAGAGTTACGGGGTAAGTTTTCCTGTGGAATCCAATATTTAGGGATTTTAAATTTGCTGAGTTTGTCTTTAAGTAGGGTTTGGATTTTTAAGGCAGAGGTATCTGATTTATTGGGAATGTAAATCGCTGTTAAAGCTTGTCCCCAGTGTTTATCTGGGAGGCCAATGATACAAATATCGGCAACCATTTGAGTTGATAGGATAGCTGATTCAATCTCTGCTGGATAAATATTTTCTCCACCTGTAATAATTTTGTCGCTGTTACGTCCGACTATATTTAAATAACCTTGTTCGTCTAAAAAACCTAAATCATCTACTTGAAAATCAGTTTTATTTTCTCTATTTTTAGGATAGTAACCAAGGGCTAAAGATTGAGCGTGAATGGTGATATTTCCGATTTGATTGGAATTTAAAATTTCGCCTTGCTGATTGCAAATAGTTACTTTTGCATGGGGGAGAATTTGACCACTGCTAATTTTACCACTCAGAAAATCATCCGGTTTGAGGGTAGCAATTTGAGAGGCGGTTTCTGTCATACCATAGGTAGGTGCTAATCGGATGTGGTGAAATCTGGCTTTTTCTAGTAGTTCGTTCCATGCTGGCGCACCTCCCAAAAGTACAGTATTAAATTGGGATAGCCATTCAGTTAATTCTGGATTTTGTAGGAGGCGTTGTAACTGCGTTGGTACTAAAGATATGAAAAATTCTGATTGTTTAATATTTAATATTTGACCTGATTCTACAGCTTTAAATGGTTGAATAGATAGTTTACCTGCGGTAGTGAATGAGCGCATAAATTGCATTAAACCACTAACGTGATATAAGGGCAACACGCAAAACGAATTGACTTGTTTTAGTTCAAAGTATTGTGTAAATCCTTGTACCGATGAGATGAGAGTTTCCCAAGTGTGAATGGCAAATTTAATTTCTCCTGATGAACCACCCGTAGGAATCATGATGCTATTGGGAATTGGGCATTGGTAATTATTTCCATTCCCTATTCCCCATTCCCTATTCCCCATTCCCAAAATAATATCTGGCTGTACTAAATCAAAGACTTGTTGCCATTCTTGTGTTCCCCAATCGGGATTACAAAGAAAAACTGGACAATTCGCTGCACAAGCGGCAATAAAACTTGCTAGAAACTTTAATGGTTCACATTCAGCTAAGATGATTTTTGGTGGTGTTCCACACGCTGATAATTGTGTTAGTTCTAAATATAATTCTTGAGCTATTTGATTAAATTGATGGCTGCTATAACCGATAAGCCAATCATTTTGAGCTAGGTTATTAAGACAGTCTAAAGGTCGTTCCATAAACTTTGAAGCCACGTTTCTTCTTGTTCAAAAAAATGGTCGATGCCAAAACCAACTGCCCGGTTATTTTGGGATAATTCTGTTACTAGTTGGAGTGCTGCAAGTCTAGCGATCGCAGTTTCAAATACTGATGAAAATACAGTATCAATTTTATGCTGGTGGCAAAACTTTCTCAGACGAGATGGCGATCCGACTATCCCAGGCTTGATCACAAAAATCCCTCGCCAACCTTGTTGATAACAAACAGCGAGTTGTTTAAGCGTGGCGACAGATTCATCTAAAGCGATCGCAGTTTTATAACTCGTACTCAATTCCAACATCTGCTGAAATTGCTCCACGGGTAGCGGTTGTTCGATAAATTCAATTTCTAGGGGTAGTTCTGGATTTTCCTTGAGATTGTCGCAAGTCCACAGCCATAAGTTAGCTTCTTCATAACTGAGTCCACCGTTGGCATCTAATCGTAGTTTCGTAGAGGTTGGTAAGGTGTGTATCAATGACTCAAAAATTTCTAGTTCATCAGCGATCGCATACACTCCAATTTTCCACTTAAATGTGCGATATCCCTGCTGCCACAAAGTTTCCCATTGATTTAAAGCCGCTTCCCCAGATGGTAATAAGCCGCTATAGGAGAAGGAGTGAAGCGCAGAGGATAAATTTAAATTCTTCTCCTCTGCTCCCCTGCCCCCCTGCTCCCCTGCTCCCCTGCTTCCCATCTCCCATGCTGACTCAAAGCCAAATTGACAAGCTGGTAACTCATCTGGGATCGAAAAAATCGTTTCGTCTGTAATTTCTCCTGCGAGTTGGCGACAAAAATCTAAGGCTTGTTCTAGGGTTTCGGAACCGAACCAACTAATTGGGGCAATTTCTCCCCAGCCAACTTTACCTGATTCATCGGTAAGGCGAAGAATAATACCTTCACGAATATCCCACTTCCCATGATTGGTAGTTAGCGATCGCAAAAATCTTCGTTGATATGGACGAAATTCAAATCTGTAGTCATTAGTCATTAGTCATTAGTTATTTTCCCTTGGTTTAAATGCCCAATGCCCCATGCCCCATGCCCCATGCCCAACTAAAGAATAAATCCCAAGCCGAACAACGAGCAAGCCCAGAAATGCACGGCTACGGCGATGAATTTACAGTTACTAACTTTGTCCGGGTGGTTGTGATTTTCTTGGACATGGCGGCATAATTTGACAGCGAAGGGTAAACTCACCCAACTCAGCAACGTCCAAGCTGGAGAAATCCCCAATAGCACAAACAGCAAGGTGAGGGGATAAATGCTAGCAGTAAACCAAACTAGGACTTGGGCCCCTTTTTGGGTTCCGAGACGGACGATAGGCGATCGCTTACCTGCGGCTATGTCATCCTTAACTTGGTGAAAGTGGGAGCAGAACAAAACTAAGGTTGTGGCAATCCCGACAATGACTGAGGCTGCTAAACTTGTCATTGACCAAGTTTGGGTTTGGCTGTAGTATGCTGCCTCCACTGCTAAGGGGCCAAAGGCAAAAAAGCAAAGAATCTCGCCTAAACCCTGATATCCTAAGCGAAAAGGAGGCCCTTGGTACATATAGCCCAAACCACAGCATAGTAGGATGATGCCAATCACAGTTAGGTCTTGTTGCCAAAATGCGATCGCTAGTATGCCCAGCAACCCCAAACCTAAACACAAATTTCCTATCCAAAATATTAATGGCTTATTGCCTGTTAAGTTCACCAGAGAATGGTGCTTATTTTGATCGATACCTGTTTCAGAATCAAACACATCATTACTGATATTTTCCCAGGCAAGAATTAAGATTGCCGCAGCTACAAAAGTAGAAAATACTACAGCATTGAAAATTTTAGTTTCGGCATAAGCTACTGCTGTTCCTACCCAAATGGGCATAATGGCAACGCTATACATTGGCGGTTTAATCGCTGCCATCCATAACTTAGTGTTGGGATATAAAATTTGCTTGGTAGTCATCAGTCGTGATTAATTAAATTGCCGGAATATTACTCACACTTTAGATTTTATGATTTAAAGAGACGCTAGATATGGGCGATATACAAATAACTGTCACTTTTATGATGGCTTGTTAACCTTGTGTTGTTAACACTCACACTTACGTTGCAGTCTCAGTCCAAAACTGTCTTATCATGGTCTGGGAACACCACAAATAAGCCAAACCCTACCCTGGTGAAATAGCAACTTAATATGTTACCTGTAAAAATACGACCACGATTAATTACACTTTAGGAAGTTAACTTAAAAAAATTTACTATCGTTAGATCCATGACAGTTTCACCATGTCGTAGTAACTTGTTTGTAAAGCACAAAGATTTATATCAATTTCTGGTAGCGGTGCAAGAAAAGTGCGTCAAAAATAATTGCAGACAAATTGTCAGTGTCTCCCAAGAAATTGATTTAGTTGATCCTTTACTTGTATTAGATAAACTTACACAAGCAAATGAAATAAATTTTTACTTTGAGGACAGAGGTAAAGGAGAAGCGATCGCAGCAATTGATGCTGTAGCAAAATTACAGATTGATGGCTCAGACCGTTTTAATCAAGCAGAGTATTTTATCAAATCTTGTCTAAAAAATATAATTAATTTTGGTAACGCAAACCAACCTTTTTCTAGGCCTCACTTTTTTTGTTATTTCAGTTTTTTCGATAAAAATGCCCAAGTAGATTATCCATTTCCATCTGCTACCATTTTTCTTCCACGTTGGCAAGTAGCTGTAAAAAATCAGCGTTGCATATTAGTAACAAATATAATTATCAATCCAAATGTAAATATTGAAAGATGGTTGGAGAAAATCCAAAATAAAATTGAATTTATCCAAACTTTAGAAAATCACTCTGCTAATATTGATTATTTTCCTACAAACTTATATAAAAAATCTGTCACCAACTCTGCTCAATTTAAACGTTCAGTAGTATCTGTTTTGGAAAAAATTCAGTCAACTCATTTAAGTAAGATTGTCCTAGCAGATATATTAGATGTAAAATCAAGTAACCACTTTAACTTAGTTAAATCATTAAATAATCTTAGACAAAATCATCCTAATTGTTATATCTTCTCTACAAGTAATGGCAAAGGACAAAATTTTATTGGTGCAAGTCCAGAAAGATTAATTAGTATTAATAATAAACAGTTAATCACTGATGCTTTAGCTGGTTCTGCGCCACGAGGTAAAACCCCTGCTGAAGATGCAGCTAATGCCAATCGCTTACTAAATAGTGAAAAAGAAAAGCACGAACATTCCCTAGTACTTGATTTCATTACACAACGACTATGCCAGTTAGGTTTATTACCGCAAATATTAGCACCACGACTGCGACAATTATCGAATATCCAGCATTTATGGACACCAATCAGTGCTATGGTTCCCGCTGACATACACCCATTAAAGATTGTCGGACAATTGCATCCTACCCCAGCCGTTGCAGGTGCAGCCCAAGATGTAGCTTGTGCCGAAATTCGTCGTTACGAAAGCTTCGAGAGAGGTTTATATGCTGCACCTTTAGGTTGGATAGATTCTCAGGGTAACTGTGAGTTTATTGTGGGAATTCGTTCAGCATTAATTGATGGCGATCGCGCGAGATTGTATGCTGGTGCTGGTATCGTGGCTGGCTCTGATCCTGACAAGGAGTTTGCAGAGGTGCAGCTTAAACTTCAGGCGTTACTGAAAGCATTAGTTTAAAATTAATTCTTTAGTAGTTGACCTAGAAAATGCTATTAGCAACAACGTACTAGACAGCAACTTATTGGATAATATGAAAATATTGTGGTTTTTACGAAACCCCTATCAACTATAAATTCTAAGGAAATAAGTAATATGTTAGATATAAAGCTTTCTAAAAGTAGCGAAGAAGAACTTTTCCCGCCTCAAGAGTTTTTTAACGAGCAGTGGAAACTTTACCAAAAAATACTCGATAACAATTACATGGGACACCGTGAAATTTACTCTACACTGCGCGAGTTGCTGCTTGGACACTTCCAACAACCCTTTAAGATGCTTGATTTGGGATGCGGCGATGCTAGCTTTACTTCCCAAGCTTTGTTAAATAGCACGATTACTTCCTACCAAGGCATAGACTTATCTATACCTGCACTAGAGATTGCTAAGAATAATATGGCAAAGATTCAATGCCACACAACCTTTACCCAAGGAAATATTTCCCAATTTGTTCCTGAATTGATGTCAAGTCAGCAAAATAGCTTCGATGTCATTTTAAGCTCTTTTGTTCTCCATCATTTAAGCCTTGAAGAAAAGGACTCGATTATTGGTCAGCTTAAGCATCTTCTCACCTCTAAAGGTGTTTTTATTCTCATTGATGTTGTCCGGAAAGAAGGAGAAGATCGAGAAACCTACCTTAAATGCTATTTAGATAATGTACAAAAGGACTGGTCTTTAATTACTCCCCAAGAGTATTTAATGTTAGCAAATCATATTTCTTCAAGTGATTTTCCTGAAACTCAGAAAACTCTTGATGAGATTTCACAAACATACAATTTTACTCGCTTCGATTGCCTGTATAACAATCCACTCGATGCCACACAATTGTTGTGCTTTTACCGATAAGCATAAAAGATTGGTGGAATTATTTGTATAGATAGCCTCTCTCTTTGTAGAAAAGAGGCTTTAAATCGTACTTGAAACTCGTCAAATACAATTTAAAATGATTTGTTTTTGCACAATTGCAGAGTTAGAAATTCATCTAAAAATCCTGATGAGTAAAAGCTTTAGCATTCGCCCCGGTGTAAGTAGCAACGATATGACCATCACCAGTCATTTGATATTTGTATGTCACCAATCCTTCCAAACCAACGGGACCGCGGGGAGGCATTTGTTGCGTACTAATTCCTACTTCTGCGCCGAAACCATAGCGGAAACCATCAGCAAATCTGGTAGAACAATTGTGGAATATATTCGCTGAATTTACTAGTCCAAAGAAAGTTTCCACAGATGTTGGATCTTCAGAGATAATGGCATCGGTATGACGAGAACCATATTCGTTAATATGAGCGATCGCATCTTCTATAGAGTCTACAATCTTAATAGACAAAATAAAATCGCTGTATTCTGTTTCCCAATCTATTTCTGTCGCATTTGCAATGTTAGGCAAAATTTCCAAGGTGCGTTGATCACCTCTTAATTCCACATGGCGTTCTTGCAAAGCCTCAGCAACTTTTGGTAAAAATTCTCTAGCAATTGATTGGTGAACTAGCAAAGTTTCAATTGCATTACAAACAGCAGGATATTGAGCTTTCGCATCTACAGTAATCGGAACGGCTTTAGAAATATCAGCGGCTTTATCTATATAAAGATGACAAATTCCATCAGCATGACCTAGTACCGGAATACGAGTATTTTCTTGTACAAATCTGACAAAGGAATTAGAACCTCTAGGAATAATTAAATCTACATATTTATCTAACTTCAAAAGTTCTAGAGTTTCTTCTCTAGTTGTAAGCAACTGTACCGCATCAGGGTTAACAGCAGTTTGAGATAATCCCTGTTTAATTGCTTTAACTATCGCTTCACAAGAACGGACAGCTTCCTTTCCACATTTCAGGATTACACCATTTCCCGATTTGATTGCTAAAGAAACAATTTGAATCGCCGCCTCTGGACGGGCTTCAAAAATAATCCCCAAAACCCCTAAAGGACAAGTGATGCGCTTCAGAATTAAGCCAGTGTCAAGTTCGCGGTGAATCTGCACTTTACCAATTGGATCGGCTAGCTTACCAACATCTCGGACTCCAACGATCGCATCTCTTAATTTATGTTCATCTAACTGCAAGCGCTTATAAAGCGGTTGGGGAATACCTTCGGCAGTAGCAGCTTTACAATCAGCAACATTTGCTTGTAAAATTTCATCTCTAGCTGATTCTAAAGCTTGAGCGATCGCCTCAATCGCCTGATTTTTTGCCTCAGTGGAGAGAATCGCTAGCTTACTTGCAGCTTGGCGGGTTTGTCCTGCGATCGCAATTAGGGGAGAAGCTATATCAAAAATAGTCATAGTACAAATCTTTACCTTTTCTTCATCTTATCAATCTCAGGTGATGTTCATCATTCGTCTTCCTCCAATCGGGTGAACCGTTTGGGTAATCAATAATTACTCTAATCGGGTGAAGCAAGGCTGGGTGGAAAACATTTATTCTCTAAATATCAAACACGGACAAAGAGGTACTAAGTTTACCGCAGCAAAAATATTATAAGTATTATTACAGTTGTTATTTGAAAGTCTTAAATATGATTTATGCGTTCCCCAGGCTAGAGAGACATAGTAATGTATGTTTCTCTAGTCTTTTACTTAAGTAAATATTTTATACTGTCATTATTTAAATTTTTACGAAATTGCAGTGACGATCGCTGGATCTATTGAGTATTGATAGATCAAATACCACTCCTTTAGTAGGGAGATACTATGTCATTGCAATCTGCATTAGATGCCTTAAACCAAAAACGTTATCAAGAAGCGGTTGAATTACTCGAACAATTCTGCCGCGATTGCGCTGAACAGAATTCCTCAGATTATCTTTCAGCACAGATGTGGCTGATGAAAGCTTATCAAGCCACAGGCGAAACCGAAAAAGCCAAAGCCCTGTGTCAAAAGCTAATCATGAGTGAAAATCCACAGGCTCGCAGTTGGGCAGAACAAGCTAGTCAATCCTTGGGTCAAACGCCACCTAAAGCTAGCCAAAAAGCTGGTCGTGCCGTTACCACTGGGATGAAATTAGCAATGGGGGGAGTGGGTGGTAGTTTGGCGTTAGCTTCTGGTGTCACCATGACCTTGCTGTTTGGCATGGTGTTGGCTTTAGGTTTGAGCATAGTATTTATTTTGGGTAACGATAATCCACTCCAAGGATTAGCGATCGCTATTGGTATTACCCTAGTCTTTAATATCGCCGCCTTTTTCATATCTCCATTCATCATGGACTTAACTCAAGGCTGGCTTTACCAAACTCGCTGGGTAGATTTGGCAGAAGTTGAAACCCTCAGTCCAGAGACAGCTAAAGTTATTCGCCAAGTCTGTGAGCAGAAAAAGCTAAAAACGCCGCGTTTGGGAATTATTGACGACCAAAATCCCACGGCTTTTACTTATGGTTCATTGCCGAACAGCGCCCGTTTAGTCGTCAGTCAGGGACTTTTCACATACCTCGATGACGATGAAGTTGCTACCGTTTACGCTCACGAACTGGGGCACATCGTCCACTGGGACTTTGCAGTGATGACAGTAGCTTCTACCTTAGTGCAAATTTGTTACTTGATTTACAGCACAGCCAGAAGATTTGGGCGTGGCGGTGGCGATAGCAAAATCAAAGATGCGATGCAAACTGCTGCCCTAGTTGCTTACGTGTTTTATGTCATCGGTACTTATCTAGTGCTGTACCTCTCCCGCACACGAGAATACTTTGCCGACCACTTTGCAGCCGAAAGTACAGGTAATCCCAATGGATTATCCCGCGCTTTGGTGAAGATTGCCTACGGAATTTTAGAAGAAGGTTCGCGGACACAAGAACCCAGCCGTTTAATTGAAGGAACTCGCGCCTTGGGTATCTATGACCATAAAGCCGCCGCTTCCACAGGAACCGCTTACCGCATTACATCCGATACTCAAAAAGTTGGTCGCGTCTTTCTGTGGGATATGTTTAACCCTTGGGGTTGGTGGATGGAGTTAAATTCAACTCATCCCTTGACAGGCAAGCGAGTTCGCGCATTGAGCAACTATGCCGAACAATTGGGTTTACCGACTGAGTTTGATATGGGGCGAGTTATTGGAGAAGGTAAAACTCTTAATAAAAGTAGACTTTACGGCAACTTCTTTTTAGATGTTGTACTTTACGGCGCTGAAACTATTGGTTTCTTTGCTGGCTTGGTAACAGGTGTGATTTTGTTGTCAAGTTCGCAAAACACAGGTTTAGTACTGGGTGCGCCATTAATTGGCTTAGGGATGGGAATTCTCATCAAAGCCTTGGTGATGTTCCCCGACTACAAACAAGCACCAGAAACCGATATTCTCACCCTGATGTCAGACCCTTATGCCAGTCCATTACGCGGACAACCTGCAAAACTGGAAGGTCAACTTATTGGCCGTGGCGACGCTGGTTATAAATTTGGTTCCGATTTAAAAATTCAAGATCGTAGCGGAATGCTTTATCTGCATTACGCCTCACGCTTTGGCCCTATTGGCAATTTTCTGTTTGGGATGAAGCGAGTCCAAAGCTTGATTGGCGAACAAGTTGGCGCTGTGGGTTGGTTCCGTCGAGGTGTTGCGCCTTGGATGGATTTAATTCAACTCCAGAGTAAAAATGGCACCATCGTCAACAGTTACCATCGCTTTTGGTCATTCATCCTTGGCGGTGGATCGATTATCCTGGGAGTGGTCTTGACTATGTTTTTGAGCCGCAGCTAGCAAAGTTTCTAGGCTGCTGTCGAAGCATTTCTCAGTCCATCCAAGCTTTAATTTCTCAGGAGGTAGTTAGTAACTGCCTCCGTTTTTTATGGAAGGGGGCAGTGTTTCGACTACGCGGCAGTTGAGCGTAGTCGAAACCCAACCGCATTTGTTATTTCGGTTCCTCAAAAGCTTCTGCTGTTAGCTCTTGCTGTGAATACGGCTAACTTGTAGTCCTTTGCACTAATGCCCTTACCCGTGAGCGCAATGTCTCTATTTGTTGACTGAAATCGTCTACATCCATGTTGCTCACTTTGCAAAGACTAAGAAGCGTAAGTTAGATACAATATTTGGCAATTATAAATAAATCTATAATTACACTAAAAGCTGAACTCAAAACTATTGCTCAAAAGATAGAGGTTTGTCTTGACAACGCGAGTTCTACAAAGTGAATTAGACACAATATAGCTGTCTCAACCTCTAATTCTGATCCTAAAATAAAGAATTCATAAAGAAATCCACCTAGAATGCTGTACAGCAACAAACATAATAAGTAGATTTAAAAAAATTTTTTTATAACTTTAGGAGGGCCTGATGGTTACAGCAACAGTACCAAGACAACAGGTTAAAATTGGCCCAACCAAGTTGCTGATTAACAATGAGTGGGTAGAAAGTGTCAGCGATCGCCGATTTGAAACAATCAACCCGACTACAGGTGAGGTGATCTGCGAAGTCTCAGAAGCAGATGCCCCAGATGTAGATAAAGCAGTACAAGCAGCCCGTGCGGCTTTCACTAGTGGAGAATGGAGAAAGATATCTGCCACCCGTCGCGGCGAGTTGCTTTACAAGCTAGCTGACTTAATTGAGCAGAATATCGATGAGTTGGCACGACTAGAAACTCTCGACAACGGTAAGCCATTACAAGATTCATTAGGTGACTTAGGATTAGTCATCGCCTGCTATCGTTACTACGCAGGCTGGGCTGATAAAGTACAAGGTAAAACCATCCCGATTAATGGGCCATACTTCTGCTACACTCGCCATGAGCCTGTGGGTGTAGTTGGTCAAATTATCCCGTGGAATTTTCCACTTTTGATGCAAGCGTGGAAATTAGCACTAGCTTTGGCAACTGGTAATACTGTAGTTCTCAAAACAGCCGAACAAACACCATTATCAGCACTGCGAGTAGGTGAGTTGATTATTGAAGCAGGTTTTCCCCCTGGTGTGGTGAACATCTTATCAGGATACGGGCCAACCGCCGGGGCTGCGATCGCTCGTCATAGAGATATTGACAAAGTGGCATTTACTGGTTCCACTGAAGTCGGTCATCTAATTATGGAAGCAGCGGCTAAGAGTAACCTGAAGCGCGTCACTTTGGAACTTGGTGGCAAGAGTCCTAACATCGTCTTTGCCGATGCAGACATGGACGAGGCGATCGCAGGTTGCCACGATGCCTTATTCTTTAACCAAGGGCAGTGCTGCTGTGCTGGTTCGCGATTATTTGTCGAAGAAAAATGCTATGAAAAGTTTGTTGTCAAGACCGTAGAAAGAGCTAGACAGAGAGTTGTCGGTAATCCCTTCGATGCCAACACACAACAAGGGCCGCAAGTAGACAAAGACCAATTTGATCGGGTGATGAGCTACATCGAATCTGGGATACGTGAAGGCGCTCAGTTGTTATGTGGTGGCAATCAAGTCGGCGACAAGGGTTATTTTATCGCACCCACAGTCTTTGCCGATGTCCGCGATGACATGAAGATTGCCCAAGAGGAAATCTTTGGCCCAGTGATGAGCATCATCAAATTTAAAGATATTGATGAAGTCATTCAACGGGCGAATGACACAATGTATGGACTCGCCGCCGCTGTGTGGACTCAGGATATCACCAAAGCTCATGCGATCGCCAACAATCTTCGGGCTGGTACTGTGTGGGTAAATTGCTATGACGTATTCGATGCTGCTGCACCCTTCGGTGGATTTAAGCAGTCTGGTATTGGTCGCGAACTAGGCGAATATGGCTTGCAGCAATATACCGAAGTTAAGACCGTTACCATCAAGTTGTAGTTCGAGCCGAAGAGGACAAGGGGAGGATTTTCTCGCTTTGTCCCCTTATCTGTTTATTCATCCTCCTAAATCTGAAAAAAATCGATTTTAGGAGGATGATGAATGTGATATTTGATATGGGGTGGGCATGATAAATAGATTATGCACACAACCCTAAGAGAATTCTGATGATAAATGCGATCGCTAGTAGATTTCGCCAACTTATGGCTGGTAAAAACAGCCCAATTGGCAGATATGACCATAAAAACAAAACCAAGCGTTCCTTAGCACTGTATACCTGCATAGGATTAGTAGGTGGAATTCTGGCATTGTTGTTAATGGCGTCCCCAGGAGTAGCCTAAAAACCGGAACCCCAGCAATCCTCACAACTCCAACAACCGTTATTAGTAGCTACACGAGTTATACCGCCCTTTGTAATACCAAACAAAGGTGAACTATCGGGATTCAGTATCGACCTCTGGCGCAGCATCGCCAACCAAATAGGTGTAGAGTCTAAATTTATAGAATATTCCACTGTGCCGGAACTGCTTTCTGCTATTAAGGACAACAAAGCTAATTTAGGGATTTCAGCTATTTCGATTACAGCCGAACGCCAGCAGAATTTTGATTTCTCATTACCCATTTTTGCTGGGGGGCTGCAAATAATGGTACGAAACGCAGAAAGCAACGACAGCGCCTTCCCAAATATTTTGCAATTATTTTTCTCTACTAGCCTCTTGCAAGTAATAGGCGTTGCCTTAGTGCTAATTGTCGTAGCAGCCCACATTCTTTGGTTATCTGAGCGCAATCATAAAGATGGGATGATTCCCCAATCATACTTTCCTGGCATTTTCAAAGCCTGTTGGTGGTCAGCTGCCACATTAGCAACCCAAGCTGATGAAATGCCCAAGGGAGTACTAGGACGCTTAGTAGGTATTATCTGGATGTTCATTGGAGTACTTTTTGCCGCCTACTTTACAGCCAGCGCTACTACTTCATTGACAGTACAACAGCTTCAGGGCGATATCAGGAGTATAGACGATTTACCTGGCAAGGTAGTGGCCACAACTGCGGGCAGCACAGCCGCCACATATATGCGAGAACATAAGATTTCAGTTCTAGAAGTTAACAAGATTGATCAAGCTTACAATGCTCTGCAAACCAAAAAAGCTGATGCCGTAGTGTTTGATGCACCTGTACTTCTTTTCTATGCTGCTAATGAAGGCAAAGGGAAAGTACAGATTGTTGGCAGTATCTTGCGTGAAGAAAACTATGGCATTATTCTGCCCAACAACAGTCCCTACCGCAAACCAATTAATCAAGCTCTACTGAATCTTAAAGAAAATGGCACTTATCAATCGCTATATGATAAGTGGTTCGATGCTGAAAAATCTTGAAGAAGGGAATGGGGAGCAGGGAGCAGGGGAGCAGAGCAGGGGACAAGGGAGAATTATTGAACAAGTTTCTTCCTTGTCTCCCCCCTCTTCCTTGTGTTCCTTGTCTCTTCCCAATGCCCCACTCGCTACTCCCCACTCCCTTCTTTCGCAAGTTGAGCTTTTGCCTGTTGCCAGAGAGTTTCTAACTCATTCAAACTGTAATCAGAAAGGGGACGGTCAACAACCGCCTCCATTTTTTCTAATCGCTGGACAAATCGTTGATTAGTGCCTTGCAAAGCGTTGCTGGGGTCAAGATTATGCCAACGCGCTAGCTGAATCACGGCAAATAGTAAATCGCCTAATTCTGCTTCTTGTCGTTCGGGTGTTTCCTCAGCTAAAGCTTGCTGGAACTCTCCCAACTCCTCATAAAACTTATCCCAAACCCCCTGAATATTTTCCCATTCAAACCCGATCGCAGCAGCCTTTTGAGAAATCTTCATCGCCGCCGTCAGTGGGGGAAGAGTACGTCCATAACGAGCGAGTTTAGCACTAAATTTTTGGGCGTCTGGAGATGCTTCGCCCTTTTCCGCAGCTTTGATTTGTTCCCAATTTTGCCGCACCTCATCCACACTTGCCACCGACACATCACCAAACACATGAGGATGACGGCGAATCAACTTTTGGGAAATTCCCTGAGCGATCTCCTTAAGAGAAAATTGCCCCGATTCACTAGCGATTTGGGCTTGTAATACCACCTGTAATAATAAATCGCCTAACTCCTCAGCGATCGCACCCTTATCCCCACTCTTAATTGCATCCACCACCTCATAAGCCTCCTCAATCACATAAGGAGTCAAAGTTTCGGCAGTTTGAGCCAAATCCCAAGGACAACCACCATCAGGCTCACGCAACTTCGCCACCACCTCAATCAACTCCTGCAACGCCGCCAAACTCTCATCTTGCTTTTCCATACCTCTGCGTACCTCTGCGCTTCCCTTAGCGTTCCTTTGCGTTTAAAAAAATTATTTCTTCACTCTCGCCCGACGACCACCACCCCTCACTTTCCGCCTCTTAATTTTGCCACTAGGAAGCAACCCCCGAACCCCCTGCTTTTGAAAACGTTTATAAGCCGACCCCCCCAANTCGCTGAGAGAATGACTCATCGCACCGAGTTCCAACCCCAAAAACAGGGCGACATATTCAGTATCGTATTGCACGAGCGATCGCCCCACAGTTTGTCCCAAATCCTGCCAACTAAAACTCAGATTCCACAACCTTTGAGCGATCGCTAAAACGACAATTGCCAAAATAGCAAGCAAACACCCCAGATAAATCACCCGCAAAATCGTACCAATAATCGGCCCGTGGGATAAAAAAGAACGATGGCGGAGACTTTTTTGATAAGGTAGCCAAATCCAGCGCAAGAAACCCCAGCGTTGGAATTGCACAGAGTAAATATCCAAATCGGGGCCAAACATCAGCCCACCAAAGAGAAACCCACCTGCAACCAACAAAGTCGCATTGCTACTGCGAGTTTGCCAAAAAGTAACGCCCGCCACCAACGGCAGAGCATACATAGTAATGCGATCGTGCGTCCGACCAGAGGGCATCCTAAATCCTGTTAATGATAGCGGGGCGTTTAACTCGTGCTGAGTAACTGAATACTGAGTCAGTATAAGAGAAAAAAAGATTTTCTTGAAACTACTAGCGCAATGCGAAATCTTTTGCTATATTAGTTAAGGATTAGTCAAACGGGCGGTTAGCTCAGTTGGTAGAGCGCCTGCCTTACAAGCAGGATGTCATCAGTTCGAGTCTGGTACTGCCCATAGTTAAAAAGCCGTCGCTCTGACGGCTTTTTAATTGGAAGCATAACTTTGCCGCCGCGATTTACGGTAATATTATTGTCTTAAATCACCCAATATCACCTGTAACCACAGAGTAATTTTAGCTCAGGTTTAGCACAGTGAAATTGACGGTTGAAATCATAAACCAACGGCTCAAAGCGGCCAAGATTGGGGTAAGAGTTGAGGTTAGGGGCGATCGCTTATCATTGCGGGCCACACTGCCACCCAAGCCAGGAAGCAACAAAACTAAACCTTATCAGCAGTATCTCGCACTGGGCATTTACGCCAATCCTGCTGGACTGCAACGGGCAGAGGCAGAAGCCAAAATTGTTGGTGGGCTGTTGGCGCGGGGTGAATTTGATTGGAGTCGATATCTTGCTTCGGAGCAGGAATTGGGGACTTGTACTGAGCGCAGCCGTTCGCGTAGCGTCTCGCAGAGAAGTATTGGGGATTGGGCGCAGTGGATAGAAAAGCTACGCAATAATTACTTCGCCCAAAAAGGTGACACGCCAAATACCCAATTTACTTGGAAGAACGACTACGAAGCAGCTTTTAAAAACTTGAAGGGAGAAGTTACCAACACCTCACTTATTGTTGCTGCTACTTCAACCACTGCTAATAGCCGCAGCCGCAAACGGACTTGTGAAAAGTTGCAGCTTTTAGCCGAGCTTGCTGGAATAAAAGTTGACCTCAAACTCTACATTGGTAATTACGGCAACGCCCAAACCAAGCCACGCCAAATTCCCACTGATGACCAGATAATTCAGGTGCGATCGCTTTTCGATAATTCCCCGAAGTGGCTTTGGGCATACAGCGTAATGGCAACTTACGGATTGCGAGATCATGAGATATTTTTTTGTGAAATCTCGCCTACACCACCCCACACTTGCTATGTAAGAGAAGGAAAAACAGGGGAAAGAATCTGCTACCCTTTGCATCCAGATTGGCCAACACAATGGCAACTTTGGGAAATTAAAAAGCCAAACTGTACGGGGAAAATGTATCGGGATTACGGGCAAAGAGTAAGCCGAACCTTTGATCGCAAAGATGCACCCTTTAATCCCTACGACCTTCGTCACGCTTACGCAATTCGCGGCAGCGTGCGTCACAAAGTGCCAGTGGCGACAATGGCCGCATGGATGGGACACTCACCCACAGTTCACTGGAATACTTACAATAAATGGATATCTCAAGTCGAACACGCGAAAGTGTTTGAGGGATTGCTCAACAATTAGTTTAGTTTTAGCTGTCCCATGCGCGGATATCTTTGTCTATCCGATAGCACAAGGCAGTGCAAGAGCGCTTGGGACGGAAAGCTTCTACAAATCCTCAAGCATTAGTTGAATCAGCCTTTTGCGCTGCTTCTTGCTTAATCCCTTAGCCAGCAAAAGTATTTCCTCTGGCGACATCGGAGATTTTGCTGTTGCAACCTCCCCCTTGAGGTAATTCCTTAATGCATCCACGCCACTCAATCCAGCAGACTTGGCGATTTTCTCTAGGTTGTCTGAGGATGGAAACCCATTCCCAGCCAACCACTTCTGAACAGTAGACGAACTGACACCAAGTTCACGAGCAAATTCACTTTGGGAGCGATCGCCCTTCGCCCGATTTACAATTTCCTGAAAACGCTCCGCAAATTGATCGCTCATTAACGCTTGTTCAAAGATTTCCATCCACATCATGATAATTCAGCATCTAGCTGATTTTGATATTACGCGTGTCACCTTATAGACTCTTGTGATATAGTTTATGGCAACCACATCAAGAAAATATCACCATAGTAGTGGCAACATGGCTAAAAAATCATACACTACCTCAAACGCTATAGCAGAAGAGGTTGCAAAGGTATCGGAAGAGATGGGCATCCCTGAGTCCTCGATAGTTACTTTTGCCCTGAGACAGTTCTTGCTGAACTATCGAAAAGAGCAGCATGAAGCCAGAGAGCGAATGCTTTCAACGGCGCAATAGTGGGGAATGCATCTACACCAAGCACACAAAATGGAGCAGTCAGACAGTAAATACAAAATTGAGACTGAGCGTTTTATTCCCGAATCCCAACTCAGGGAGGCCATCAAAAAAATCCTGGCAGAAATGCTAGGAGTAAATGCCACTACTCAATCACAAAGGCAGTGGTATGACACAGAGCAAGCCTATCCTCTCTTAGGACTCAATTCAGTTAAGCAATTACGAGAAATGGTACGAAGCGGCATATTGCGAGTTGGGCATGAAGTACGTGATGTGCGGAGTCCCTCTTCTGCCGTACCTCGCTATCAGTTTCATATTGAAAAATGCGAGGCTAGACTTGCCTTGCCGCCTGAAAAACGGCGGGGCAAAAAAATAGCGTAATCAGGCACGATTACGCTCAAAAAAAGTTCTTTCATAGACTCAGATTATGACACAATCCTTAAAATCACGAAACCTAGATGTTTCGGTACAATCAAGCACCCGTGCGGATTTACGCCCCATCAATCCCATAGATGTTCAAGTGCCACAAGGCACAATTGCTGATACAAAAGAAGTAGAAAGAATCATTCAGATTTTAAAAAATAAAGGCTCACTACCGGAAGTAATTATCACACCAGACAATGTATTAATTCGCGGAATTGACGCAATAGAGGCCGCCAAGCAAATGGGGCAAGGACTCATTTTAGCATCTGTTCAAAAAGCAAGAATTGAGTCTTTAAAAATACAGATAGCTGTTATCAAGTTAGACGGTGGGACACAATCTCGCGCTGGTATCAATCAACAAGTAATTGATGAATACGCATCTGCTTGGCGGGATGGTGCAAAATTTCCGCCGATTATTGCCTTTTACGACGGCGAGAATTACTGGTTAGCAGACGGGTTCCATCGCTGCATTAGCGCAAAACAAGCAAATGTGGTGGAAGTTGAAGCCGATATTCGCCAGGGCACTCGCAGAGACGCGGTGCTGTATTCAGTGGGAGCTAACAGCAATCACGGCTTGAGGAGAACCAACGACGACAAGCGCCGCGCCGTATCTACCCTGCTCAGTGATGAAGAGTGGGTGTGCTGGAGCGACAGAGAAATCGCTCGGCGCTGCGGCGTGCATCACGACACTGTTAGTAGGATTCGCGCCGAGATTGGACGCAGTTCGGTACAGTCCAACACAACTGTCCAAGCAGAATCTAGTGGTCTATCTGGCGGTTTCCGCCAGATAGATGGGCAAGGGAGCCAGGGAGCAGGGACGGGGAGAAGAGTTAGCAGAGGCGGTTCAACCTACACCCAAAAGCCCAGGAAGGAGAAACCCTGGCTTCCCAAAGAAACAGAAGTAGTGTTCGTGACGGATGGCGAACATAAAGGCAAGTCCGCCGAGGTGCGAGTCATCACGGGCAATACAGCTCTCTGCTTCGTAGAGGGTGACACAGCTAAACACGCCCACATCTACCTCTCGCACATGAAGCCTGTCGTTGAGAAGTCGCAAGAACCACCCACATCCGTAAAACAGGAATTGCAGCAAAAACAAGAAGAAATGGGATTTGGCAAAGGGGAGCAATTATTCCCGGAAGCCCCCCGCAATGAGGAGCCAATACCAGAGCAACTTCCAGCATCTATGCCCAACTTTGCCGCCATTGGCGATGCACTGGTGGTGGAAGCGGCGATCGCATTATCTCGCTTGTCTCCAGAGCAATTAAATCAGGCCATCATCAAAGCCTCTACCACTTGGAGCAAAGCCCAGATTGAAGCAGTCTATCAAGCCCTTCTTCAGAGTTCAACAAAGGCGGTAGCATGACTATCGAAATTCCTTTGGATACCGACACCTATCTCAACATCATTGCTGGCAAGCAAGTATTGATTTCTCCTGAGATTATTGCAATAGCTCAGGGGCAGCGCTGCAAATTGGTCAACTCATTGACCAAAACTTATATGTTTTACCGTTTGCAAACAGTTGTTGGTGATTACGGTTATTGGGTGAAATGAAAATTCGAGATCGATTAAACAACTTGGCAAGAGAGTTCTACCGCCAGATGGGTTACGCGGTGAGGGAAGGATTTGACTTTTCTGCATCACAACATCCCCAAGAACTGATGTGTTACCGCATGGCTGAGATTGCCTACGAAGAGTTTACAGGCGACAGACCCGACTATGCAGAGGATGAGGAGGATCTATGAGCTATTGGAGAGAAAAAGCAGCATCGGTGATTGAAGAAGCGATCGCGAATTTCAGCGTCGATTTAGAAAACCTGACCGACCAACAAAAGCAGGATTTGAGGAGTGCAATTGACGCATCCTACCCTTTTGGAATGAGGAAAAACCATCCCTACCAGATTTGGTTGGACGAGCGACGCAAAGCCTTTTATCGGCTTGGACTAGCTGAAGCTGAGACAGGGCGTAGGGGAGCCAAAAGGAAGTCAGCTATTGGGTGCGATTCAACAGTCCCAGGACAACAATCATTATTTTAAATGAGCAACAGACCTGATTCACCCTGGTACTATGCGATCGCTTTCTTTGCTTTGGTGAGAGCGTATGGAAAGTTACACAGGTTGATTAGATTCGTTGGTAGAACCGATTCCTTTCAAAAGTCGGAATCTGATAATGAAGCGATTATTGAAACCCTTGATGACATTGAGGGCGAACTTGATTCTGTACGCCAGAGCATTGACGAGCAGCCAGGCGTTGAAAACTCAGATCAGGATTAATTAACAGCTATCTTCCCAAAAAAAGATGGCTTCCTGTAGACAATGCAATCCACAAGGAAACCAATCAAAGCAATATGATTATACCATTCTCTAAACCAGAAATATCCTTAGAAATAGCAATTTACCTATGGAATTCAGTTGAGCAATTCCCTGTAGATTTTGAGTTAGCGTGGCAATGGTTGGGATACACAAGAAAGGATTCAGCCAAGAAAAAGCTCACTAGAAACTTCGTTGAAAATGAAGATTATATGCTCCGCCATTTGGCGGAGTCGGCTCCAGATAAGGGATTAACCCATAGAGATGATATCTGGCTCTCTTGTAATTGCTTAAAAGAAATGGCAATGATGGCGGGTACTGAAAAAGGTAAAGAAGTACGCCAATATTTTCTTGAGTGTGAAATCTTGGCTAAACAGGCAGTCAAGGTAATTCCCCAACTCCAGCAGCAGATTCAGCAGATGCAAGAGAATTTTGATCGCCTCCAATCCCAAGTACAAAAAATACTCCCACCATCATCTGATTTCATCCCGCCAGGATGGGATGCAAGCACCTGGGCAACACTACCATCACAAGATAAACGTCACTTTCGCTATCTATACCAAAATTTCAATTTTCATCCAGAGTCTGAGGCGATCGATCATAAACTGATTTCCGCAGAGGCGAAGTTGCAACAAAGACAGGAGGTTGAACAAATCATCGGTGAGGTAACGTCTGTTGAAATCTGGAGAATAGAGGATGCAAAGCAAGAGTTATTAGCGCGATTCTGGGCAGAAGGAGGAGAATCATGAATAATTTTACCTCTGCAATGCTGGGGCAAATTAGCGCCCCAGTCAATATCCTCAAAGAATTTTTGGAGATTTTCAATCGTCGCCACAAATGCAAAGCAGCGATACTCTCATGGCTTGATGGCAAGCATTTCTATGGTCAAGAGTGGGTCAGGATAACTAACGAAAATCTGGGCGAAATCTTAGGGTATTGTCGGGAAACGATCAGCAAACATCTCAGAGAATTGGTGACAGACAATCTGGTGAGTGAGTTGCCAGCACAGCGCTTTCCCAAGGATACAGCCAATATGTACAGGCTAAATCCCAACTGGCTGCCACCGATAGAATTTGATAAATCTGAGTGGGCTGAATTATCAAAAGTGCTTGGCTTCTGGAAACATTTGGATATGCTGCCAAAAATACTTTTTTTCAGTCGATGCGAAAAAATTGACATAGATAGGCCAATTAATCAGCCTATCAATGCGAATAATCCGCCAACATTAGAAACTAACTTAAAGCTTTTTAAAAACAACAACACTGCTGTTGGTGAAAAAAAAGTTGTGGTGAAGGAAGAAGAGGAATCAGATTGGGAATCCATCTCTACGAGACGCTGCGCGAACGCTGCTGCAACCGATGATTGGGAGCAAACCCAGATTACTCACTCCGTTGAAAACTTAGAACAAGTAACTCCTGCTGACGAGATAGATCCTCATGATGATTTATCTTCCGCGCCAGAAATTAAGCAAACTTCAACTCAAAATAAGCCCACAAAGCAGGAAATTAAGGATACTTGTGTCGAACTAAAAAGGCTGCGAATTAATCCAGACCCGTGCTTGGGGGTAATTAAGAAATATTGGGGTAATGTGGCAGGTGCGATCGCTCGTGTCAAAGAGGCGCTATCAGAGGGTTGGTGCGACAATCCCACGGGATTATTCATCAACAGCTGCAAGAGTGGAGTCAAGGCAAAAACTACTGTCACGACTGATGTCAGTGATTGGTTTAACTGGGCACGCAAGCAAGGGATAGTGCTTGCGATGACGGGAGGACAGTGGGCTTACTTGCCAGATGGAAGCCAAGCCTCGCTTGAGGAAATGATGCGAAATTATCCAATGGGAGAGCTATGAAAGCCATCACAGTTAAAGCCACCCTAGCATGGGCCATATTCAACGCCAATCTCACTGTTATTAGGCGTTATGAGTCCATAGGTTTCCTGAAACAAGTAGCGATTCATGCAGGAAAACAATGCACGCGTTCGGATTGTGAGAATTTTTTCAGGATGACGGGAATTAAGCCTCCTCACCACAATCGTTTACCGCTTGGTCAGGTTATCGGGCTTGTTGATGTTGTGGATTGTCAACAAGTGGATAGCAGTCGTTGGGACTGGAAGATCGCCAACCCCAAACCTATCAACCGATTTCACCACAAAGGACAACTTGGAATTTACGAAATTCCAGACGACTGGATTGATTATGACTGCTCTAAAAACTGCATCCTTGAGGAGTGTGGCTACAAATCACAAGGTAATCCCAGAGGGCAATGGCGGGTTACAGTGTGGCCGCATCCATACGAAGAAGAACATTATTGTTTTGCAGTGGGTATGGGCGGTGGGGTAATGAGTGGCGGCATTCTAGGGCTTAGCACACTACACGGGTGCTATTTGGAGGCAGAAGAGGCGCTTCAGGCAGGTATAAAGGAGCTTTACTCATGAAAGCTATTAGTTTGTGGCAGCCTTGGGCGTCGTTTATTCCTTTGGGCATGAAGCGGTATGAGACGCGATCTTGGGAAACTAATTACCGAGGTGATTTACTGATTTGTTCGGCGAAAAAACAGTCTAGAGAGCAAGAGCGGATTTACGACAAAATTTTATACAAATATCAGGATCGATATCCCGATTTACTCATAGACGATGAGTGGTGTAGGGAATGGGATGATTTGCCTAGAGGTTATGCGATCGCCGTTGTCACCCTTAGCGACTGCTTCCATTTGACCGAAGAATTTATCGCCCAACAATCAGAAGTTGAGATTGATTGTGGAGATTGGCGAGTTGGACGATGGGCATGGAAGTTGGAGGATATTGAGAAGATTGTTGAGCCATTTCCTGTTTGTGGCAAGCAAGGATTTTTTGAGGTTGAGTTTGATCCTTCTTGTCTTGATTTGGAGGCAGTTGCATAATGTTTGGATTTGATGGCGAAATTGAAGGGTTTCAGAAAATACTTCGGCGAATTGCAACCAATCCAGGCGAGGGCGGAATCACACACAAAG
The DNA here is from genome assembly GCF_030382115.1 of Nostoc sp. GT001. NCBI lineage: Bacteria > Bacillati > Cyanobacteriota > Cyanophyceae > Nostocales > Nostocaceae > Nostoc > Nostoc sp. GT001. The sequence continues at coordinate 3,155,904 of NZ_JAUDRJ010000003.1, forward strand.
AGGTTAGGGCATACGGCAGATGCCTGCTGCCACTGGTTTCAGTGATGAATTTAGGCAAATTTGAGTCAGAAATCAAACTTATGCTGGTGGCGATTTCAGCATCTGGATTGCCCCATTACGATCGCTCGTTCCTAGCCTCTAAGATACTGAAATTGTTAGAGGAGATCCCAAACTCTAAGTCTGAATCAACAAATGCAGAATATTTCTGATGCGGGAGTATTAACAATGCCAATTGAATCTTGCAGAGGTAGGGAAATTGAGACAAGTTGGGAACCGGGAGAGGGATGGTACTACAGGCTTGATTCTGGTGAGTGGTACGGCCCTTTTGATGCCGAGGAAGAAGCGATGGAAGCAGCAGAAGACAGGATTGACTCGGAGGATTGGGAATGACTAAATCTTGCCTCAATTGCCTCATGGGAGAATTTCATCCAGTAATTGATAGCGGGTTGTTCTCTTACTCTGGCGAGTGCTGTCATTTTGAGCGCGGCATCCGCGAACAGGTTCTAGGAATTATTGAGGTGGAGAGCGAGTACCTGACAGAAGTTGAGGAGATGTTTGAGGGAATCGGGCAACAATGCCCAATGTGGGAGCCAAAATCATGATTGCCATGCCAGCTTCTTCCGATTCCGCGCATAATCATCCGGCGATCGCACAGGAGTGGGACAAATGACTGAATTAGCTGCACCCAACCTTGGTAAATTTTTTACCAGTTGCACCAAGCGTCCGGCTACCGCAGAAGATATTACCTTGCTCCAGGTAGGTGATTGGATTAGTGAAAAAGAATGTCCCTGGTCTTTTCAGTTCAAGCGCTGGGATGGGAATATGTGCATTGGTGCATGGGAGGAAAAAGAATTCCCTATCCCACGCCACCTACTGATGGTTTGCCAGATCATAGAGGGACAAGTTGTTGAAAAATTTTTCAGGAGCGAGGTTGTCGCCTCTTATAAAATTTTCAACAAGCTCATAAACCAACTGGGTTTCACTTCGATTTTTGAGCTATCAGACTTGACTTTTGAACTAGTTGAAGATTTTGGTGTATGTGCTTACTATGTGAGGAAAAAAGACACTCAAGTAACTATCAGAAAATTGGCTGTTCTACCTCAGCATCAAAAACAAGGATGGGGACGGCTTTTAATTTATCGAGTAATTTGTAAAGCTATCGAGCAGCAAAAAACCAGTATTTTCCTCAAATGCCCTGCCGATTTATCGGCTAACGATTTTTACAAAAATCTTGGTTTTGAACTGGAAGCAACAGAGCAAGATAGAACGCGACCTCTTAATCATTGGCGATACCATATTAAATTACCTTTACTCTTTTACTGCGGTGGTGGTGGAAAGAGTAAGTATGATGCGATCGCTACTGAGCATGGCTGGAATTTAGGAATAAATAGCAGCGGCAAGAACAAATCTCACCAGCACATGATGATGATCGACAATGATTGGGAGAATTACGACCACGAAAAGCACCTTGCGATGGTGAAACAGAACAAGCCACTAATTGCCACGGCAAGAGACATAGAACACCCCGATCAACTACCAGAAATTTTAGACCAGGCAACAGAATTAGCTAAATACGCTGGTCGAGTGTTACTGATTCCTAAATGTGATGTAACGCTGCCTGATAGTTATTGGTTAGGTTACAGTGTCGAGTCAGGGTATGGAAAAACGGATCTTAAGCCAGAGTGGTTTGGTAAAAGACCTGTACATCTACTGGGCGGCAGTCCCAAAAAAACAAGCACTTCTGTATCCTCAGATGAACGTAATCAGTCTTGATGCAAACTACGCCATGAACTTGGCTAGCAACTATTGCAAGGCGGTTTGGACTGACGGAAAGAAAAATATTGAACACCAAGAACAGGGGTGCTACCAGGCACTATCTCTTTCTTTAAAAGAGCAGTTTCAATTTTGGGCAACTCAATGCCCTGTCAATGCAACCAAGTCCGAACAATTAATGGATGAAGTGAATACACAGCAATTCAAGATAGGCGATCGCGTCAAGTGGAGGGATGTCCCCGAATCTATCTATCAGATTGCAAAACCAGAGCGCGGGGGTCACGTAACAATTGAACTAATTGAATCTAGCACCAAGCCCAAACCTCCGCGCAGAAAACGAGTTACTTTGTGGGAAATTCAATTACTAGCGAAAAGACCCTCCAGTGGCACGGATTTAGGCTTTAAAGTAGGCGATCGCATTATCTCCAAGCATCGCTTAAGCTTGGGGCAAACCTTTGAAATCGCAGAATATCCAAATGTATACGCCGATGGCTTAGTCAGTTATGAGTCACTGGTAACTACTACGAATTTAGTGCTTGGTACAGATCAAGTGGAGAAACTTAATCCCAAACCAGTTCTGCCACCAGATGCGCCGATCGCAGTAATACTATTCGCTGGCGGCGGTGGCGTGGAAGCCGGCATGGTGGAAGCTGGGATTCGACCACTTACCGCTGTCGAGTTTGACCCGAAGAAGCCCAAACTCAGCAGTGCGATCGCTGATTGTCACGAACGCAATTTTGGCGAATACGGTTGTCAGGTAGAAAGGAAAACTGTTCAGGAAATCTCAAAATTAGGATTTCCTGTTTTCCCGCGAAATACCGAGTTTCTCCATGCTTCCCCAATGTGTTCTAATTTTAGCAATGCCAAAGCGGGTGAGGCTATTGAAACAACAGAAGATATCGAGATGGCGTCAGCTGTTGCGGATGCGATTCGCCATCTCCAACCCAAGTTTTTCACGCTTGAAAACGTCAAGTGCTACCGCGATTCCCAAAGCTTCAAAATTATTGTCCAGGCGCTAGAAGTTGAGGGCTATATCTGGCAAAGGCAAATTATGACTTTGCTCGATTGTCAAGCCAGGGAGCGGTTTATTGTCTGGGCGGCTAAAGGCTGGTTGCCGCCGTTACCGGAGCCAATTCAACCAGTTGGCTGGTATGAAGTAGTGGCTGATCTCATCCCCAAAATGGCGGATTCAGAATTAGTCCTAGGACAGCAGAAATCGCTTGAAGAATTCCTCTCAAAGAACGAACCCACACCATTGCTGATTCAAAGAACAGGGGCAAGAGAAAAAGAGTACAGAATCAAACCCGCTCACCTCCCATGCGATACCATACTGCGATCACACTTCACCGACGGTAAAGGCTGCAATCGCAACAAGTTTGCTGATATCTGGCTACCGGATGGCACTGTAAAGTCACTGTCAATAGAAGCAGCAGCGCGGTTGCAAGGGTTTCCAGATTGGTACGAATTCCCCCCAGATACCGCCACTGCTGGCTCGATTATTGGCTATTCAGTGCCGCCAAAATTTGCAGCGCAATTGTTTAAATCCCTCCAACAACCCCCGCCAATTGAAGTACAAATTCTGCAATCCCTAGAGCGCATTATCCAACACAACTGGCACATCCAAAACCTAGAAACCGAATCCAGACAAACCAACATCATTAAAGAAGCCATCAAATCTGACAAAAACGCGATCACTTCCGTTCAAGAACACATTAATCAACTGCTGGAAGAACTGATTATCTACCGCCAGTTAAGGGAGTTAGTTGGTGCGGATGAAGCTAAAATCAGAACGCTTAAGATAATTGCAACTCAAAACCACAATCAGTCAACTTCTGATTAATACTGGCGATTTCTTCACTCGTAAAATCGCCAACTCCAGAGATACCTGTCATCGCTTCTCTGAGTTTAGCGATCGCAAAAATCAGGGTTTCTACTTTTCTCAGGTTAGTGAGGGTGGTAAGCAGAGTGGTAAATGCCGTATTGGCTTTCAGGGTCTTTTCAGCCGCAGCGTACACTCGTCCCCATTCTGGGGAGCTATCTAAAAGCAAGATGAGCTTGTCCCAGTTCTCTACCTTGATTTGAGGAATAGTAATTAATTGGGGGAGTTGCCAAGTGTTAGTGGTACTGTCCCAGTAATGCTCCAAGGATGGCTGGGGAGGCTTGGGAAGCACGGCTTCTCCATCCCAATAAACCTCGTATGGAAGCAAGTTCGGCCCTTCAATGCATTTGTACCCAGTTGGTAATTCTGATTCCAAGTAGACATCTGTTATGCCTGCGATTTCGTTATTGCAGATTAAAAAAATCATATTTATATAGGTAGAAACGATTGTAAAACTAACTGCCCCGAAGTCCCGGAACCACCATTGCCATTAGAAGGAGCGCCCGATTGCCCACCGTAGGAGCCACCAAGTGATGAGCCGATTCCTGGCGGAGTGCCTGCACCTATTCCTCCAGCCCCACCTACCAAATTTATAGTTGCGCCTGTGGTGTTGGTGCTTGGACTTTGCAAGACGATGTAGCCACCGCCACCGCCAGCTCCTCCACCAGCACTGTTGGCATAATTAAATCGGCTCCCTGCGGCTCCATTGCCACCTTTAGCGCTAAGTACAGCAGCAGCTGTCGCTGTAATCCCTAAAAGAGATTTAAGCCATATAAGCCCGCCGCTGCCGCCACCACCTCCAGCCAAGGCAATACTTGCACCATCATCACTATCGACTACACCGGAAATGGCATCGCCACCATTGCAATATATGCCTCCAGTAATGGTAATTGTGCCAGCAGCATCGCAAGTGAAGAAGCCGCCGCCAAAGCCGCCCCTAGATGTCGCAAAGGCCGGGGTAGCAGAAATTGATAAAGTGGCAATCCCAGCCGCCCCACCAGATCCTGGATTTGGGCTACCAGAAAAGCTATAGGGGTAGATAGGGGCAGCAGAAGAATTATGCCCACCGCCTCCGCCATACCCTAATCCAGAATCAGCTACCACAAGCCCAGGAGAGGGAAAATTTCCGCTAAAGCCTCTGCCCCCCGGAATTGCTGGGGTGATGGTAATAGTGCCATCAATCGCGATATTTCCAGAAGCGATGATTTGTAAAAATCCAGAGACTGTAAGGGTTACGCCAGCAGAAACAGTAAAATTTCTGACAAATCTTACTCCAGATAGAGACTGATTCGAGCTAATCGTCAAATCACCCTCGTAGCCACCCGAACCAAAACTGGCAATTGTATTTGCCCTTGGCTGGATTTGAAATCGAGGGCGCAAATCCACAATAGAACTGATACTGCCAGCGCTAGTTATCACCTTAGCAAGTGGCGTACACCGCACAAGCAATAATACGCCAACGACTACTGTGCCAGCCTCGTTTACATAAATATAGTTTGTAGTATTATTGGCGACTGATAAATTAGCGGGTGAGATGGTAGCGATCGCGCCGTCTGCTAGTATTACACTGCCACCAAGGTGCGAACAAGTTAATCCAGTCGCTGCTTGTACTTTGAGGGTATCTCTAAAAGTCGTCCACTCTGGTTTGATTTGTCCTGCGGTATCGCTCAAATCATCGTTGGTGATTTTTGCAAAATGCCCATCCAAATCTTGTCCGTCAAAAGTTGGATCATTAATTGCATTGAGAAAATCTGGAGTTACTGTAGTCCCATTTACAAAAGTTGTTTTTACCATAATTACCAATAAAGCTTGCTACCAGAAAATCGGGTCATGTAAATATCAGTTAAAGCATTGCGATTAGTTGTCGTGCCATCGCTAACGACGTATGGCTTGAATTGTGCTGTAGAGGCTGCTACAAGATAAATTTGTGCAGTACCCGAAGCGTACATTAAAGTCTCGGCTCCGCTGATTTGCCAGAGCCGATATTCTGTGGCTCCCACATAAATAGAGCCGATAAAAAAGCTTACGATCGTACCAGTAGTTCTTTCTATGCTTGCGCTAGCATGAAATTCATACCAGCCAGATGTAGGGGCAGTAAATGTTGCTGTTGAGGGAACAAAAGCATTATCGGTATCTAGCAATTCTGAATCAAAATTCAGAATATTTAAGCCTGCTGTAAGAGCTTGATCGGTTGTTTTGACTGCCGCAAATGCAGTGCTTGCTAGTTTATTTTTTACGTATAAAGTTGTTGCTAACTTATTACTTTCATCGCTTATCGCTTGGGTTGGCGCTGCTGGATTATTAGTAAAAATTGGGCTATCTTTAGTGGCAAATTCATTTCCCACCCATTGAGTGGTAGGTATAGCGAGTGAGCGATCGCCCAAAAGTGGATTGCTATTGCGGCTAGGCGAACCAGTCAGGTTAGGGCTATCTAGGGGTGCATAAGTTGCAAGCTGGGCAATTGTTGCCAATTGCACAATGATGTCGCGCACGGCATTTTTGCTAGGAGCATTTGTGTCTCCGTTCCACCCAGTCGCATCGTAAGCAGTGTCATTCCCCCCGGTTCCTCCAGGGTCGCCAATTTGTGCAAGGATTTGCCAGTAAGCTGTGTTCACCAGCGAAGGAGTTTGGTTTGCGGCAGGATCGGGATTAATATACACCCACGAGGAGCCGCCATAAGTTACGGAATCATCCCTCTGGTAATAAGTAGCAGATGAATAAGCTCCCTTGAATCGCGGCCCACCACGCAGCGCTTCTACAAAATCAGCATCAGTAGTCAGCAGTTCGGCAAGCTGTCTGACTGCTCTTGGTAGCGAATCTGTGGAAATGCGTGTTGGGATAAGAGACGCAAATTCAACTGATGAGGTATTGGGTACAAGCGCATGGAAATCCATCACCACACTTGATTCTGCGGTGGTGACTTGCCCTAGTTGCTGTGAGGTATCGGCATCGTAAAACGTACCAGTGTAGTAAAGACTGCTCTCAATGACTACTGGCCCGTCATACTGCGTACCATCTGCCAACCAGTAAGTGATTCTCGTAGTGTGCTTACTGACTACAAAGTGGTATGTAACGTTACTTGTGGCGCTTTCGACAACGTTCACGCCACTCAACGTGCCAGAACTAAAAGTGAAGGTGTGAGGCGTGAGAGTATAAATTGAATCAGGTGTAGTGCCGACATCAACCAATGGCGCATCAAGGGTGACGGTCAAATCGCCGTCAAACGTCACCCCACCCGAATCTACGAATTTTCCTGTTATTTGCGTCACTTGAAGGCAGTAGGCAGGAGGCAGGAGGCAGGAGGAAAGATGCCTATTTGTCCTAGCCACTAAAGAACAGTGTTAGATTTCCCTTCTGCCACGCCACTTGCTTTATGCAGGGTTTCCCGTCCACCGCAGTGACTCCTCTGCTCCGTCCTCCTGCCTTCTTCAGGGTGCTACCGATTCCCTAAACTGTTTCCCCGCTGAAAAGCCAGGTACTCTAGTTGCTTTAATTTCCATCTTTTCATTGGTTTTGGGGTTACGCCCTTCACGGGCGGCTCGGTCACGGGGTTCAAATGAGCCAAACCCTACCAGTGTTACCTTGTCACCGCCAGAGACAGTTTCAATGATTGTGTCCAAAGTGGCGGTTATTACCGCATCCGCCTGTTTTTTGGTGACGCCAGTCTTGTCAGCTATAGCATCTATCAATTCACCTTTGTTCATACCGATTCCTCACGATTTTGGTATGAATTGTAACTAAAAGGCGACAGAACTATCAAAAACTGGGTCGCCAGCGATCGAAAAACCTGTTACGAATTGGCTGTAACACACAGTTGATTTGACGTAAACTGGCCCGTACAGCCGATTGAATTTAACTGCTAACCGCCACTGGTAAGAAGTTCGCAGATAAGCAAGTGGCAATAACAAGAAGTATTCCAGAGGTTCGCCACCGAGAGCATCCCCTGCCACGTTGCGCCCTGCCAAGAATTCGCCCAAAAGGTAAATTTTACCTTGGATGCCAAAGGTTAGGAGCAAAAATTCTAGTACTGCTCTTGTCCCTTTTGATTCCCAAATGAAGGTAAAGGCATTGGTAATGAGCGATCGCTTCTGCGCTTCAGTCCACGATGTTTCCCAGTACTCCCCTGTGAAGCCGCACAGCTGCGCTAACCAGTCTAAGTTCTCGGATGCGGCTGTTGTTGGATCAAGGTAATCAGCATAAAAATTATCCACTGCTGCCTTAATTGCCACCAGATACTCATCCACTGGCAATGTTAGCCAATCCGCCACAGGATCAAGTTCTGGGTCATCTGGTGCAACTTGATACTTCTCTTCAGCGATCGGCAGGCGTTTGTAAATTGGTCTTCCTTGTTCCCACGCTGATGGCATTAGTCCTCCTAATTACTAATTCGTAATTCGTAATTCGTAATTGGGGAGTTAATTACGAATTACGAATTATCAATTACGACTCAATCTAAATCCCCTCCCTCACCGTAACTGTAGGTAAAATTCTGTCCTCCTAGCACCAGGTCAACTGTGAGGTCGAGTAGGTAAGCTGCACTGTAGCTGTTGGGTAATTGAATGTCTGCATACGAGACATCCTGCGCTGTATGCGTCGAAACTGATTGCACAAACTCGACTCCCGCCAGCTTCACCTGAAATTCTAGTTCCTTAAGGTTGATGGTTTCTCCCAACGCCAGATTCCCAGGTTGTAGGTACTCCTGAAGTCGTTGGTAAATCGCAAGTGCGATCGCCTCTGGATTACTCCCAGGTAGCAAGGAGGCGATCGCGTATACCTCCAACGGCACAAGCTCGATACTGGAAACGTACACCAGTACCCCAATCGGTGCTTTACCCGGCGCTCTTAAGGCTGATTGCAGAACGTTAATTTGAGCTTGGTTTAACTCTGTACCGTCTGGATTTAAGCCGAAAACGTGTACCGCACCCTTTTCAAAACTGATTTTATCAGCTGCCAGCAACCCCACTGCTTTGGTTACACTCCCCTCACCCAGTAGCAACTTCGTCTCTTGCTCGTAGTCATCGGCGCTCGTCAACCCCCGCCGTCGCAGTGCTACAAATCCTCTGGCTCTCGCTTCGTCTTCTGTCTCTTCGTCGATTCCGCCACTCGCAAGCGAAGTGTTGGTCACGGATTGCAGGAAAGCCCGCGACTCGCTCAAATTCTTAATGGTGTAGGCAGGCAAGTTATAGCTGCGTCCCAAATTCTCAGCCGTTGCACTTACCACCCCACTTATTGACCCAGCCGGAATCACCAAATCTTCATCAGTTAAGAAGTTATAGGTATTGCTCACGTCACTCACCATGTACCCCGCACTCAGGTAAAATGGACTGCCGAGCGGTGCTGACAACGTGAAGGTGAGCGAGACCTGCGCCGCCTTTCCCAATCTTCGCTGTATCCCGGCAATTTTCAAAAACTCCACTGCCAAGGCTGACGGCAGCTTGTTGGTATAGTACAAATGCTCTAAAACAGCAAACAAGTGACCCTCGTACAAAGCCACAATAGGGCTTGCTGCTGAGAAATCGTTGAGAGTGCGATCGCTTGCCGTGTAACATCTATCCTGCATTGCTTGCAGAATCAGTTTAGGGTCTGCTGGATAAAGAGGTTCTGGTTGTAGGGGGGTGAATCTGGTAGGATTAGGCATAGCTCAAGATTTCCCACCGTAATGAGAATCCTGACAATAGCAAGATTATCACTCTTTCAGAAATGCCCGAAATGCGCCCGTCCTTTGTCTAAGCATGAAATGTTTTGCTATGGCAGGTATTGGGATTGGAAAACCTGCGTTGAATGTGGTCACACGATTAACCCACCACCTTTTTTGCCGAGAGGAAGTTCCGGGGCATTAATTGTCAAAAATGGGATTGGGAAAATTGATGAAGGGTTATCTGATTAGGTTCTATCTGGCGGAATCCGCCAGATAGATTGAAATTAGGCGTAGTCGCTTTTGTACAATAAGTATACAATCGCACTATTGTTTATGAGCAAAACGCGTAATGATTAAATTTGTTTCCGCGCTGCAAGGCGGTGGAAATCTATACGGATTCGGATTGTCGGAAGCCAACCTCAATAGATTGGAGTTCAACGATGAACCTATATTTTTTGACTTCGGCTATACAGGGCATCCCGAATTATTTGGATTGATTTTATACTTTGGCGAATTTGAAGAACCTGTTGAAATTACTGCAAATGCTGATGCAGTCAACAATCGCTGTATTCCTTTTATTGACGAAAAGCGTGGCGTAACAGGAGAAACGCTAAGAGTCTTCCCGATCGCAAAAAGAATCATGCGGGAACTGAGAGGAACCCCGCTCTGGAGCTTTCAAGCTAAGACTCAGATCACCAATCCCAACGATATGCAAATGTTCTTTTCTGGTCGTACTGAACATGAGATTGAACAGTACTTTTTGGAGAAAGGACTAATCAGCCCTCAGACAAAACGGACATACAAGGGATTTGGAAAACGCCTCCATTAATCATCTCTTGCTTGTTCAGCTTCTTCCATCGCTTCCTCGAACCAGTGAAAAACGTAAGCCAGATAGACGCAAGATATCAGCCATTCAACCGGGTAAAAGGGTAGGCATTGAATCCCAACCAGTTTAGCTGTGAATTGGTATCCGCTAATATCAAAGTTGACATTCCAGGTTGGCTCCTTGTAAGCAAGCATAATGCTGACTGCGATCGTCCCTAGTATTGCGCCAACAAAAATGGTGAAAGCGTGATGTCGCCAGTTTCTCATGATTTTAGTACTAAACTAATCGACGGCTGTGGCACATCTGCAATGCTCCACTCAATTCGCACATTGAAGCCGCCATCTTCTTTGATATTCCCTGTCACCTCAAACCCAACATCGGGGATTTGTTCTTCGAGTGCCACTTTGATGCGGGAAAGAACTACTTGAGGTTGGGTGACAGCATCAAAGATGAAGTCAGGACAACCGAATTGTTGCCGCATAATTCTTTCCGAGGGGCGGGTTTCTAAAACTCCGAAGATCGCATCTCTAATCGTGTCGAAATCTTCACTTAATTTCAGGGAGCCATTGAAAACTTGAAGCGGGTAAGCCAGTCCCCTAAGCTTTACCATTACTCACCTCGATTGCTTTTAGTGCAGCATCTTGCCACGCTGCTTTTCGTTCTTCTTCAAGAGTTGTATTCCACAGACTTTCTAATTTATCACGGGTGGCAGGGAATGCTGCGGACTGTTTTTTTGGCAAGGATAAGTTAAAGGCTATAAATGCAGCTTTCCCTAAATCCAAATTATCCATATTAGTAACCCCGGTTGATTATATGGTCGCCATCGTCATCGATAGCACCAACGACTGCAACCTCTTTACCATTAATTTGAAAACCGCCAGCATTTAAAACATTTATAGTTGCCCCCGCTGCATTCCACACCCAGCTTGTGCCGGATGCTCCCCCTAGTTGCCACTCTTGCCCAGAGGCATTGCCAAAACGTAATTGTCCGCCACTCATAACGATGTAACCGCCACTGCCATCTTCTAATCGCACTTCAGTGAGTCCGGCGATGGTGACTCTGTTGTTAGCGGCTTCTAGGTTGATTTCGCCCACAGAGGTAGTTAGGGCATAGTTTTGCTCGACTTTCACCACGTGGTTTTGGTCAGTTTCGTCGATGCGATCGCCTACCGTCTGGTGCGTACTGGAGCCGATGATTGTGCGGCGATCGTTCCCGGCTACTTCCACGGCACAGTCACGCACTGGGTCAGATTGCGTTGGGTCTGGCGGATTGGTGTCATTGTGCGTTACGCCCAGCCACACCCCATCATGGGGGTCGCCGTCCAAAGATTGGAAGTACACGGTAGAGCCAACCACAGGAATGGGAGCGTCCATCGCGGGGGCTGGGTTGCAGTGCGATAGCCAATCCGTTGGCGCTAAACCTGCCTTGGATTGGGGGCTTACTTTGATCCGGCGTTGATTGAGAGGATCGGCATTATCAGTTACAATGCCAATTTGCAAGCCATACACGCGGTTGGGGAGTTCGGCGAGTTGGGCTTTAAGCCTGTTTAGTTCGGCAAGGGTGCTTAAAATTTGGGACATGGGCTTAGGCTTCCCCGTTCTTTATTGCTCCTACCCAATCAGTTAAGGCAAATATTTCGATCAACTCATTAACGCATAAGTGAATAAACTTTGTATATTGTTCGTCTTCCTGGTTTTTGGAAAAAACCTTAGAAACATCTATTAAATTAGATATATTTTTATTGTGTAAAGCCAATCGATGAAAGGCTAGTTCAAATAACTGTAAGGCGATCGCCTTACAAGCATTCGTTTTTAAAAAAGAAATCGCCTCTCCTACAAATATTGTTTGCATATCAATGTCAAGTTTGTTTAGCCATATTAAAAAACTTTTGGTAGCTGCTTCATCGACAAAGCTTGCATCAACGCAATTTAATGGGTTTTCTTCTGCTTTGATTTCTTCTAATCTCATCCTACTTGCTTCTTTAAAAATTTCAGGATTAAATTTAACCGCTAATCCTAAAAAATCAGTAGCAGTAGACTTTTCAACTGCTTTAGCTGCTTTGTTATTGCAGTTATTAACTTTTTTAAAAGCATTGAAAAAGCATCCTCTCATACTATCTTTATCGTATCCCACAATTTCTAGAAATCTAGAATTGTATATTTTTAGCCTTTGCTCTCGATTTTTTGCATTGAATCTATTAATATCAACTTGGCTTATTTGACTGTTAAAGTTCTCACAAGTTGCATCAGCCAAGCTTTTAAAATGAGCAAATGAAGGTCTAACTTCGGCGCTTTTTACCAAAACTATTTGTTTTGATTTTGGCGCTAATCTTGTGTGTTCTCGGCGCTTAGATGCGCCGATTAAGTAAATAGGTTCTCCACATTTTGGACATCTTAGTTGCCAGTTTGCGTAATCACGGTAGCTAGATTCAGAGGCATCTACAATTACGCCATACAACAAGCTTTTAGCGTAGCGCATAGGCAAGCATCAAGAACTATAAACTTTACGGACAAGTAAATTATCGAGCGATCGCCACTTAATCTACTCTTTCTTGAAAATCATGACAAGGCATATCAAGCAACCCCATCGGGTAAATTGCACATAAAAATCCTTTTGGTGTTGAACAGCCAGAAGCGCATTTTAAACACATTTTAGTTTGTTCAATTGCTGCATTACGTTTTGCAAATATCTTATCTCGATTGGCTTCAAAAATAGCTATATATTTATCGCGTTTATCCAACCACTCAGCGTAGGCTTCGGCGTTATTTGCTAAGAATTGCTCAACTCTTTTTCTAGAATAAAGCTTGATAGTTGGCCCATTAGGATAGCGTTGATTTACTAATTCTTTATCTGGTTCTCCTAGTTGCTTAATCCACCCTCTCGAAAGTAGGTATGTTTTTTGTAATTGAAACTTGGTAATCCATCCGTCTTTGGGATTCCACTTGCAATCATCTTCATGATAAAGCGGAATCCACACACCCCATTCAATATCTTTGTCCCACACCCAGGCAACTGCACGAGGCTTCGTATCTTCACTTGGAGTTAAATTTATTTTCTTGAGTTGCCCTACGGTTTTAAGTTCGCCTATGTCATCCCACTGGACGATGGGTGGTAGTTGCGTGTCTGCTATTTCACAATCATTTTCATCATAATACCAAGTCCAATCGTTACGCTTCATTGAGTAGAAGCAACCACTTGGATTTGCGCCTTTTTTAGGTTTTAGATTTTGCTTATGAAGGCTAACCCTGTCTTTTAAATGAGGAGGTTGGCTGCCCCAGTTATAGCGAATGCAACCAGGACAAAAAGTGTTTGTTTTGCTTGCCCAATTCCACTTGCAAACTTTGCATTCTAGTCTTTTGTCTGGGCGTTTAATAAAATTATGCGCTTGCATGTTTTGTGTTGTTAAGAGTTAATTAATAACTAAAACAAGCTAGCTAAATCTGTCAAGTATTTTCTAATATTTTTGTTGAGCTATTGATAGTATTCAAAGCATGATTAGATAATAAAAATTCGCCCCACGAGCGGCAACTCTGGGCGATCGCACTTTGCACATCGCCCAGCAGTTTGGCATAACTCAAACAGGTGTTTCTGGGATCGTCCGAAAACGTTCTTGGAAGCACATAGACTAATATTTATCGCAGGTTTTATTGAATCGTTGTACTGGTAAGCCTATTTTTAGGACATCGATTCCAACTTGAGAAAGCAAGCAAGGGCTGCCATTAAGCAGGAACCGAAGATGCAGGTGTGGCCCTGAACTGTCTCCAGTTGAACCGCACTTAGCAACTACTTGTCCTTGTTTTACTTGCTGCCCCTGCTGCGCTAAAATGCCGCCATCCATGCAGTGCATATAGGTGGACTCGTACCCGCCACCGTACTGGATAGTAATCATATTTCCAGCACCGCCATTACGCAATTTAACTGCTGTAACAATGCCATCTGCCATCGCAACAAACGGCGTTCCCATTGGCGCGGCGACATCCAATATCTTGTGTAAATAGCCGGGTTTTCGCCCTGGGCGTGTCCCCAACCCATCTCCAATACTTTGCGCTCCTTTGGGAACTGGGAAAATGAATTTACCAGGCGCAGCAACAGAAGCGATCGCAGTAGTCCCCGCCGCCGTCGCCACAGGTGCGGACTCCACGGCAGGTGCAGCTTGTGGGGTGTAGAACTGCAACTGCGTCACCCCGCCCGGAAACTTGTGAGATACGCTGCTGACTCGCCACTCCCGATTAAATGGCGCTGGTACAAGTTCACCAGAAATGCCGATAATTTGCCCAGGCGCGATCGCCAAATACTCAGGCGTAGTAATAACAGTCGCTTCCGACTCATACCCCTTGATTCTTTTGGCTTCATCCGCGATCGCCTCCCCTTGTGCCCTGCCATCAGCCAAGTCAATCGCGCCAATCGCCTGTCTCGGCATTCCCGCCCCATCTTCACTTTTTCCAGGGTTGGCCGTGACTGGTGCTGAAGGCGGATCTTCTGCTTTGAGAGTGAGGCTAGCTAGCGCCGCTTTAGAAACTTGACTGTTGCTGGTCGTGGACTTGGTGATGACACCATTGGCGGCAATGTCTTCGGTTTCAATGGTCGTTCCTTTGGTCGTTTCTGTCGTCGTCACCACTTTTTTGATGACAGTCGCTCCCGTCTGCCACTTCGTTAAAACTGTTGTCTCCACCTTGCCGCGCTCAATGGTTTTATTGGTGATAGTGGTAATNGGTTGTGGTTGTGCCGTCGGTGTTCTTTTTGGTATCAGCCGTGGTAACAGTAGCTTCCGTTTTCTTGGGCGAACGGTTGGCGTATTGTCGGCGGTGGTCGTGGAGGGCTTTGATTTTACATTCCCCACAACTGGCGGCGCGGCTGCCCCTGTCACACCATTGGGAGTTTTCCCCGTTCCTGCCTTATCCTCAGTTTTTTGTTGTTCCACCTTCCCAGTCTGGCGGTCAATCACTGCCTTAGATGCAGCTGCGGGAGTGGGGGGAGAGGTGGCAGATGCGCCGGAAGCTGAAGTGCGATCGCCCCTGGCTTTATCGCCAAATCGGAGGTTGATCACATTTTCCCAATCAATGACAATCCCTGTGTACTCAGGTCTGCCACTGGGTTTTAGTATGAGCTTATTCTTCTCATCTTTGACGGTATAGCCAATTGAGCGGCATTGCCGCAACAGGAGTTCGTAAGCGGTGATGCCTGTTTGGTCAAGAAACTGATACGTTGGGCCGTTACCTTCCATCTCCAGCTTCAGATTGTGCTGCCGACATACAATTTCTGCCAGTTGACGCAGGGTGACGTTTTCAAAGCTTTTGTTCTCAGTCCGCCTGGTCATCAGCCAGCGAATGCTTTGCCCTGTAAATACGGTGACATCTTTTTCACCTTTGGCTGAATCAGTAGCGACATGGATGAAGTGGTAGGCGATTAGCTGCGATGGCTCAAACCCCAATTCGATGATGATTTCAGTCCCCTTAATGCTAGTTTCTTGTGGCGGCGTGACCGCTTGTATTTGAGTTTGGGGTGGCTGCGGCTGCGTTTCTGGGGTCATCGTCCGCTTGGAATTTTGGATACTCCAGATTATGGGGAGTGTTCCAGTTCGTCTGTCGGTTGTGCCACTGCTGTATTTGCCGTCGGCAACATACATTCCTGAATCATAGTGCTGAGAGCCAGCAAGCAGATACGGCGATGGTCGCCCTTTAAACAAATACCCCAGCCCGTTGTATTGCTCCAAAAACCAGCACAAGTCAGGGATAGAACCCCAATTCACACCCTTAAAACGATTATCTGAAGTCAGCGCATCGATGGCGGCTTGCTCAAAAGTGTAGGGAGGAGCAACACCGGGAATCCTCCCGGCTGGCACGCGCACGGTTTTGCGCTGGAGTGAATCGCCGTTGGCAATATTTTGGTTGAAATTGTAGGAACACTCTCTGTAGTGAATCGCCGCAATCACGTACCACGGCACACCAGTTTTAGCAGATATAGTCTGGTATCTCGACTGGTTAGCGATCGCTTGCTGTGCCGCCTCTTTTACTAGCCCCAGGCGATCAGGGCGGATGGACATTGTTGACCAAACACGATTGTAGTAATCGGCTTGAGCAGATTTCGAGCGACCAGTAGGACGGGTAAGGATTGCCGCGCCGCCTGATGTGGAAGTGGGGAGGGTTGCGTCAGATGTTGTTGATGTTGTGGGTGTAGCAGTGGCGGCTTGCTGTTTGGAGGAAGATAGCAGTTCTGGCGGTACTTCAATGCCCCCACTGGTAAACGATATTTGTTGGAATTTTCCGCCAATTACTAAACCTGGATCGTAGATTGAGAACGATCCACGGCTCGACCTTTCGCTTTCGCCAAGTTCTACGCTCACTTCGAGCAAGAAGCGATCGCCTGATTCAAAAACACTCTCACCAATTCGACAACGACAAAAGGGGGCAATTAGGCGCACGGCGAAACACAGTTACAACGCTCCTATAATTCCCTTATTTTACACGGACACTTTGTCATTGACACGGACAAAATTAGGTGATTAAATATAAATATGAGGCAAAGGGATGCGACCCCAAAGCCTTATAAAACAACCTATTCAAGAGGATCTTAGCATGGGACTTTTAAACAAAAACACTGGGGTAATAAAAAAGAGGGTAGATTTCCAAAACCCAGAAACACAAAAAGCTTTAAAAAATCTGGTCGAATTTTTAAAGAATAATTTCGGACTACCAGAAGGAGAAAGTTATCAAGCAATCGCCGAAGATGCAATTGCAGAAGCAATTCAACAGCCTTTTATAGTCAGCAGTGGGCATCTGCATGAGGATATTTATAGCCGTGCTTTAAATGTTTGCCAGTCGTTCGCAGGTGACGAAGAGTTTGAAGACGAAGACGAACAAGTGATAAGTGAACCCGAACTAGAAGATGTAAATCATGCTATAGATTCGTTGAATTTATCTGGATCGGAAAAACAAATCAAATGGGCTTTCGATATCGCCCACAAATCAGCAGCAGATATTGCTGCTGCTTGGAAGAAGAAAGATTTCTCCCTGCCCACTTCTGCAAAATGGTGGATCGACAATCGAGACAATATTGATGCGGGATTAGCAAAATTATGAGCCGCAAGGGAGAGACAATCACTCTCTCCCTCTCTGCCGAAGAAAAGCAACAGTTAGAGCAGATTGCTTTAGATTTCGGGCAGACATGGGGAGAAGATCCGAATATTTCCAAGCTAATGCGTGCGATCGCAAAGGGAGAATTGAAGGTTTGCTGGGGCGATGAAGAGTCCCCAATGACCAATAAGCAACGCAATGCCATGAAAGGCGCGATCGCTTTAATTCAAGAAGGTTTGAGCAAATTAATCAAATTGATTTAATTTGGAGTAATTGTGGTTAAGAAAAAAGCTGAAGATCCAAATAGTGGAGATCGCCAGTATTGCGGTGGCACTGGAGCGTACATCGAAAAAGACAAGGGTGGAGAATATAAAGCGGCTGAAGATTGCCCATTTTGTAATGGCGGTGGTGAAGCTAGTATTTATGATGCTAAACGGCAGTTGAACACGAGTGGAAACCACGCCAGATGCTCCACTTGGGGAAACCCCAAGACCGCACTAGCTCCCCAAGACCACACTGCCTCAAGAAAGCTAAACTTGTCCGCCTAACAACCACTTCACCAACTGCACTGGCTTGCCGTCGTAACTCGAAACTTGTTCTTGTGTCTTGGTCAGCGTCGTTTCCACATCTCCCAAAACCCCATTCACATCACCCAGCAATTTCAGGGCATCTGCCGCATATCCCTGCAAGTTGCTGGGTAATTGCGTTTGTAGGGTAGTGAGCGTATTGGTCGCTGTATCAAGCGTTTCGCCAATCTGCGACAACACCGGACGGGCATAGTTGAGGATTTGGGAGGTGTCGGGCAACTCCAAATCCAGCCCTTCCACCAATTCCCCAAATACGTCGATATCGGGGTTGAGGTCGAGCAGTTCGGTGAAGCGGGTAACGTCGCCATTAAAGATTTGAGAGGCGATCGCGGCTATGGTGTCTCCAGATTTGGTTTTGGTCATTTTATAGATCGGGGATATTGACTGTAAGCCCTGCTAGCGGATGTGTGCCACCTCATCTGGTTTACCTGATTCAGAGCTAAATTGATAGCGACTTACAACGCTAGGTCTAAATGTTGGTCTTTCCATATCACCGTTGAAATCCCAGCCTGCACCAACAATATTTCTGTAAGGACGAACATACAAAGCGTGACCAGCTTGGGCAATCAAAAAAATAACCGACTATTTGCTCGTTTTTTTCGATGGGTAATAACTTAGACATAGTATTTTAATTTGTTTGTGTAACTGGCTATCTGGCGGAATCCGCCAGATACATTTGTTCATGCTTAAGGTGCTTTACCACCAGTCACCAGAGGAATTGTGGTTACACTTTGCCCCGTCTTAGCCTGAAATCCATCCCATGTAAGGACTGTACCAAGACTCTTACCACCAACTCCAACCATTGCAACTGCGCCACTGTTGGCATCAGTCGATAACTTATATTTGTTTCCCCGAATCGCTGCCTGGACATCAGCCGCCCATTGCTTGATATTGGTTTCGAGGTATTTCTTGGCATGAGCCGCCGCATCAGTGCGTTGCCTATCAGTCAGTGGCAATCTAGGTTTGCCCTGCTTCTCGCGGGTTGCCTTGGCAGTTTCCATCCCCTTAGTTTTTTGCTGCTCAATTTCTCCCCGCGATATCACCTTGGGAACTTCCTTTAGTTCTAGCCCCAGCTTTACCGATGCTGGCTCACCTCCTAACCACGCCGATTCCTCCCACTGCACATTAGTCAGCACACACGGGCCAAATTCCCTTGTCCCCATCTGGAATTTGAGAATGGGAGGAGCGTATTTTTTATTCTTGATATCTGCTTCTAGTAGCAAATTTATCCCTTCAAGCAGTGGTCGTAGAGATTTGCCGCAGTACCAAGTTTGCAGGATGAGGTCAGGGATTGAGAGAGTTTGCCCTGTGGTAGCGGCGTATTGAATTTCTGATCGCTGCGATGCCAGTGGTGAAATCTCGGTGTATTTGGCTTCCCGGCTAAATCTCAGCGATTGGGGATTGACCAGAAATACCCATAAAGGCTTGGGGGTATTACCGGAGATATCGTACTCCAGCAAAACCGCCGCGATCGCCTTCGATTCTTTGCTGGCAGTAGCTAGAGTTGTGTAAGCCAGATCATTGAAACGCATTAGTAGGTGTAGCCAACCAGCAATTTAACTGAATCGAAATCGCTACATTCTGCACTAAACACACGTTCAAAGTCTGCAAATTCTGGAGTTGATAAAACAATGCATCCCAGACTACCAGGTTGGTTGGCATCTTTATGAATCAACAGATCGCTTCTCTTCACGCCAAGTTTAGTTTCAACTGTAAAGGGTGTAATTGGGTATCCATTACCTTCGACTCCTTTGACGTGCTTCAAGTCAACTGGCTTGGTAGCAACTTTGTAAAAATCTATTGGCGTTTTCATCTCGTATGTTGGCGGAATTACTCCCCCGCCTTGTTTACTCCAATCTCCTGTCCCTTGATATTGCCCTAGTCCTGATGTCGCAATCCATCTGCCTACGATTCCTTTCTCGTAGTCGCACAAAAACAAGCGCCCACGGTTAAGTTGTGGTGTCTCGTCCAACTGCATAGCAAAGAATAGCAAAGGCTGTTTTAGCATGATTTTCTTTTTTTCTTCTTTGCCTTAAAATTCCCTAAGCTAGTTGCCCTTCTTGCTGCTGGGCATACATGATTTCGAGTTGCTCCAGTGCAAGGCGCGCGATCGCCACAGGGTCATTCACCCCATAAACGTTAATGACTGGGGAAAAAACTGTGCTTTTAGCGGATGACCCAACGGCAGCACTACCCTGCATTAAGCGCCCCATCTGTGCCGGGGTCAAAATGAATTCTGAGCTATTTGCCACAACTGGACTTGCGCCAGATGGCATATTACGAGATTCAGTAGCGAAGGCTCCCAGCAATCCACCACTTGCTGTAGGGATGTGCCCCTTGTAAAAGCCGAGTAAATTGGTGGCTCCAGAAGCGATATTTTGTCCCAAGTTAAAAGCAGTTTGCCCAGCGCCAATAACTGCGCTGCTGGCAGTGCCAATAGGATTAGAAACAGCTTGCCCAACACCAGCAACCGCACTGCTAGCAGTCCCAATGGGATTGGTAACGAAATTGTTTAGGGCGGCTACAGGAGCGCTTATTGTACTTTTAGTTTGATTGATAACGCTGCCAATTGCTCCAGTAATCGCCGAGAGTAACTGATTCCACATATCGGCGATCGCATTTCCAATAGTCGCAAAAAAGCTTTGAGTAGAAGTAATAGCAGAGCCAATAGCAGAATGGAATTCTTGAATCGAAGTAGCAGCTAAATTGCCAATATTTTCCCCCAAATTAAATGCAGTTTCGCTTGCGCTGACAAGATAGCTGAAAAATTCAGAGATTGAGTAGCTAACCACTAGAACGACGTTATTCAATCCCTCCAACAGCTTTTCGCCAATTAGATTCCCCAGATTTTCCCCCAAATTAAATGCAGTTTCGCTTGCGCTGACAAGATAGCTGAAAAATTCAGAGATTGAGTAGCTAACCACTAGAACGACGTTATTCAATCCCTCCAGGAGTTTCGCGCCAATACTCAGCAATCCCTTACCAATTTCTGAAATTATGCTGGCTCGGAAGCCGGCGATTAAACCAATAGCAAAAGGGATAGCAGCAAGAGCTAGATTGCCAATGAAGATGAGGATATCGCCCCAAGGTAGATTGATAATAAACTGAATTAATTTGCCTATCAGTTGTCCGCCAAATATCCCAAGCTTTACCCCTATCACGCCAAAGCCAATAGCCCCGCCACCACTAGATAAAATCTTGCCTGAAGAGGCAACAAGCCATGAGAAGAATTGACCAATCCAAGTGTTCACACCACTTAATAATTTTTCCAGTCCATTTAGTATTGCATCTGGCTTGAAAAACTTCTGCGCCCCTCCCATCATTCCTCGGAAGCTGCTAACTAAAATATCTGGTTTGATAAAACTTTGAATTGAATTGATTAATTTTTGGAAGCTACCAAGAATAAAATCAGGATTAAAAATTTTAGTTATAATCGCGCTAGCTCCAGTTATTCCTCCCCCTGCACCCTTCGCGAGATTAGCAAGATTGGTAGCAAAGCTTGATGCCTTTTTTACCCATTCAGTAAAAATATTAATGCCGTTGTAAAGTACTAGCATCGGGTCAACACTCGGCACTCCCAAGGCTTGCAATATACTAGCTCCAGCATCAAAAAAGCTCATCATTGCTTTGATACTGCTAGCTACTGCGGTCATTACCGTCTGGTTGCCCTCATCTTTTGTCAAATCTCGTAACAGCCCAAATACGCCAGATTTGGGGTCGAAAATACTTGATTCAATGCCGGCCAACAAGCCATCAACTGTGTTCGATGCAGCGTCAATTACATCTTTTGAAATAAATTGCTCAGATACAGCTTGAACTAGTTCCAATCGCTGCTTAGAGGTCATTGTCTTGAAGTCTTTCTCAGTTTTTCCCTGCTTTTCTAAGGCTTCCTTGAATTTTCCCATAAACGCAGGGTTGTTGTCAGCAAATAGCAGCTGCTTGGCTGAAGCGACATTACCATCTAGCAATCTAGCGGTGAACATACCCACCGCCTGAGCATCCGTCCCAGATGATATTCCCATCAACGTCATTTTCTTGGTGATATCGACCAAGTTCTCTTGAAATTTGCCTTGGTCAAGCACCCCATTGGCATCTTTAAAGGCGGGAATAACATTATCCATGATGGAGTTGGCTACCTTATTGTAGTCCTTGGTCGCTCCTGGTAGTGCTCCTGCTACAAGTGATATTTCCTTACTGAAATCTGAGACGAATTTTGAGGATTCCTGAAAGGATTTACCAGTTAGCGCTGCGAATGTGGAAGCGGCAGACACATCTCCCATCTCAATCGTTTTAGCTTCCTCGAATTTCTGCCCCATAAGAGACGCAGCATTACCCACTAGTGATAAAGCTTGTCCCAAGAGATTAGCTTGGATGATGCCGCCAGCGATCGCGCTAGTAAGACTTTGTGTTCCTCCAGACGCAGTATTTGCAGAACGCCCAAGTCCCCCCATCGCCGCGCCAATTCTACCAAATGCGCTAGTAGCGGCGGCAGCTCCAGCAACTCTAACTATTAAATCGACTAAGCTACTTGCCACGAACCCATGCCTTTCTTTCGCTTTCTACTGCCTCTACATGAATTGCCACCATACTCTGTAGGGTATCAAGAGGTATTTCCTTGTAGTCCTTCAAATTGCTGAAAGATTTACCGTTGAGATGATAGACAATTCGCAAAAAGCTATCCTCGTCAATCGCCTTTAGGTTTGGGGCGAAAGGAATCTACGACTTTAGCGACCCCCTGCCAGTCACCCATATTCAGCTTATTGAGTGTGGCTTCATCCACACCATCACGATCGCCCCACTTGATACAAAGACGGAGCGCGATCGCAATTTGTACCTCCAATCCACCACCTTTATTTTTGCTAATTGCTTCAGCATCGCCGTAATTGGGGCGACGGAAAATCACCTCAATTCCATTACCGAGAGTGAGGGATTTCGATCTGTCAGGCAATTCAACAAATTCGGGTATCTCTTTTGGGGAGAGCGATTCGCTAATTAGCTCGATATCTTCAATGTCACGCGATCGCAACTGCGGGAGGGTGATTCCTGGTCTGTCTCCCCACTTAATACAGTTTCTCGCTATGATGCGGCTGGCTGCTTCAATTTCGTTGGCGATGCCAGATGCAGTGATTGCTCGCACATCTTCTAAAACTACGGGGCGAAACGTTGCTAGTGTGCCGTCACTCAGGGCAATGGAGACTTGCTCCCCTGCTCCCCTGCTCCCCTGCTCTTGAGCCTCCACTTCTACTCGTGCAATTCTACCCATTATGCGTACTCCCAATCGTCACCGATAAACGTGAGCTTGAGCATTGAAATATCGTTGCTTTTCTTGTCAACTTCAAACCCTTCAAGCTGAGTCGGACGAACGCCGTAGATAATTACGCTAGGGCCAATCGGCTCTACTTCTGGGCAGTAAGTTACTGGGGTAATGCTGACGGTGATAACTTCTTTATTGCCGTCACAGTAGTTGCGCCAAAAGTCGATGATGGGTTTGTCAGCAATTGGATCAAAGGCTTTTTCTAAATCAAACTCATCTAGTTCTCGCGGGCCTACTAGCTTGAATTTGCGGTTGCTCAAGCCATCTGAATACTCGCTGGTGTCGGCTTTATCTTTAATTCCTGAAAACTTTTCCCAGTAGCTATCGATGCCTTTGATGGTCACTAAAAACTGCTGTTGGGTAATTGGGTTTGCTGTTGCTCCCATATCTTATGCTGCTCCTGCTGCTTGTTGTATTTGGTCAATTGCCACGCGATAAGAGCCAATCAGCAGCCGTTCCAAGGTGGGGACTGGGACAACGTAAATGTCAACTCTCACAATCCCCGCTTCCAAATCGATGGCCGGATTGTTCGAGCGATCGCACCTCACCAAAAATGCATCTTTGGGTTGTGCGCCAAAGAAAGCGCCACCACTCCAAAACCTGTAGCAAATCGCCTCAGCTGTCTCTCGAATGCGGGTGAATAGAACGCCTTGACCATCAACGGCGCTGAATATCACTCCGCCTGTTTCAAAGGCGGTGAATAAGGTGCGGTTAAAGACGCTGAGGATGATTCTTGTATTGACAAATTTGTAGTAAGGACTGGCTGAACGAGTGCGAGAACCATAAACTACCACTCCCTGTCCTGGTAGATTGCGAATGCAGTTCACGCCATTGGGGTTGACTACTGCTTGTTCTGCCTTTTTGACAATCACTGCCACATCCTTCACCCCACGCATCGGGTACTTTGTCCCCGCTGCAGCCTGTTGGAATCCTTCAGCACGGTAACGGCGGAGCGCGATCGCAGCTACTCCAGCAGATGGCGGAATCGTGTTGTCGAATAAATCAACCACATAGGGGAAGAAATAAGCCAGATGTCCGCGTGCAGTTGTGTAGTTGGCAGATTCTGTTTGTGCTAGTGCCGGGGTATTAATAGTCCCACTAGGTCCAGAGTCAACGAATGTTATCCAGTCAAAGCCCTCTGTTGCACACAGGTTTTCCATCGCGGTGGCGACTGAGGTGCGATCGCTTTGGTTGGTCAATCCAGAAAAAGCTTCTGGGCAAATTAAAATACCTTGCTCGTGCAGGTCGGGGTCAAAGCTGTTTTGAATAGCGTAAACGTAATCGTCAGCCAGTCCAGGATAGGTGTTGACTGTCACTGAAAGGGTTGATCCTACCGGGGCTGTGGGGGATGTGACTGTAAAACTTGTGCCTACAGTATCCGATGTGATGATGAAAGTACTGTTTCCTGTGCCATCATCAGAAGCTGTCACCAGAGCGGCAACTGTGCCGTTACTGTTAGTTGCCCCAATCAACCCATCCACAATCTCTTGGGCGGTAGGGGTTGAATCTGCCGCGTAAGTGATGGCAGTACCGCTGACTGTTAAAGAGTAATTTCCTTCTGTTGGCGTGCCTGCCGTCACGGTTGCGATTTGCTTGGAGGCAGCACGAACAAAGAAAAGGATGCCATTAGAAATATTGTTAAAAAATAGTTTTACCGAATTGAGACTTGGGGAAGTCCCAAACTTGGTAACAAAATCATCAGCACTGGTAACTTGTGTGGGTGTGTTGTAAGCTCCGGTTGTACCCGTGCCGATGAGATAGGCGCGGTTAAAGGAGGCAATATCAGCAGGTATGACGCCTGCTGTGTCCTCGTATACATACACACCGGGCGCTGTTAATTGATTAATGTTAAGCGTTTGAGGCATGGGCAGTTATCGATAACTGCCCGTAGGGTTCCCTGCTTTGTTTTTAGCTTAAAATCATTTCTCCAGTGGACTGATTAAAGGACACAGGCAGATAGCAAGCAGCACCTAAAGCTATCCAACTTCCTACGCTTTCCACGCTTGGCTTAAATTCTTCAACAGTTGTTTGAATTGTGGTATTCCAAAGCAGCGCTAACAAGGGATAATCCTGTTCTGAAAGCACTCCACCAAACCCTAAAGAAATGCCGATTGTTTCTAGTCTTGTTCTGGTAGCCCTAGCTTCAGGGCTGTCTACTGGGTTGAATCGAATATTGTTGTAAGGTTCATTCAAAAATAACCCTCTGATAAAAGCCCCCCAGTCAGGAGGTAGACTTTCAATTATTGGTGGCGGACTAAAGCTTTCGCCATTCCAAATATCTCCAATATTTGCAGTGTCGCTCTGAACCAAAGTCAGGTTAGTTTGAAAATCGTTGATGTTGTTCAAGACAATTACGTTTTCAACTTTTGAACCATTAATCAGCGCATATCTAGCCATTTGTTTTTCTCCTTAGAAATTAGAAAAATTCAGTAATTCGACACAATCCATCGCCACCTTTGCCACCGTCGGCGCCAGAGATTGTGCCAATGCCACCACCTCCACCACCGCTAGCAGTACCACCATCACCACCTTTGCCACCGACTGTTGTACTACCACCACCACCTCCACCACCCGTGCCTGCACCATAAGTAGAATTGATACCATTAGCGCCAGGATTACCAGGCGTACCAGCAGTCCCACCAATTCCACCGCCACCAGTCAAAGCACCGGGAGAGCCACCATCGCCACCGGCAGAAGTGGTAGTTCCAGCCCCAGCACCACCACTACAGCCTCCATAAGCACTGCCTGCCCCAATGCCTGCCGTACCCGTACCTGAGCCGGAAGCAGCCCCATTAAATAATCCAGCTACACCTGCGGTTGAGGAAGCCGTACCGTCGGGAGCGAGTGCAGTAGTAGCACCAGTTGCAGCAGTCATAGAAGTAGCCCCAGCCGCTCCGCTACTGGCACTAGAAGGTGAAGCACCGCCAAATGCGGTGGCATAACTGCCAAAACTTGTATTACCTCCAATCCCACCGATGCCGCTCGGTTGTAGCGCTAGATCCCGTTCCTCCAATTCCACCAGCGCCGATGATTACGGAAACTGATGCTGTAATGGCGCTAGCAGGAATCCAGATTTCTTTATAACTGCCTCCACTGCCAGCAGTTCCTTTTGTTGTTGTCCCGCCACCCCTTGCACCACCAGATGCTCCCCAAAGCTGAACGAGCAAGAACACAGCACGAGGGTCTTTTGTAAAAGTTCCAGAAGAGGTGAATACGGTGGTTTTGGTTGTTACTGCCGGAACGGAAATTGTTACACCCATTACAAGCTCCCAATCAAGAAAGTTGTACCTGTTGCGTCGTAAGCGATCGCGCTCAAAGTCATTCCCGGTGGGGGAGTAAAATTAATTGAAGCGCCAGCAGGGAAAGAATTACCCAGCAAAAGTCCAGCAGCAGAGCCAAAGTTACAAAAAGTTACTGAGTATTTTCCTGCGGCTACCGTCCCTGATGTTGTAACAGGAGCGTAGTTCGCAGGTATTTGTGTTGACGGTAGTGTGACGGGTATAGCGGATTGATTAGACGCGATCGCCACCGATATAGAGCTTGCCATCACTGCTTGACCCTTGGCTAGGGTCACTGAGAGCAATCTCTTGAACAGGGCAAGCAAGCTAAAGCTTCCTGTATCGGTAGTGGCAGCACTATCAGAAGTAGATCCAAAGTTAGTTGAGAAAGCCCCGTCTGATGATAAAGTTACGGGCAATGAGTTAGCGGCTGTTTTTGTTCCAAGGGTGACGGGTAAGCGATCGCGTATTGATTGCAGTGTCGTGTCAAGCCCCACACTGTTAATCAATGCGGTGACTCGTTGCAATAGCCTCTTAAATAAACCGAGGAAACTTGTAGTATCAGTATCGCCAGCAGCGGCTGCATCTGCTTGCAATCCAAAATTTGTAGCAAACGGCCCATCAGTAGAAAGTGTGACCGGAAAAGAACTGGCAGCAGTTTTTCCACCCAAAGTTGCAGGCAAGCGATCGCGCACCGCCTGAACATCGCTGCTTATCACCAGGTTCCCTGTTGCTCCTAAATCGACAGATCCTGCAATTGTTTGCGTAGCAGGTAGGTTGCTAACCTGAAAGCTGGCAGGGAAGTTGCTGACTCCAACACTCCATGTCCCAGACTGCACAGATGCAACTGAATCAGTGTCGCTTGATAAATCGCGGATATCAAACTCAGTAGCAGTCGCTTCTACCTTTAGCTTGTCGGTGGACACCATTGATGGTGGGAAACTGACAATATCCACGTTGCCAATATTGTTTTCGCCAGCAGGCAAAGCAGCGCCAATTGTTACCTCACCTATACTTATGTCACCTACGCTTATAGGCGGCATCGCGGTAACTTCCACTTTGCCAATAATGTTTTCACCAGCAGGCAAAGCTTGGCTTATCTCTACCGCTCCAGTAATACTTTGTTGCGTCTTTATCGGGTCGTCAGCCGTTCCCGTGCCCGTGGTCGCAACGTGCTTAGTAGCCCCGTCCGCATCTTTAATCTTAAGAGTAGTCATAATATTTCGATATATTGAGAAGCGCCAGAATCAGAAAAGTCCATCAAACCTGTTGGCACGGACTCTATCACTACAAAAGTCCGATCCACCACGTTGTCTGGCAGGTCGTCTACGCGCGATCGCCTCACAGCAACTTGAATTTGAGTCGCATTATAGGGACGCACTCCCAAAGCGGGATCTCGCGTTAGGTAATCGATATCGGCAGCAGTGTATGGCTGTTGCCCCTCGATTTGCATCATCGCCACGGCCACAACCATCGCGTAATACCAGACGCTATCGTCGGTTTTGATAAAGCCTTCCTGCACCGGGTAGCACTTGGAAAGCGGCCCTTTGAGGGGAATTAACCCAGTGATGGCGTAGCGTACCGCATCCAGCAAAGGGTAAGCGCCTCTATGGGTACGCAAGTCTTTTAGTTGCAGCGAAAGTTCAAATTCGGCAATGATTTCAACGGTCATCGGCTGAATGGATGTCACGCGATGGCGACTTCGCTTATAGCCAATCAAAATCATTCCCTTACGTCCGGGCTTGGGCTGTTGGTCGCTGTCACCTGGAAAGGGTGCGATCGTCACCTCAAAAGGAGCAAGAATTGCCTCGACTCGTTTGACTATGGCGGCTTCTGCTTCTGCTAGCATTACTAGTAATCCTTCAGGCTAGAGGCTGTCCAAGTTCTTCCTGGGGAATTAAAAAGCACCACATCCCCATTTCCGGCATCAGTTGTGCTGCCATCAGTACCATCGACAATACCTGGTAGAGAAGCTTTGCCAGCCGCCAAGTCTTTAAGGTAGTAAAAAACCAAATCCCGCCGCCTGGAAACTTCATCTCTGGGCTTATCTTTATCCAGGATGTACCGCGCCACATCGCAAGTATAGTTGCGAAGCACGGTTGGCACAGTGACTATTGGCACTTTGTAACGCACCGCCAGATAGGAATCAAGTTGCGCTTGGGCATCCTCAATTGCCCGATTCACCACATCTTCGTTGATAGTGGTGTTATCGGGGTAGTCGATGTTGCTGAGTTCCAAAATTTCCTGTTCGCTAAAAGCGGCAGTCATGTCGGCGGCAGTGGCGTAGGGCATTTAGATTTTAGATTTTAGATTTTAGATTTTAGATTCTGACTCCTGACTCCTGACTCCTGACTCCTGAATTCTGAATTCTAAATTTAAACCCTTCTCAATGACACCGTAACCACTACGCCAGCCAAAGCTGTGACTGTACCTGCAAAATCCAGCGACAAGCGATCGCCACTAGCCAAAGTGCGTGTCGCTTCAGTTGCAACAAGTGCCCCAGCTTGCACAGTGTTAGCAGTGCCTTTGCAGTCGAAGCCAGCATTGGTGTTATTGGTGAGTAAGTCGGTTCCCGCGCCAGGTGCAGTAGTGCCAGTGTCTTTGGTGATTTGCAGGTTTACTGCACTGCCGTCACTGCCAGCGGTCGAGTGTACATAGGAAACGCCAGTCACCAAGTACGCGCCATCTGCCACAAAGAAGGGCTGGTCAACGCACAGTGAGTTGATGGGACACTGGACACTGATATTGTGAGTGAGGTTGATGTTGGCGTTAATGAGTTCAACACCGATTTTTTGCTTAACAGCCACTATTCATTACCTCCTTTGATTGCTGTGATGCGGCGGTTGATGGCGCGACGAACGGTAACGCGGCTTTCGTTGGTAAGCCACCCTTCGAGCTTGGCGATATCGGGGCAGTTTTCAATTACCTTTTCTGCCTCGTCCACGTTCATGGTTGCCAGTTCCGAGGGTTGAGGTGCGCTTGGATTTATCTCTGCTTTAGGAGAGATAATTTCAATTGCTCCCCATCTTTCGTACTGTGGGAAGTCGGGGTGCGATCGCAGTCTCTCTACAGCGTCGTCTGAGATGTTCAAGTTGCTGCCGGGTCTGAGGGTGAGGGTGTCAAAGCAAACGGCACCATTGCGTGGAGGGAAGGATTTTTCTGGTCTAAGAATGATTGTTGCCATTAGTTCACCTTCGGAACCTTAATATAGCGGAAAGCACCAGGATAGTTAATTATCGTGGGCGTTGTTGAACTAAACATGGGATAAACCTTCCGTCCATCCCGCACCGTTACCCATTCTTGGGGCATCAACTGAACCATCTCAATGTGACGCTCAACCACCTCTGGGTCTTTGGTGTAAAGGGTTATCAGGTCTTTATTTGTGCCTCCGGCTTGTGCGCCGTTGCTTTCTAGCTGACTGGAGTCGCACTCTTGGCACTTCGTGATGTTGAAGTTCACGTCTCCCTCGGACAAAGCCTCCTTGATGTAGGTAAGCACACTCACAGAGCTATCAGGCATCCTGGTTTTAACTAACTTGAAATAAAAGCCTGTGGAGATTAAGACATCCATCGGCATTTCAACGTTGTTTGATGCCGTGTGTGCGCTTTTGAGTTCATCTACAAAGAACTCTGCCAGTTCGTCGGGCGCTGCGGTGTTGGGGTCGAAGCTGGAGTTGTTGAGAGCAACGCTGGCGTTGTTCAAGAAGCCAGTTACATTCAAACGTGTATCGCCAAATGCGGCAATCTTGTGGTGACGTTCGCCGATGGAGCGCTTTGCAAGCATTTGCTTGCGATTGTTAATCTCTGCCTTTGCACCTGCGTAGTTGTAAGCACGCTCCTGTGCAAAGGTGTAGGAGAAGGCCGAAGCAATCATGAAGATTTTGTAGCGATCTTCGTCAGCTGACACATCGACGATAGGGATATCGAAAGCGCCATCGCTGATAATATCAGCGTCGCCAACTTCGTCCACGGTATCGCGCACGACCTCAGATGCACCTGCTTTTAGGTCTGCTTGGGTGGGGACGATTTTGCCGTTTTCAAAAGCTAAATCGCGATACCTTCTTGAAAGCACCCCAGGCATATTCTGCTCTAATGCCCGGTATAGTAAATTTCCGCCTGTAGTCATAGGTTAGGGAGTGGGGGATAGGGGTGAGAATGATTCTTACGCCAAGTTGATAGACAAAGGAACGACAGAGCCAGCAGTGCCGGACTTCATGAAACGAGCATTTGTTATCTGCACGGCGCGGTTGGTGTCAGCGTCTGCGCGGAATTGCCCCTTGCGCTGGCCGGTTTGGGGTGTGTGAATCCAGTACACGGCAGACCCTGGTGTGACATTTTGTTGAACTTTTACGCCAATGATGCCGCGCACCAAGTAAGAAGCAGCCCAGTTGAGGGGATAACCCAAGTCACCATCACCGTTGATACTGAATCCTGAGCGCTTTTCAAAGGTGTCGGTGGCAACGGCAATGCCCATCAAAATGCTGTTGGCATCCACAGGGAGAATTACATCTTTATCCCCGGCTCCTTTGGCGATCGCTCGACCAAAAGTGAGGATGCCATTAGTAGAATCTGCGTTTACCCCCGTGCGGACAATGGCTAATTCTAGGTTGGCGATTTGTCCTTCATATAGAGAAGGCCCGTCAAGTAAGTCTGAATAATTAGTTGCTGGCATAGTTCATGGATTGGAAGTTAGAAGTCAGAATTCAAAATTCAAAAGTCAGAATTCATTAGTTGTTATTTCCAGGCGTTCTCGTATGCTTTAGCCGCGTCAGCATAGGCGCTGCGGGATTGCTTCTCTTCCTCAGAAAATTCCTCAATTTCCTCATCCCGCACCACTTCACGGAGATTTACCAAATCAGGCTGAGACTTAAGGAAGCCTTGCAGCCAAGCTAGGTGTGTCTGAGGCTTGCCCGACGCTCCTTTGTCGCTACCGCTACCGCTATCCGCAAACTCCACTTCTTCTTCTGGCAAAGCCATCATGAATTCAATCAGCTGTGGCTTTTGATTAGGGCGAATTTTGCCACGAAGTCCTTCTACAAAATTGGCGATCGCCTCTCTTTTCTTCTCCAACTTGGCTTGGCGCAGTTCATTTTGAAGTTCCTGAACCTGCTCTGACAATTCAATGCTTTCTTCTGATGGCACTGGTTCCTCCGTATAATCGTATTTGTTTAAAAGCTGCATGACTTTCTCCCCGACCTCTTCAAGGCGCGATTCCATGTCGGGGGAAAACGTTTTACTAATAAAGTTTTCTAGTTCATTGATTCGGTTTTCTAGGTAGTTAAGACGGTTGTCGTCGGGCAGCGTGAGCAAGTATCCAGGCACAACGCGATCGCTCGTCTCCATCCCATACTGCTCAATTAGCCATTCCCGCAGATTGCGAAAAATCTCCTTATCCCCGGACATCCCACAACAGAAGTCCACCACTCCCTCTTCGACTTCACCAAAAGCAACGGATTTCAACCCTTTTACGGCTGGAGCCATTCCTCCCAAAAAGCCCACATGACGCAGGTAGTAATTTCCCGGCTTGGGATTGGAGGAAGAATCAGGACTGTAAAAACTGGCTGAAATCTTTTTGTACCGTTTGTTTTTGACCGCCTCTTGGAAGTCTGTATCCCAATCCTTGAGGCTGGCCATCAGTTTACTCCCGACTCGCCGCACTCCTTCCACCCACGCATAAGCCGGGCTATTGTCGCGGGGATGCCCCACAACAGCTGGTGCGTCAAATAAGTCGGGGTTGTAGCTGGAGGCGATCGCATCAAGGTCAGATTCATTGAGGGTGACGGTTGTACCGTTGGAACTGGTGTGAGTGCCAGCTGCAAAGATTTCGATTTCTTGGGGCATGGGGAAATAGGGGAAAAGGAGGGGCATCCTCCCAAATTACATAGGTAAAGTAATGTACTCGTAGAGTTCCCCCACCTCTATCTGGCGGAATCCGCCAGATAGAATAATCTGCAAATTATTAATGTGGACTAAATGCCTAAAATTACTGTTGATTCTCAAGGGCTACAATCTAAAGCACTAGCCATCAGGGTTTATTTTTGTCTAACGAAGGGGATGAAGTCCCGTGAGATTGCACAAGAACTGCAAATTGGTTATCACTTGGCACATTATCAAGCGAAGCGGATTCTCAAAAAATGCAAGATCAACTACCAGACTTGAGATAACTAAGCAAAATTTCTCCCAACTCCCGCTCATCTTCTGCCGATGCTCCTAAAAAGGGGCGGGCTGGCAAATTGCGCTTGGGGTATCCGTGATGTAAAGCGCGAGCATACTTAGTATTGGTTCCCACAACTACCTGAGTACCATCGGCGCGGTAGGTGATGGATGCTCTGAGTCTGCCGGATTCGGTCAATATCTTTGTTCCCCGCTTGCGCTTACGGTAAGCAGCCGACAGTGGGGCCCACGCTACGCCATCGGGGTCATGCTCACCCTTGAAATTCTGCTCAGTTCGCCGCACCATAAATTCGCCCATTGAGGCAAAAGCTGGGCGGAGGTTATGCAAGCGATGTTCAATTTCTTCAAGCCCATGACGTGCAGCGAGGTCATCGAGGGTAATAATGATGTCAGCCATAATGGTCACGTTAGACGTAGCGACATCACGAGAATTCCCCTATGAGTGAAGTGAAAGCAAGCTATATTCAACGGAACAATGCAAATCTAGATGACTTGCAGCCCAAAGCTAGGCTGTATCGCTTTGAAGAGATGCTTGGTTACGTGGCTCGGATCGGCAATAACAATGACTACGCTGTTTATTGCGCTAGTGCTGACTGGACATTAGATACCATTGCCGACTATGGAAACAAGATTTCAGAGCAGGAAGCCAGAGACTTGTTCCCTATTTGCTTAGAAGCAGGGTTGAATTATAGATGGTGAAGTTCCCCAGTGATGAAGAATACGACAAACTCCTCCCTCCCAACAACAATCCTTACAAGTGGGGGTATCAGGAGGATGAATACATCAATTTCGAGTACCAAAAATCGCGATCGCATGAGAGCGCACAAGAATTACTAGATTTAATGACTAGCATCTCCACAGAGGCTTGGTTTGCTGGATGGATGAATGGTACTGAATTTGTACTGTGGGATGCGGCACTTGGAAAACAACTTGAGTGGGGCGGTGTTTTCATCGACCAAAAAACAGGGGAAAAGCTGAAAAGCCTGTCTGATTCCTGCGGCGGCTGGTGGATTTATCATCGCGGAGAGAGGTTTTTGAGTTTGGAGGAATGGCAGAATTTGTATGAATAAATTTTATGAATTAAGCGGATTGCCTTTAACTCTGCTACTACTCATGCCAACGCGATCGCTATACCCTAAAAAGATAGCGTTTATAGATTGTGATCTATTTATTTCAAAGCTTGGACTATCCCCCAAATAAGAATAATTCCCATATACTTCGCTCTCAATGCTCATCGCGTCCAGCTTGATTTTGGTGATGATGATTGTTTCCACGAGATTTAGATTTTCTTCGTAGCCCGCTACAACCACTTCAAGTTCTGGATACTGAAGCAGAATCTCTGCAAGTTCTTTAGCTTTCATAAAATGAACATTCGCTGCATTCGCCTGTAGGATTGATAGCACATTGCACATGACAAGAACGCGCATTGAACTTGCACGAAGGATCGCCCAACCAATCATCCTCAGCACCTACTTGAATCTGCTCTAATCGATGCCGATAACAATTCAAATCGTATTGACGAAGTAATTCAGCTTCTCGATCGGTAATAAGTTTTGCCCTTGCTGCCTCAAAGTTAAAACTGGGGCGAAGCGTTCCAGTGTCAGCAAGCCCTAGTTGACGAATCCCTGGAGCAAGACGCGCAAAATCCTGCCACATTTTCCTCATCCCCCCTTGAATCTCAGGACGCGCCATTGTTTCAGACAGCTTCGCCATTGCTTTATTTGCTTGAGCAAAAGCCTCGCTGACTCCGGTCAGTTTAATAATGAAACCAGTGCAAGCGGTCTTTGTTGTTGGTTGTCTTCGTACAGCTTTTAGCTTGTGGCGGTTTCGCCTGCGTTGCCTGATTGAGTTCATTTCTCTAGCGCCTTTTTCACCTGCTCCTGTAACTGCTGCGGCAACTTCTGCATTGCCTGCTCCAGTATCGCCTTTTTTTGGCTGGGGTCACTGCCACCGGGGATCGTGCTAAATCCTGGTTCGCCGATGGGTTTACCACCGATCGCAGGTACTTTTTTGCGATCGCCCGTTACCTTATCCACCACAGTCACCGTCTCTTGCGGCGGTTCATCCACCGTTAGCCCCTCTCGGTCAAGGTCGCGTTGAGAGAGTGAAACCACGCCGCACCTGCATCCCCAACCATTGACGGGGTAGCACGTCTGCCAAAAAGGACTGTCAGCAGGGTAGATTTTACCATCCAGCGCGAGATGGTGCGGACGAGGCACACGACTATCTCTGTGCACATATTGCCAAAATCCCCGCAGTTTTAGCACCTCTGGGTCAGACATCTGCTTGTAGCGCCCTGCCTGATATGCATTTCTGAGGTTTTGATTGAAGATGAGTGCAGTTCTGTATGGGCGATTCGCCGGATTCCATCCCGCCTTATCTATCGCTTTGTCAAATCCCTTCTTAAATTCGCCGTAACTGTCGCCGTTTTCTAGCCCACTCAATATAAGGTTGTATACGTCGTTGAGCAATTCGGCTTCTGTGACTGTGGCAACGGTAAACGCAAAATCCTGGGCCGCATCAGCGAAGTTATCCCAAGCGAGGCTACCTAGTGGGGTTTTATTGCGAAAATAAGCGATCGCCTCATCAAAGGGCAGTTTAAAAGGATCGATGGTTTCTGGCATGGGTTTAAGGTTCCCTTGTTAAAAGCCCCTCTCGTTCTAGTCCCTCAATTACCCATTGCCTGATTTTATCTGAGCGGCTGGGGAGCGATCGCAGTAATTCGTCTACCTCTGTGCTGAACTTCACGCAGATAGGCGAATCCGCCATAGATCCTGGCTCATTAATAAATCTTCCATTTGTATCCCTTTTAGCTCTGTCTATAGGGCGTTCCATTAATGCTAATCCAATTTTTCCCTCTATCTTACCAATAGCCACGGTATACCGTGATAAGTTTCCTTAATTGCAAAACTGATTTTTGCTCAAAATCCATAGAAAATGCTCATACGAAATTTATTTACACCACGGTATACCGTTGCTATAGTGGGTACATGAGCGAGGGACACCACTTCAACCCCCTCCCGAAAAGGATTTACATGCAAGCATTACTAACTAACGCGATCGAGATTGTATTTTGGGCTTTTGTTTCTCACATCATTTTTGATTTCATCAACGGGCTTTTTCCTGTACCTCCAATGCCAGATGTCGCAGACATACAATTACCTGCCCAACAACAGGAAAGCGAAGAACCAGACACAAGAGAAAATGCTTTACTACCCGACCCCTGGCTGTGCGATAACGTGGCAATCACCCCCGCTATCGCCACGCTCCCTGCCACACCTCTGTTCAACAGGCTTTTGCTTCTACCGCCTGCCAAATCGGTGGCGATACCTATGGTGGACTGCGCCAACACACCAATATCTGAATCAAACCCGCCCATTACCCAAAAGCGTAAACCTGGCAGACCCAAAAAGGACACCCCTGCAACGACTGTAGCCCCCAAGCGTAAGCCTGGTAGACCGAAGAAGATAGCGTAGACGTAGACTTCAAAATCCCCTGAGCGATGCCTGCGGCGGGCTTCTCTACGAGACGCTACGCGAACGCCTACGCTATGCGCTCAGGGGAATAAGGGGCAGATGGATCAAATGTGGCTAACAGTATTTTTTTGAGTTTGAATAGGAGGAATGTAGCACTTGAATATAAATAAAAATATGCACGCTAGTCTTGACAGAATGTTGGTTCGCGTTTTTAATTCTCAATACTATCTTGATACTGCTCCTGGAGACAAATTTAATTCATTAGTAATAGAAAAGTGTACAAAAGCAGACACATTTGAAAAGCTTGATAAAAACTGGCAAACATTTTTAGGTGCTTGCCTTTATTCGGCGGGTATGCGCCCAGGAAGCAAGCCTGATTATCCTCTGTATTCAGGGCTGACTGATGAGCAGATCAAAGCAATTCAATCTTGCATAAAAAAAGAGGATTCAGATTTTACTCTTGAATTTACAGATGCAGACAAAGCATTTTTATCCGCACGTGAAAAAAAAATAATCACTAACAAAGACCGATATCCAGATGTGGATTTTTTGCCAAACGACGAAATTTTTAAAATAGGAGATATTGGCGGAACTGCACTGTTGCTAGTGGGCACAGAGCAAGGTTCTAATGCCCCTATAGTCGCTAAATCCTACGAAAGCGACTCTGATGAAGAACTCTTTGCAATCCCATTGTATGAGTTACTCAATTCCCAAGATCCAGTTAATATTACAGAAGAAATTTAGCTTCAAGCCCCTACACCTTTAGCTTTTCCATCTTTGTAACTCAAATCTTTGTCTTGCACGATAACTTTACTTCTATTCAAGAGGTTCATGAAGGAGTCTTTTTCGTAGCTGTTGTTTAAGGCTACAGCATCAACTCCTTTAACTACAGCATAGCGCCCAGATGTTCCATTGCCTTGGTCGCCATCGGGCGGCAATCCAAGAACACTCCGCATCTTTTTGGCTTTTTCTTCAACTGCTGTCACATTGCCACCACCAGCAGTTTTTGTAGCTTCATGTTGAGCGTAAGTATCGCGGACATTCCTCAAGGCAACATTTAAATTGTTTGATTTTATCTTAACTATAGAACCATCTGGAGCTTGAAATTGATATCCGTCTGACATGAATGTCTTGTCAATTAGTTTTACCCTAATATCAGCACCATACTTACTATTTTTGTGAGGAATAACATAGTCGTGGACATCAACAGGAAATACACCTATTTTTGCTCTAATTGTTTGGTCAATCCGGGCATTTTTGGTGTCTAATGATTTTTTGTAAGCATCATTTTCTTTTTTATATACGGCAGGATTAGCCCCAGATATAGCTTTTTGCTTTTCAGCTTTCTCCCAGGCATCAACCTTAGATTTTAAATCATTCATTTCTTTGATCATCGATTTTGCAGTGACAACAACCGCATCATCCTTCAAAGCCATTCGCAAGGTAGCGCCACCTCTTTTCTCGTCAACAATGTACCCATGTTTTGCAACATCAGTCCAGGCGCGTTGTTGAGATTTGGCATCACTTTTGGCGATGAATGTTGAGCCATCTTTCGAGAAACTTCCTGAATGTCCGACATAAGTTCCATTGCCATAAATGCCATTTCCAGTGTGATAATCACCTGTACGGAATTGCTCCATCATTTTTGAGGCATCTGCCCCAGTAGAGGCGCTTACACCTCTGGTCATCATCACGGTTCCACTTTGGGCTAAAGCATCCATCTGAGCTTTTGTGCGGACTTCTGGTTTACCGTCATACCCTGCATCCTGGTACAGCTGCTTCAGCACAGCGTCTCTTTCACCAGGCGCTAGCTTCAGCTTTTGAGCATCATCGTGAATTTTTTCTGCATGGTCAGCAACCTTGCTAAAATCACCTTTTTGCAGGGCATCATCCAAGTCCTTAATCCGTTGACTTCGCCTGTCTTTGGGCGGTGTCACAATGTCATCAAGTTCTTTGGTAGAAAGCTTTTTACCACTGACATACAAATCGACGCCGTTATCCTTGGCGAATTTGGCGATCGCAGCAGTGGGGCGATCGCTTACTCCTTTAGGTTCAAAGTGAATCTCGGCGATGTCTTTTGGCCCAACTTTCCCGTGGACTTGAGCTTCGACATAGCGGTTGCTAGGTTGGCGCGAGTCCGTTGGCTAAATCGTCAACATTCTTCGCTTTGGCGGCTGCGGTTAGCTGTGCTTTATCTCCAGATTTGTCGGCGTAGTTAGAGGGATATCCCGCAGGAAGTTTATCTTTGTCGTAGCCGTGACGAGTGCTGGATACCAATGCTGCGGCATTGGGATTTTTGACTTCTGAAGCGATACCAGACTTGAAAGAATCAGCACCCGTGAAGGTGGTGCGGTCTTTCACGTCTTGCCTGAGCTTGACAGTAATGGAGCCATAAGCTTGAGCTACATCTGCATGAGATGCCCCGTTCATATCCTTGCCGCCCAAGTAGCCGTAGATGGGGCGGTCTTCGGGTTTGGTATTTTTGTCGTAGCCAAGCGATTTAGCCTCAACTCGGTTACGGGCATCTTGATACCCACCTTTGAGGTGAGGAATTTGATGAGTGTCAACGCCAAGTTCAGCCGAAGTTTTGAAGCGATCGCCCAAAATCAGTTCTAGCGTTGCAGAGGAACCAACCCGAACGTGAACTGCGACATCTGGGCTATCAAGGATGCGTTTAACGTTGTTTTCTGCATCTTCAACCGCTTTTTTGCCAAAGCGTTTTTCTAAATCTTGGCGCTTGGCATCAAGTTCGGTATCGTTGGTTTTAATTGCGGGATTTCGGGAAGGTGCAGAGGGTGTTGTTGTCGCAGGAGCAGGCGGACTACTGCCACCGCCAGTTGCAGCGTTCGCCGTGCTGGCGGGAGTGGGAGTTGCCACCGCAGCGGCTNNNNACCTTAGCTACTTTGGTTTTCTGCGCTGGCTGTATCTGGCTTTTACAAGTCTTGTTGGCACTGATGCACGATCCGCCACAGGGTATGCCTTTTTTGCAAGACTTTGGCTGTTTTGTAGCTGTTGCAAACTCTAATAGCGTTTCGCTAAAACTAGCTACTTGGTTGGGATTGAGGAGTGAGTAGCTAATATCAGAATCTGTGATTTTAAATCTGAGGCGCTTAGTTAATTTGGGGCTAACTTTATCTTTAAAAATCCCTACGATGTCACCCGATTCATTAATGTAAGCCTCTGGAATTGCTGTAATCCCGTCTGTATAGGAAGATTCCAGAATTTGCTTTAGGTCAAGCAGTGACTGCTTATCTTTGATTTGGGTTTTACCTTCCGCAAACTCAATGGCGCGATCGCACAACAGTCGCGTGACGAATAAACCGACAAACTTATATTCTTTTTCGCTAAACTGTAGTGGCATTCGGTGAGGCTTATAGTTTTACGCCTCTAGGTTTCCCGCCTCATTCAGTACCTCAAACCTACCCCCAGCTTCGGTTGCCATCATCGCCTGTGCCATAAGTTCAGTGAAGTCTTGGGTATTGAGTTTGGGGAACAGATCAAAGAGGCGATCGCGCACCTCTTCAAAACTCTCCGATTCCTGTACCAATCCCCGTATCTGCTCAATCCAGTCAGTGATGATAGGTGCAGAACGCTCCTGTAACTGCTGGGCATACAAATCAACCCCATCCAAGTCTAGCTCTGCAAAATTGGTAGCGATGGGGAGTGAGCGGGAAGTAGAGAGGGAGACAGGGGGCTGACGCTTGTACTGTTCTAGACTCTCAACTGTTACTTCCTGGATTCCGCCGAAGAAATCAACAGGCATTTCCTGAAGATATGCAAGCTTGGCTGCCTTCAGGTTTTCGTAACCAAGCATGAATTTATGCTCGTCGAAGTCCCCGTCTTCCGGGGAAACTTGGGATATTTGGAAAATGCGATCGCTCCCCTCTGGCTCGTCTTTAAGCAGTCCAGGGTAAATGTAGCAGTCGAGCGCTTCACCATCAGCGCCCACGTAGTTGCGTATATGGGCATAGCCAGAGCGCAGTTTTTTAGAATTCTTGCGACCAGGAAACCTAACCTGTCCGGGCAAAAACTCCACACCAATCGACAAACTCTGCCACTTTAGCACTCGGTCAATGATGCTACCGAAATCGACTACTTCTGACATATCAGCAGTGTCATTCGACTGTACGCCCGAATTAGTCAGAAACTGCTCGTCTGTTGCCTCTCCCCCCTGTTCTACTTCTTCGTAATGGTCGCCGTAAATCTCGGTGACGGCTTCCTTCTTGAGCTTAAAGCCCATATCAAACAGGGTCTTATCGCGGTTTGAGCGTCCGTTGAGGTCTTCCGCTTCCTCGAAGTTGCGCCATAAACGTGGCGGTTTGGCATCGGGCAGGTTCAATTGAACATCCCACTTGATGAGCGTCCGATTGAGGGTGTCGCTGAGTAAATCAGAGTCGGCTTTGGTTAATTCCTTCCGCACTTCATTATGGGTGTTGGCAGCTGCGTAACTCCCTCTACTGCCTATTTCAGTAGTTAGCGTCTCACCTAGCACCGTCTTGCTCATCTCAGAATCCATGTATTTGCACAGGGATTCATAGCAATCGATACTACCGGAGCGGGAAGCTTCTAGTAGCATGATTTCTATGTCTTCGGGGATAGAAACGGCAGCATCAGTGGCGATCGCCTCCAATGCCTCAAGCAGGGTACTTTTCTGCTGTGCAGTAGCCCCACGCTTGTATTTGCCGATCGCAGTAGGAGAGGCGAACTTGTCAACGAATTGCAGCCAGAATTTAATCCCCTGCTTTTTGAAGAAAACGTTCCACCAGAGTGTACGCCCCAATCCCGTGCCATAAGGATTGTCGTCAGTTGCACCGCAGATGTGAGTCAGGAACTTGCGGGGATGAAGCTTAGTAACCGCTTCCCCGTCGATCATGTCCTCTAGGGTCAACATCCTTAATTCCCACTTTCCCGCCTCGTTGATGGCGAAATTGAAGCGCTGCTGGTTTCTGGCTTTGATCTGATTGGGGTAAAATTCTTTACCGTCCTCGCCCCAGAGAATTTCTGCTGGCTTAAAGCCTTTCAGGACAGCATCAAGCAAGTTGTAACAGGTTCTATCAAAGCCAGTTGCCAAGAGGTCGTCATCATCCGCTCTACTAGCAAGGCTTTGGAGATGGTATTTCACCATGTCTGCTGCCTTCTGGTCAATCTTATCCTTTGAAGCAGGTTCCACCGACCACTCACGGGCTATCACAGCCAGATACCGCTTTTGCAAAACTGAGTGACAGTGCCCGTCCTTGAGCAGATCGTCGTAAGCTTTATACTCCCCTTTCCCCCGTCCCTGGAGAACATCATCAGGATTGAGCAAACGCGACCCCAAAAGCAGCATATAGGGATCGCGTTTGACTGAGGCTATCTCTGTATCGAAGTTGCGGGGGAGGGAGGGCGGCATTTGAGTGAGGGTGAGGGAAAGCCGGAAACCCCGGCTAGGTGCATGAATCATGAAAGATTCAGTGCTAGGGTTCCCTGTCTATCTGGCGGAATCCGCCAGATAGCTCCTCAAGCGGACATCGGATCGTCGCGTCCAATGCCGAGCGATCGCGGCTGGGTTTTAATGCCTTCCCTGCTTTGTCCACAATAGTGATAAGTTTTATCTTTTAAGTTAGCCAAATAAAAGCCAGCTTTTCCACCATTAATCCGAAATAAATTGACAACCACTTGCTGCTCAGTAACACCATAAAGTGCAGTAATGTTATCATCTTTAACTGTGTTAGACCCTATGAAAGTATCCGTATTTTTGATAAACCAGCGCCCCGATCTGCACTCAAAAATTCGGAAGTAACTTGGATAGATGATAGTGTAGTCATTCATATTCGCCAAATTTGATAGAATGCATTTAACTAGGAAAACCCCTATTGGGGTAGGGGTTTTCGCTATGGATTAACCTTCTTGAGGTTCATCCTGTGAACCGTCGAACTCAGGCGGATTTACTTCGATTTCCCGTTCGCCTGTACCAAGGTTCTCTTTAAACCACCTTTGGTCTTCGGTTAGCGGGTTTTCGTTTTCAACCTTCTCGAAGATATCAATGTCCGATGGCTTAACATCTTCTTTTTTTCCGTTTCCTGATTGACTCATTTACTCACCTCCTTAATTTGAGGGCGTAACTTTTCCCTCATGTTTTAATTATATGCCGTGGGGACATGGATGTAAAGGGAGTTTGCATAAATAATTTTGTATTTTTAGCCATTTACCATCAATAAGTTCTATTCCACGGGGACTTGGCTCTAGTATAGAATAGAGGCAATAGGAGGTGAATGATGCAAAAAATACGAAATAATCAAGGAAAATTTACTACAGACAGAGCAGAGGCGAGAGATGCCAAGCTAAGTTTGAGAATAGAACCATCCGTTTTAGAAAAAATTCAAGCGATGCCAGATTGGCAAGAAAAAGTGCGATCGCTGCTTTATCAATGGATTGAGAGTGAAGATCAGTAATCCCTCAATCTCGACCCCACACGAGAACTCTTGCCCACGCTTTCAAATTCAACCACCCCGCCAGCACCGTTATACCCCAGCACCGCCGCATCCCCGACATTAGGGGAACGGTGTAACCGAGCAGTAGTCTTCTTCTTATCCTCAATCTTGGTTTTGCC
Source organism: Nostoc sp. GT001 (assembly GCF_030382115.1). Lineage (NCBI taxonomy): Bacteria > Bacillati > Cyanobacteriota > Cyanophyceae > Nostocales > Nostocaceae > Nostoc > Nostoc sp. GT001. The sequence continues at coordinate 3,198,511 of NZ_JAUDRJ010000003.1, forward strand.
TGTGGTGGTTTCCTCGTAGTAAGTTCCCGCCAGATCTTCCATGAGCATTTCTTCGATTTCGCCCAAAGGCGCGATCGCAATCTCTTCATTCCTGAATCCTTCGCGCAGCATCCAGTAATGTTCCGCTTTCAGGTTAGCAAACAAGCTATTTTCATCTGCCGCTTCTCCCCAGTGCGTACCATCGCCTGGGTATTCACCCTCCAGTAGCTTTGATAAAGCGCCAGAACCAACGCCAATGATATCCACGTTGATGCTGCCTGGTTTCTCGTCCATCACTTTTGCACCAAGGGCCGCTGCTCTACCGACATCTAAGCGATCGCCCTTGGTTGGCATAGTGGCAGCTGCATAAAGTACGGGCCCGCGCCAACTGCTAGTAGCGTGGTCATCCCCGCCGTCACCCACATCCAGCCCGTGCCGCCAGTGGTGGTGTTCTGCCATGAAGTCCCATTTTTGGGGGTCGGCATCGTAACGGGCGCGAGCTTGCAGGAACCAGCTGCGGGGGACAATAGATTGCTCTGAATCTACCGGGAATAAGCCCTCAACGCGGGATTGCCAGAATGCTGAATTTTCACCTTTTTTGCGGACTTTTTCAATCCAGGCAATTGAGATAGCGCCAGGGATAACATCGCGCTGACACCAATCGGGCCATGCTGATTGTGGCAATACATCCCCTGTTACTGGGTCAATGATTGCAGCTGCGACACTCGGCTTTAGGCGATGAATTTCATCGGCGTGTTTTTCATAAGCCCAGGCAACGTTGATGTGGCTCCAGGCTGAAATACGGTTGTGGCGACGAGCGCAGGATTTTTCAAAAGGAGTGCCGCCGACTATGGGGTTGCCAATTCGCAAGCCTCGGTTATCGGAGCCAGTTAGACAGCTAGCAAACCCGTCGTCGATTTCTTCGGTGATGCCGCACGCTTCATCTTGAATTAGCAGTAATTTCTCAGCGTGTTTGCCTTGGAAGCTGTTGCTGTCGTAGTTCCGAGCAGTGAAGCCATAGGCACGGGCAGACTCAGAAAACTTTAAAAATAACTCCCCCCTCTCTCCGCCAAGCTTTATCTTGTTCTTATCGTAAAGTTTGCGGACTTCTGACCACAGTATCTGTTTGACCTGAGATTCAGTAGGAGCTGTACTAATAGCTAAACCGCCAACAGCGAACACCCACCACAGGACAACACAAGCTGAGATAAAACTTTTTCCCACGCCATGAGCAGCTTGGACATTGGTTTCTGCTCTGTCCCTGACCGACTCCAGAATCTTAATTTGCTCACCTGTCACTGTTGAGACAGCTAGCACTTCCTGCACAAACTCAACTGGCTTGGTGGCGTAGTCGGCAAAAGGAACCGCTTCATCTTCGGTTTGGACTAGCCCAAGCGCTGCTGCACACTCTTCGGCAAACTCCCTCCGGCGCTTATCAGCTACGCTTTCTTTTGACATTGGTCATTCAAGGCGCGGATAAATTCAGCCGGGGAGATACCGAGTGCGATCGCCATATCAGCTAAATTGGCGGCAGTTTTGGGCACAAGCTTATTACGCAGTTCGATTAACCGACACAATCCCGTAGCAATGCCACCAATGCCGCGAGTATCTTCCATACTTCCTGAAAGGATGGCTGAGAGAGAGGCGATCGCGCCGTCAATGATTTCTACTTCATCAATTTCTTGTAACTCGTCACGACGACGATTTGAAAAAGGGGAGCAGGGATTTCGACTACGCGAAGTTTCCATAGTTTTTGGCTGCACACCATTTTGTGCTTGACGTAATGCTGCCCAACCTTCGTCACTAGCACGTTTCTCAACGGCACGCTTAGAGATGCCAAACTTCATTGCGATCGCAGCTAGCGACTCTGTGCCAGTTACATAATCATTTTTTGCTTTATCCCAAGTCTTGGAGTCGATCACCGCATTACCGCATAATTGGGCGTACCGTATTTCTCTACAGTTCCCTACTGATAAGCTTTAGTGGTAAAATGCGGCACTGAATTTTGACGCAAAAATTCAGTGATGACAGTTAAGCGCAAAGCCCTTTCTTGAAAAGTTGCTCATCTTGGGTTCCACCCAAGACCGCACTTTTCGCAGTTTCACTCTTTAGCAATTCGCAACTGATAATCTCATCAAACTTTTCACAAGCCCCCAATAAAGCACGCGATCGCTCACTTGCTGGTATCGTTTTCAAATCTTCTTGAGATTTCCTCACTTCCTGCAAAAGACGCACCACGCACGAAATCTCATCATCTAGAGCGCAGAAATCTTCTGATAATTCCGCAAGATATTCATCACTTATACGCATTATCTAAAAGATATTGTGTTTAATATTACTTTTATTTGAAGAGCTTATATTTTTTAACAATCTCAAAAGCTTTGTGAAAAGGGCAAAAACACGATATCACCTGTTTCTGGCTTGCGTGGAATTACGGCAATGATTCTCAAAGCTAACTGGTCAAGAGCTTGATAGTTGACCAGTTAGCTTGACACGGTTACATGAACCCTCGAAAATACGATTTCGATGGTCTTCGGAGGTCTTCGGGGGTGGATAAAAAGCAAGCGGCTGAATTACTTGGCGTTTCTACACGAACTATCGAGAATTACGCCAGCGAAGGGCGAATAAACGTTACTTATGTTCAGGGAAAAAACGGCAAGCAAGCTGTTTACAAAGAGAATGAACTTAGAGCGTTGAAAGAAGAATTGGAAACACCCGTGTATCGTTCTGTGGTTGCCGCGAATGGTTCCGAAATCGCTTCTTCGGAGGTTTCCGGGGGTTTCGTTCCAACAACCGGAGCCTCCGCAGTTGCTCCACTTGGGGAAACCCCAGACGCTCGCGGACTCGCTAACGCTACGCTATACGCTAAAGCGTCTCCCCTTGGGAGAAGACCGCACTGCTCGCTTGAGCAAATACCTTTAGCGCAGTTATTACAGATAGCTGATTCACTTCCGCAGCTTACACCAGTGGCGCGGTGGCTAGCTAGTAATTGGGTGTTGCAAATGGCGGCAGTGCAGCAAATCGTAATTATTCGTTCAATTCTACTAGTTCTGCTAGATAAGGATAAACTGCCACGATTGAAGCGATTTCAATCAAGGGGTTTCGAGTTTATGCGAGTGAACGATAAAAGTAATGAGGAGTGGTTAGTATCAATTCTAGAGTTGCGATGAAAGCAAACGTTCCACGGCGAGAAATATAGCATTAAAGATTGAAAAAATCATTGCCATAATCGCCCAATCATTTGATTTGAAAAAAGTATTTATTACCAAACTATCACTACTTCTCAGTAGTTGCAAATACTACGAAAACTAGGGCGGGGAATTCTAATGCAAGTAAAGAACCCTTTAATTGCATTATTTTGGCTTGGAAATTACCACCACGAGTAAAGCTAAAAACCGCCTTGTACAACAGGCTTCAACCGACGAACAACTAATCAAAATGTGGCTGCACTCCAAAGCCGCTAGCACTCAAAAAGCCTACGCACGAGAGGCTGAACTTTTTATTCAATTTGTCGGCAAGTCTTTACAGTTAATCACCATTGCCGATATTCAAGACTACGTAGATGAGCAAGAGGGTAAAGCCCCAGCGACTGTTGCCCGCAGCTTAAATGCAATCAAATCCTTGTGCAGCTTTGGGCAGCGCATTGGTTATCTACCCTTCAATATCGCTGCTCCCGAACGCGCTCCCAGAATCAAAAACACTACAGCCGAGCGCATTCTTACCAGAGAGGAAGTAGAGAGCATGATTGTCTCTGCACCATCTGGGCGCGATTTGACAATACTGCTAGTTCTGTACACTGCCGCACCCAGAGTCAGCGAACTGTGTAGGCTGAAGTGGCGGGATGTACGCCCTGCCGGAGTTAGCGGTCAAATTACAATTTTCGGTAAAGGCGGGAAAACGAGGACGGTATTAATCCCACAGTCTACTTGGGAAGCACTCAAGTTGTTGAAAAAGCCAAATGCTCTACCTGATGACCCTGTATTCCTCAGTCAAAAAGGTGGTCACATGTCAACATCCCAAGTCTGGCGGATTGTCAAGGAAGCTGGGGAAAGAGCAGGAATCACAGAAGAAGTTTCCCCGCACTGGTTAAGGCACTGCAACGCGTCTCACTCTCTGGATGCTGGAGCGCCACTGCACTTGGTGCAGCAAACGCTTGGACACAGCAGTGCTGCAACCACTTCCAAGTACTTGCACGCCAGACCCAACGATTCATCTGGTATGTACTTGGGAATATAGAGTACAATCAGCTACTAAAATAACTCTTTGGTTATCACACTCATTGGATTGCGCCATCTTCACCGTATGGCGTTTTTTGTGGGAACCCTAGCGAGGTAGTGCAGTATCCCTTCTATGACTTCCCCTCCAACCCCCAAAGATTCTCGAATTGGCAAGGGATACTCATACCTGTTCGCCTCCATTTTGACTGCCTTGCTTGTGGGGCAATCGATAGACATTTCCTTCAAAACCAATAAGCCTGGAGACTTTGAATTTGCGATCGCATCCCGCGAACTCAATGCCCAAATTTTCTATCCTTGCGTAGCTCTGATTGCCGCAATTTTAGGATTGCCCACAGACACCATTGCCCTGGCTTTGGGACACTTTTTGACCAAGGGGCGCGAGTGATGTGGAAACATGGCTCTCCCGACTACAGCGATGGATCGCAAAGCTTTTCCATTTCCAGGGCAAGAAAAAACGTCGCGCCTCCCCAAAAATTATCAAAAGCTGGTACGGGAAACACTGCGCCGTACTGCGAATCGAGCGCACCACCCCAGGCGGACTTAGCACCTACAGAATCACTTCAATACACGGCGAGTGCGATTACCTCATCACCCTCGACTATCTCCCCGCTTTGCAAGCAGAGATGGCTGGGGAGTTCAACGGAACCGCTTTCCGGTTGCGATCGCATGACAATCAATATAATTCTGCACTCACGCACCGTTTTGCAGTCTGGCGTGTCTGGCGCAATGGTGACAGCAGCCCTATTGGTATTTGGGATTGCGATCTTCAGGGGTTCACCCAAAGTTTTGCACTGTCAGAACTCGCACCCCGTCGCGCAGTTGCGGGGGTGGCGTTAGCGCCGCTCTCACTGATTCACATCCAGAAAAAAACCAAACTTTCCTGGCAAAACCAGATGGAGCATATAGACTGGCTTTTACTCTTGGAAGAGAGGATTAGGGGGGAATTGTCAAATCCGCATCACAACCTGAAGGCTTGCACAATCCTGAGTAATGAGCAATGAGTAATAAGTAAATATCCATCACTCATTACTCCTAAGTCATTACTCATTACTCATTTAATTTGGGGAAATCTAGCCACATCCTCTACTCCTCCAGCAGCCCATGAAACTTGCTCACTTACTTCTCGCCGTCGCCATCCTCAAGCAGCAGCAAGTTGGCCGTAAAGCCAATCGTGCAGAAAAGCCATCCCATTAGGTAGCAAGTATCCAGCGCTGGTTTCAAAGTTTTTCAGATCCTCAGACTCAGAGAGGATAAGCGAGGCTTCTGATAAATCGCAAATTTCTAATTTAGACAACTCCTCTATGCCCTGCCACAACAGGGCATTTATTTGGGCTTCGGTTTTACCCAGCATCATAGCCGCAACTTTTGGCTGCTTCCCTTTGAGGTAAACAAGGTCAATCGCTGGGTTATTGAGGGATGCGATCGCCTCACGCAGCTTCCCTAATATCTCATCACTCCTGTCAATCGGCGCTTCTTGCCCAACCAGGGTATCGCCCAAGGTTAGGTCGTCTGTGTCATCAAGTTTAGAGTCAAGGCTCCAGATGTATTTTTGATTCCGGGAAGCCCCAAGAGCCTCATCAATTTGGGACTTGCTGATACCCAGATAAAGCGCCACTTCTGCGTCACTAGGACGATGCCCTAAACTGGCAGATAAATGCGATCGCGCCTTCTTAATTTTGGCGCTCATTTCGTGCAATCCACGAGAAATTCTTACAGGGGAAGCTTTGTCGCGGAGGAAGTGCAGAATTTCGCCTTTGATGTAGGGCAGGGCGAAGGATGTAAAGTACTTCTGGTTGGGGTCGTAGCGTTCCACTGCTTTAATGAGTCCGATTGTTGCCAGTCCAAGCAAGTCTTGGTAGCTTTCTTGACAACTCACCACCATTCGATGGGCAACTCTCCTGGCTAGTCCAATGTTAAGTTCAACCAGGTGATTTCGCAGTAGCAAACTGCGTGTCGCGTGATACAGCACAAATATCTCTTTCATCTTTTTGCCCCACCCCATCCCCGCCAACATTACAGTTATGGCGTAGCAATAAAGACTTAGATAATGATATTTATACTGGGCTTACAAAGCTTTAAATTTATCTGACTAGAGGAAAATACGGGAGTAGGCATGAGGCTATCTGGCGGAATCCGCCAGATAGCTAATTGTTCGGTTCGGTGGAGAATTTGTAGCAAGACACGGATTTGTCTACATAGTGAACGCACACATCTTTGTTTGGGTTTTCAGAGAGAGTGTAATCTCTCCACATAACTTTTTCAAAGCCTGATTCAGCTTGCAACTCTTGTACTGCTACTTCGGCGTCACCGTTTTTCCAAGTCACAATGGACACCGATTCAGGTTTAAGCGAATTGAGGTTGATATACTGGCAGGTTGTGTACAAGGCGGTGCTGGCTCCGTTAACTGGTAAATAGTCACCTGTTTTGCACACACTTGGGTCGAAGGCGATGGATGCAGGTGTAACTGTTGGCGTTGGAGTAGATGACGGCGTTGGAGTTGGCTTGACTTCTTTAGTTGTTAGAACTGGGCTTGGTGTTGGCGTGGGTTTTGCCTCAACTCTGGGCTTTGCGATTGGTGTAACTATTGCTATTGGCTCAGACTTTTTAGGAGCTAGTGCGCCAGCAGTGAAGCCGGAAGCCAAGAATACTCCGAAATACAATAGAGAACTTTTTAGGCGTGTACGTTTGTCGCCACGCAGTACAAGTTTAGGGTTAATTAAGCCAATCACAAAAGCGATAAATGAGGCAATGTTAGCCAGAACAAGTAGACCGAGCATGAAAGGACACTCATAGTTTTGAATGTCTTAGCAGATGCTTAGGTTCAATGGTGTGATTTGGATTATGCGATCGCTGTCTTCAGATGCCCAGTCCTGGTACATCCCCAGATTCATCTATTAAACCGCGCGATCGCAACTCCGACAATTCTTCAGCAGTCGGCGGTTTAGCGCTGCCACTCAGCACGTCCATCCATAACTGTGCTGGTGTGATACCACGCTTCCATGCCAAATATCTATTGCGTTCCACGATACGCTTTTCGCGCTCCATCAGCTTGGCTCCCAACAGGCTATCTGCTTGCTGAGTCTCTGTACTACCGCGTTGAAAAGCGTCATTCTTCAGCAAATCTCGATAAATTTCTCCCAGACCAATCCTCAGCCTGTTATCTTCTGCCATAGCCTATTTTGCCCACTTTTGCCCCAAATAATACCATGATAAAACCAATTAATTCTGATTGATGGTATTATCGGCATAAAGAGATGCGCCTCCCAGTGCTGACGACACTGAAAGACGACTTCCCCGACCACAGACATTACCTGTAGAAGGAGCAACTAACATTATGCATCCCCGTGAACTTAGGACAAAGTACAATCTTTCATTGACTCAGTTAGCGTTTTATTTGACATGCGATCGCCGCACCGCAGAGCGCTATTGCTCTAACGAATATCACCCAAGGCAGATTATTTTTCTTGCTTGCTGGCTATTAGACGCTCATTGGCAGCAGGTTGGACGAGTCATACCTCCAGATTTTTTGGTTCCGACAATTTGACGGACAATAACTCGACAATCAACCGCTAGACCCCGCCCTATGGTGGGGTTTTTAATTAGCGTATGGCTGAAACACAACTGAAACATGTTCCAGTAACAATTGAATCAACAGGTTCCACTTAACACTTGATAAATTCACCTTAAATCATCTCAACCAACCTAAAAACATCACCAAAACCCACGAAAAAGAGATTTTGAGGCATTGAATTTAAACAGTGGAACGTGATTGTTTCAGACCTTACATTACCAGTGAAACAAGATGAACAGTGAGCAAAGTTGAGATTTGGGATTTTTTTGACCATCGGTCGGGAGTGCGTAGTCAGTTTGATCCATACTTCCTAAGTCGGGAGCAATGGGCAGATTGTTTAGGAGTTGGGCGGACAACTTTATGGAGATGGGAGCAAAATATTGTCCGCCTTGTAATCGCCATACTTGCTGAATATAAAACCGGACACGGCTACCTTGATAACTATCAGCGCTTCATCCTTGCTGCTATTTACGCTTTGAAAAACGGCTACGTGGAAGAGGGCAGGAGGATGAGTAACGAGGAAGTGAAAGTTTATTTGCGCTCAAAGCGTAGTGAATTAACTAGAGAGCAATTTGAGAATTGGAGAATAGGGAATGGCGTTCACACGATCTGAATTATTTCAAAACTTTGAAGGTGAATACACCACTGAGCAAGTAATTCAGGCATTGTCCAAGCTTGCGGAAATTGATAAACAAGTAGACCCCAATGCAGAATCATTCGATGAATCGATTGTTGAGCAGTTGGAAGATATTTTTGGCATTATTCAGGATGCAGTTGACAGGCAAAAGCTTCTAGCTACAAGTGGATCTAGTCTCACGCCAGTTGAAGACTTGGCTGTTGAATTGGCAGGCGATCGCCTTGACATCCCCAAAGAAGTGTTCAAGGGATTTGTAGAGATTCTGGCGGGCCGGACAATTGCCCAAGCCACCGTCATCCACCAATTCACCAATCAGCTATTTAAAGACGTTCAGGGCGAATTGCAAGCCCGATCCTTGCAAGATGCAACTCAGGAAACGGCCGAGCAAGTTGCCTTCATGATGCAGTTGATTCAGAACCCCCAGACTAGGCAACAAATTGCACAAGATTATGGATTAAAGCCGAATCACCAAGTGGCTACCGAACTTAAAACAGTTACCAACACCACGACTGATTTTGACCCCGATGCATTTCTGGCTGAGGTGAGGCAGTGCGGTCTTGGGGGTTCCCCCCATGAGCAACTGCCGAACCCCGAAGGGGTGTCAGGCGAAAAAAAGTCGATTACACCTGGTTTGAAGATGACCATCCCAGACACGAAATCACTCGTCAAATCCCTGCTATCCCAGTCTTGCTCGACAAACTTGAACGCTCAGGCTTCATGAAATATCTGCAACGAAACCCGATGGCATCGGTATTTTTCTTTGGGTTGTGCGTGTGCCTGGCGCTGTCGTCGGGCAACTTGAAAAATCAGTGGGGTGCGATCGCCTCCCTCCAGCAAAAATCCCAAGAAAATACTTCCAAAGAATGGAACCTCACTCTATCTCAACAGCAGATAGAGACAAACGCCAAAATTGCCGAGGCGCGATACAACAAAGGATGTCGATTGGTGGTTGCTAAAAAATCTCCTGGACAGTTCACAACCCTAACCGAAGGGCGACCAGTTTTTGACCGCGTTCGCAACGCCCCTTTACCCGTGGGGACAGTGGTATGCGATGCCTACGGCAACACCGCCAGAATTATCAATGGTGAGGTGGTGGGCGAGATTGCTTTCACTGGCAACCAAGCAGTGATTGACAAAGTAGTGAAACGCTCAAAAGCTAAGTACTCTTCACCCAATCTGTAGCAATGGAACAATTCATCAAAGAAGCGATTGGCTTGGGTTCCCCACAAATTCAACCAGAGCCGCAGCCACAACCAGATCCAAAGCCAACGGTTACTATTTACGATTTTGGACGCTTGCTATCAGAAAATGAACCAGACAAAAAACAAGAATAATCGGGGTACAGACACCCGTACCTTCATCAGGGTTCTGTACTGGGCAGCAGTGATTTGCGGGATTTGGTTTGCCTATTTAAATATCCAGCCTTATGCCCAAGCAGTAAAGATGATTATTAGTGGCGCGGCGGCTGATACAGCCTTACTCCAATTGATTTACTCTATGCCCTTAATTGGCCCCGCCGCCGCCACAGTTGGCACAGCATTGCACTGGCTAGTGGGCCTGGTGATTTGGGTAGTGGTGCAGACTGTTGAAGTTTTCCCCATCATCCTTAAACGCGATCGCGCCTTCATGCGGACGCTAATAAGCAATGCCCAATCTGCTGATAAATTCGAGATTCGGGAAAACGACGATCCGGCGTTGGCAGCACTAAAGCGTTGGTACAATGCTTTCCCTACACTGACAATGACCACTGCGCGGAATTTGGCATTGTTCGTTTACGCGATCGACTTCTGCTTTTGTGCTTTGGTGTATCCCCCATGCAAAGGTGGATTTGGACAGTTGATGTTTGTTTTGGCTTCAGGTCAATGGGGACAAGTTGACTGGAAGAATGTCACCTTGCTCATCGTTACGCTATTCGCAATTGAGGCAATTATCCACCTTATCTTCTGGCTAGGAGAAATCGCCTACTTCATGAGAGCATCGCATTCGAGATAATTTTTCTTATCAATTACAAATTAAGGCTAAAGCAATGTCACGGAATCAGAATTCAAAAACTGAAATTGTTCTTAACTTCATCGGCAAAGGCGAAAACGATCAAAATTACAGAGAACAGTTTGTAGATGATGAAGAAGACAATAGAGAATGGTTTGACAAGAATTGTGAAGAGATGTCTAAAGAACTCAAGACAGATCCAAGTTGGCCACACGTACCAGCCGAAGCAAGTCCATTAACTTGTGGAGTAAGGTCAAAGAGGATTGGCAGATGAGTAAAGGCACAGTTTACCTAATTAACGCCAAGGGAACAAACCGCTACAAAATCGGTTACACCAATAGACCTTTTGAGCAGCGGCTAACAGAACTCAGCGGTGGTCAAAGTCCTTTCCCTCTGATAGCTACCAAGACAATTCTTGTGGAAGATGCTCACACTATTGAGCTAGGTTTGCACCACAAATTTACTTCGTTTCGCAAGCATGGTGAATGGTTTGAATTTGATAATCGCCAAATCAAGGAAGTGTGCAAGGCAATGGACAAAATGCAAAGTCAAAGGGTGTCTATCCCTAAGCCAATTCCTTTTTTGCTGATGATAGCGGGATTAATCACGCTGCTATCCCCGCTATTCCTGAAGCAGTGTCAGCAGCCCCAATTCAAAACTACTCCCTCAATTCATCGCACAAAGTAATGTCCGCGTTTAACCCCAACTCACGCCAACTGACACCCCAGGAGTGGCAAGCGATCGCAAGCGATTCCATTGAGGACAATGGCTCTCAATACTTGATTATTGGCGGCATAGTGTTGGGGCTTTTTGCTGCGTCCGCTACTGGCTTCCCTCCCACGGGGTTGCTTGTCGTCGGTTGGGGGTTTTATTCAGCTTGGCAGCGTACTAAGCAAGCCAATCGCAATGAGGTGGCAATCAATAATTACAAGTGTGTGGCCCACATCCTGGAGGGGGATAACTTTAGTGATTTCCGCAGCCAAGTAGGGGATGCAGAAGTATTGCGACAAATCCAATGGGCGACAGAGCGCGAATACAAACTGAGTAACGATGCACTCGATTTTCTTGAGCAGCGCGAGAGAGGGGGTTCCCTCACCGTCGGTGGTAGCCTCAACGCATTGGGATTACAAGACCCTTTCTCTACCTCACCAAGTGGAGCGGCTGCTATCTCGTCTCCCACAATCCAAGTACCACAAACCAATACCAGTTACTACACCCCTCCTAGCCGCCAAGAATTTGATGTGATGGGTGAGATGGTAGGCAAGGCAATAAAAAATCAGCTGATAGTCGGCATTCAGGGTGCAGGTAAGGGGATCGTGATTAGTAATGCTCTAGCAGCAGTACAAAAATATCATCCTAATCGTAAAATATTTGTAATCGATCCCAAAGGTAAAGCAGAGGAATCGGGTTACTGGGAAGGGCGCGCAGATTATCTAGAAAGGGCAAAAATTATCGAGATGGAACCCCACGAGGTTGTCGCGTGGGTCAAGGGGTGTTTTGATTTGTACATGAAAGTTCCAGGGGAATGCTTGCTTTTTTTAGATGAAGGCGCAGCTGTTGCTTCCTCATTCAAATCCACTAGAGGAGCGATGGCTTGGCTGAAAAACAAGATTGCTCATTTTGTGAGCTTGGGGGATGGGGATGGCAGAAATTTCTGGATGGCAGTTCAAAACGGTGATACTTCAGATTTGGGTATAAGCGGGGGAATGCGTAGTCAACTCAACCCTTACGTGATTATCAACCCCCAACAAATGAGCGCCTACGAGTCAGTTATCAACCTTGAACTTTTACCCAAAGATAAAAAGCCAACTTCCGAGGCAATCAAAGAAATAGCCAAGCGCAGCCCTGTGGGACGCGCCCTTTTCCACGGGGCAATCAACGAGTGGCTACCAATGCCAAAGATGGAAAATTATTCAGGCTTTGACCGCGATTCCCGCACCTTCATCAATCCTGCGAAGAACCAGACTGAGCTATTAATCCAGAAGTTGCAGCAAAGCAATAAAAACTCTCTTGACAGCTTTATTGCTGAGGATTTGGGCGTTCCCTTGGACAAAAAAGAGCGGATGAGGCAGGGGATACTAGAAGCGATCGCCCTCCACAACCGCAACGACCTACTGCAAAAGTTCGCCTCCTGATGTATCAATCCGCCTAACAAGATTTCGCTTTCTGCTTGGAGCGTACCTCTACCAAGGGAAATCTTCTTCCGTGGATGAACCCCACCAATCCGATGCCCAAAGAAAAGGGATGTTTGCAGCATTAGCTCCTTGATTGGTAGCCCCAACTATTAGCCAGCCTTGGGATTTGTAGTGAGCGATCGCTCTTTGAGATCCAGCAATAATCTCTTGATCGAGAGGATCTGAGATGAATTTTGCCCCTGATTTGGGGCGGCGAACAGTATTATCCAAATCCAGAATTAAAAGTTTCATCAAAAAACCGCCTTTGCTAAATCTCGCATTTCTTGAATAACTGCATCATATTTGTTGGGAGCGATCGCGGTCGTCGAATCATATCCAAATTTTGCAATTGCTCGTCTGACATCCTCATCACTAAGGTGAAGCTCATTGCGTGCGATCGCCCACAATCTTTTGGCTTGAGGTTCGGTAATTGTCTGGGTAGGACTCACGCCAGCCATATCGTGTAAAATAGAGCCTTCTTTATCCTTTCTAGGCTTCTGGGCTAACCCAGCCTCGATTTTTATCTCTTTGGCAACCTTGCGCTTGGTTTCCTCCCAATCTTGGCTATCTGGCTCCACTATTGTTACGTCTAACAAGCACAAAGTACTGTATCTGCGTCCATAACTGATTTTTGCCGCCAAATCTTTAGGATCGTTAAAGTCGGATGGTAGCAAAAACAGCGATTCTAGCTGTTCGCCGCTTTCGTGGCGGAGTGAGGAAATCAGGCAGTACCTACCTTCCACGAAGCCCATTTGATGAGCTACTGCCATTCCATGCTGCGAGAGAATTGGAGTAATGGCAGGCAGAATTTCTTCTAGTTCTGCATAAGTAAAGCTGATTTCCCTGCCTGTTTTGGCGAGGATTTTGACTGTGCGGTTAGCCAATATAGTCGGGATTTCTGCTTTAGCTTTGGCGAGGGCCGCATTAAGTTGGGGTGTTGGTTCATTCATCCTGCTTGACCTTCACTTTCTGCTAGCTCATCCAACAACTTACTCATAAGGCAAATCGCAGCCTTTAGACTACTACCAAACTCCTCTGGATTGTGGATAAAATCGTGTCTATGAGCATAAACATCCTCTGCCAAGGCAAGACAGTCATCGAGAGTGCCAGCAGCTTGTTCAAGCGTCATTTGTTCCGGCTCTGGCTCTACAGCAGAATCCCTGATTTTTCCCAATTCAATTAACAAGAGATTTAGAAAACCATCAGTCTTGCCACCACACAAGAAATCGCTATTTCTTTGAAGTTGCCAATCTTGATAGCTGCCGCCCCATCTAGATATTGTTAGTTTTTCGCCCTTGTATACAAATTCTGCAAAAACGTAGACTGGTGACTGGTACACCGCGCAGATATTGATTCCCAGTTCTTTTTGTAAGTTCGGAGAAATCATCACATCAAAGTCAGAACGAAATTCAAGGATCGCTTCCTCAATTTCTTGTTGCTCTTGAAGCTTTTTCGCCTCAAATTCTGCTTTTATCTTGGCTTGATACTCGCCATAAACCTCATCAATCAGTTGTTCTAAATTCATTTTTTACCCCTTTTTTGGATGAACAAGCTTTATGAAAATTTAGGGGCAATTTACGCTCCCAATAAACTTAATTTTACTTACCGCCTGCCACCGCCTTTATATGGCACATCCTCACCATCGCTGGACGGAGATGAAGGAGTTTGAGCAGCTACAGATGGGCGAGGCACTTGCAAGGCTAACCGAATCAATCGCGTTGGGTCTTTGATAGGAGAAAAAGCGATGCCAAAGGCTGGCTGCGCTAACGCAGTAGGTGCAAAGGTAGCGGTAGATATTGTCAGTACAATGAAACTTGAGATAAACTTCATGGTGTTCATTCCTTGTGTGGGTGGACAGGTGTGATCGCTGTTTCTTGACGGAGAGGGCGATCGCATTTAACTAGGTGGTCAACTGCAATGGGTGCAGATGTCTAAAACTTTTCAATAAACGTAGATTAAGCTACTTGGCAGATAATCTGAAACTCACCGATAACATCATCGTTGTCCATCAGATAGAATTGCTGGTCAAGCAAGGTTTTTATGGTTGCCTGACGCACTTCAACGCCTGCATCGTAGGCAACAAAACTGTTTTTTTCGTAAGAATACAAAATTAGATTTTTCCGGTCTTCTTCAAGCGAGGCTTGCTCTACTAAACTGGGTTTCAGGAAATTCTCTACTGCTATCTGATGCTTGCACTTTGTCCCTCGATGACGACAATCAGCACACCCGCACCGTGAGTTTGGATCTTGATGCTTTGGGCGGACAGTGTAGCGGTTTTGGTTGGTGGAGTTCTCCACCACAAATTCGTCGCCCTGCTGTTCAAGCACAGTGATTGCTTGGGCGCGTGGGGAACGTACTGCTGATTCCAACTTTTGCTTTTCTTGTATCTTTGCAACAGCTACAATTGTCTCTTTAATCATTGCTCCAAAGTCTTCTATCAGTCGCACGCCTGTAAGGTTGGATTTGTAGCCGCCACTAACTCCAACAATTAGGATTTGGATGTCATCAACAACCGCCTCCCATACACCCCCGCGTATGGTCTGCCCGATTTTTTCAAATGCGATCGCTTCCGAGTCACATTGCTTTGGCATTGAGGAAGCATCACGCAATCCGCGATCGTATCCACTGCGATAGCAAGGATCTATTGATTGCATTTCTAGCCCGTTGGTAGCGTCCTGATAGCCCTGCTGATTGTTTTGTAATCGTTGTAAATCGGGCGCAATTTCCTCTGCCTGCTCCTCAACAAATGCTTCGAGTTCAGCCTGAGCAACATCTTGCGACTCGAAAATACTCGCTACCGCAACGCTTACATCTATCTGGCGGAATCCGCCAGATAGCTTTTCAACCTGCGATTTTTGATACTCAACGATCGCATTAGCCCAGACATCTTTATTGCGTTTGTCACCTTCTGGAGCAACGCCTAACGAAAACGCGATCGCTTTGATTTCACCTAACTTGAGTTCTTGAAGCTGTTGAACAGTGTAGATTGAGTGTGTCATTATGGTTTGTACCTGATGTTCGTATTTAGGGTTCCAAAAGGGCGATTCGCTGACGTTTGCGAGACTGGAGCGATCGCCTTTTTGGTGGCATGAATCTAATGTAATGCATTTGCAGTGCAATTGTCAATAATTGCATGACAAAATTCCCAAAGCCTAGTTATATAGCTATAATCAAGCCAAGGTAATGCAATGCAAAAAATATGAAGCTAACGGAGCAAATGACTTTTCGCACGACAGAAGAAATTTTGTCAGCTATCAAAAAGCTAGCCAAGAACTCTGACAAAAGCGTTTCTCAGATAATCAATGATCTACTGGCAGCAGCCTTGGGAATTGACGATGAAAGTAAAGATGGAAGCGACGAGCTTGACAGAATACGCCAGGAAATGCGCCAGGAAATACAGCAAGTGCGGACAGAACTTGAACAGCTATTTTTCCAAAAACAGCAGGAAGCGCTAAAAAAATAGAGAGCCTGAGAGAAGAAAATCAATCTCTCAGGCAGCAGCGTGATCGCATTTTAAAAATGCTTAAAGAAGACCCGCCTTCGTCAAACGACAAGGCGGGTTAATTTTTCTAAATCTATTAACCATTGCACTCTAATTGCAATGCACTATAATCAGTCTAACAGCGAATAGCAAATGTCATCACTCATGCGCTATTCCTCTACTGACATAAGCAAGAGAAACAAGTACCTAGCTGGGTAGTCGCAAGACATTACGTAAAAGTCGCCCTGGTTAGGAGATACTCTTTGCACCAAATTCTATCTGGCGGATTCCGCCAGATAGAATCACTGGACTGGGGAAAACTAAACGGCAGTTGCTCATGCGGGAAACCCCCTCTTACCGCACTGCCTTCCCATGCTCACCGAATACAACTCCCAAGACGCCCAACGCTTACATACGGCAAAGCTTGCTCGATTTCAAACTTTTGTCCTTACTGACCTCAATATCACAGTCAATGAAGACTGCCTCATCTTCCGAGGCGCTGATCCTAACATTGTCATCGCCCAATCCAATAGCTTGATACAGCAAGCTGCCATCATCCTCGGCACTTCCAAACTGAAAATATACGACACTGCCAGCAACCTGTTACTTGCGGCTGAACTAAAATCAGAGGAAATACATAAAAGCGAGGAAGCTATGACAGTAGCAACAGTTTCCAGATCGGTAGAGTTTGATTTAGCTCCAACTCAAGAAATGCCCAACGTGGTGCCCTGGAATCGGATTACCTCAATCACTGGCGAAACAGAAGAGGAACTGCGACTTCGCCTTCAGGCATTGGGCACACCCTTTTACTGGAGCGATGATTCATGGGCAGTAGCTCATGAAACGGCATCTCAACTAGTGATTCACTTTCGCATGGAGCAGGGGCGGCATGAGGCAGCAACATTGCTGACCGAAGAGCAGACTAACGGACGTAAGCAAGAGCCAAAAGCTAAAACTGATAACGGTAGCGTGAGCAACGCAGAACCGTCAAAGCCCGAATTTCAGCCACTTAAGAGAGGTGTTACGCCAACACTCGAAAAATACCTCACTTTCGCTGGTGACACCGAGTCAAAAAGAGCAGAAATTTTGGGCGACATCGCCCAGGAAAACACCAAGGGTAAGCGTCACTTGACCAAAATTGTTAACTCCTATCCGCCAGATATGGAAAAACCCACACGTGGAGAATTTCAAGTTGCTGCTAAAAAGTTGATGGCGAAGAGAGCCAAACAACTTACAAGTGTTGCTGAAACTTCTGAAACAGAAGAAGCGGTAGCAGAATAATTGTCAAATTAGCTCAAAATTAGCTCAGTGAATTTTTACACTTTCTAGAAGCTATGCAGACAATACATTTTAGATTTTTACACTACTGCCTTACAAGCAGGATGTCATCAGTTCGAGTCTGGTACTGCCCATTCAGTAAATTAAGGCTAGAGACAGCTTAAATGCAGTTTCTAGCCTTTTTAGATTTGTGGTATTCCTTAATTATGGCAGAGGACGCTGACGAATCTGATCGCGCTCTAATACCGTGAACTGCTCCTCAAATTGCAATCCTTCTATCTCTAGTAAGGACTTGAGTGAAAATAAAGTACCAATAAACCGAGTTTCGACTGCGCTCAACTCTCGACATCTGAGGGTTGAGCGCAGCGATGCACTGAGCGCAATCGAAGGTCGAAACCCTCCTGGCTGGGACACTATTAACCCGCAGATCCCTAAATTTAACAATAGTGTGGCTGGCTCCTCTGGAATATGGGGGCGAAACCGCAGATAAATCACACCCGTTGGTGATGGTAATCTTAAGCGATAGATGAGTTCGCCATAGTCGCGATAAAACCTTAAAATCACCCGTTGCTCATTAGCGGCACGATTCAAAACCTCGGTATCTTCAATACCTGGACAATCCTCTGTCACCGAGGCAACATCATAGCCCGCTTGCCGTAGCAGCCGCACACTGGGAAGTGGAAAGTTCTCATTCGCCAGAAACCGCATTACTTGGCCTCAATAGACAGCAATGGTGTGTAGAATACATCCTCTTTGAGACACTCCGCGGCAAATGCGAACACAGCTTGGATTGCAGGAGCGCTGAGAGTTGGATAGCTTTCTGTAACTTGCTGTTCTGTCCAACCTTCGGCAAACAACCCTAATATGAATTCCACAGATAGCCGCGTTCCTTTGACGACAGGCTTTCTAAGGAGAATTTTCGGGTCTGAATGAATATAAGTTCTCCAATCCATACCAGTTTACCTTTATCGGGCTTCATTTATTATGAGCGATACCTACGGCGGGTTGCGCCAACGCACCAGTAAGATATTCTGCATTTTTATCAGATTCGTCAAAAATGCAGCAGTTGGAAAATAACTTTGCTATGGCAACAATTGACCCAAACTCAAACAATTAATCACTAGTTAATACTGAAGCCAGAAGGTCAGGACGAGACAGGTGTGGGCAATGTCCAGAAGGTAGTTCAATGGCATCGACTCCTAAACGCTTGCGTGCGGCGTAGCGTGACCATGTAGGAGATATTATTCGGTCATTGGTACAAACAATATATTTACGTTCAACATCTGGCAAAGCTTTTAGAGGATTTGTTTCAAATATATATGCCATAGATTGTTGCGAACGACTTTTCGAGATTGCCCACTGTGCTACATCTGGTTGACAATCATGAAAAAAAAACTCCCTTAATACTGCTTCGTCTGAATAATCTTTACCTACGGAAGCTGGTTCATAAATATCAGGCTCATCGTGGAACTGTTCGAGTTTACTTAGCTCTTTTGGCTGGTAATTGAATGATTTGAGCATATCAGAATCAAGACGATGAGAAAACTGGTCGAGTGTACTGACTCCAGGATATGGAAGTAGCGCCGCCACAAACACTAGTTGACGCACTTTTACCGCTTCTGCAACCAAGGGAATTATAGTACCAGCCATTGAGTGACCGACTAGGACAATATCATCATCAGTTTTTGGCAGCGCTTGAATTACTACATCTGCAAATTGGGACAAAGTAGCAGATGCATTTTCAATTGGCAAATCCATTGCTACGGTTTTGTGACCCTGCGCTTCTAAGTATGGAATTAGCAAATCCCAACACCAAGTGGCTTGGAAAGCACCGTGAACTAGACAATATAGACTCATATCAATCGAATAGTGGTAAGTAGGTAGACATAATTAAATATAAAATAAACTCCTAGTTTGTAGTGAGCGATTTATCGCTCAGAGCAAGGATTATCAGGACTAAAGTCCTTACTACAAACTTATGCCTAGATACTTAATGGTGAACGAGTTGTTTAACTTATCTTATTTTTTAGCAAATTTTCAAACTTGACCAGGTAAGTTACATCAACACCTGCTATATATTCAAACAGCAGTTAAAACAGCCTGAAAAGGTTGCAATAAAATACCCAAAATTTTATCAACTTCTTTAATATAATACTCAGTCGAATCTATATAAACAGTCGTCCCTTCTAAAAATAAAAACTTCCAGTTAGTTCCGCTAGTAACCGAGCCATAAATTCGCCCAAATTCATTGCCTTGATTTTGATTGAACAGCTGCGCTGCAATCATTGCCGCTACGCATTGACCCAGACCGCCGATAATATCTTCTTTTTTTGCTTCAAAAATAAACATTACCGGAGCAGAAATAAATAATTGTTCTTGGGAATGGCTGATGATGTAATTGCAAAAACCTTGCAAGCCTTGAGTTGCATCAACATTAAATTCATTTCCCGAAAATAGGGAGATTTTATTATTTAATAATCGTCTGATCTCTGCAATAATTGGTGCAATTAAAAACTCTGACCTTGCTTTTTCGGTTGAAATTGCAGTTGCTAAAGGGATGTAATCTATTAAAATTGTTCTGAGTGTTTCTGATGGTGTAACAGGTTTTGTATCAGCAAATAAATTCCGAGTTTCATCGAGTGTTAAATCAAAACTCTTTTTCACCTTGGCGAGACTAAAATCGCTGTATGCCATCCTTTTGCCTTGTGATTATCTATCATTAGGGTAATGTCCCCTTGTCACCTTTAACTTTATTCGCCAACTCTTTCGCCCTCGCCTGGGAATCAAACTTTAATTTATTATCCCAATGCTGTGCTTTGTTGAACTTTTCAACAGCGCCATTAATATCATCATTTCGTGCTAACTTCTCACCTTGGATGACTAATACTGTAGCACCTTGCGCCAAACGAGATGGAGTTTGGCATGATTGCAACTCTTCTAACACTTCTGGATGGCCAATGAAGTAATTATTCAGCAAGTTGCAACCACTGTGTAATAAATTATCGAAATCCAAATCCCATAAAATTATTGTTTTGTCAGCACTAGCAGAAGTTAACTGTTGTCCATTGGGGCTGTAAACCACACTCTCGACTACATTACTATGACCAGTCAGAGATTTGAGAAGTTGACCACTGCTGACATCCCAGATTTTGATGGTCTTGTCATCACTAGCAGAAGCTAACTGTTGTCCATTGGTACTGAAGACCACGCTATTGACCCAACCAATATGACCAGTCAGCGTTTTGAGGAGTTGACCACTGCTGACATCCCAGATTTTGATGGTATTGTCATCACTAGCAGAAGCTAACTGTTGTCCATTGGGGTTGTAGGCGACGCTATTGACCGCACTGCCATGACCAGTCAGCGTTTTGAGGAGTTTACCACTGCTGACATCCCAGATTTTGATAGTCTTGTCATCACTAGCAGAAGCTAACTGTTGTCCATTGGGACTGTAGACCACGCTAAAGACAGCACTGCTATGACCAGTGAGTGATTTGAGGAGTTTACCACTGCTGACATCCCAGATTTTGATAGTCTTGTCAAGACTAGCAGAAGCTAACTGTTGTTCATTGGGACTGTAGACCACACTAATGACCGAATTGCTATGATCAGTCAAAGTTTGGAGGAGTTTGCTGCTAGTGACATCCCAGATTTTGATGGTCTTGTCATAACTAGCAGAAGCTAACTGTTGTCCATTGGGGCTATACACCACGCTACTGACCAAATCGCTATGACCAGTCAGAGATTTGAGAAGTTGACCACTGCTGACATCCCAGATTTTGATGGTCTTGTCATAACTAGCGGAAGCTAACTGTTGTCCATTGGGGCTGTAGACTACGCTAATGACCGAATTGCTATGACCAGTAAGCATTTTGAGGGGTTGACCTCTGCTGACATCCCAGATTTTGATAGTGTTGTTGTCAAGACTAGCGGAAGCTAACTGTTGTCCATTGGGGCTATAGACCACACGACTAACCGCATTGCTATGACCAGTCAGAGTTTGGAGGAGTTTGCCTCTGCTGACATCCCAGATTTTGATGGTCTTGTCAGCACTAGCAGAAGCTAACTGTTGTCCATTGGGGCTGTAGGCAATGCTATTGACCCAAATACTATGACCAGTCAGGGGTTTGAGGAGTTTGCCGCTAGTGACATCCCAGATTTTGATGGTCTTGTCATAACTAGCAGAAGCTAATTGTTGTCCATTGGGGCTGTAGACCACGCTACTGACCAAATCGCTATGACCAGTCAGGGTTTTGAGGAGTTTGCCGCTAGTGACATCCCAGATTTTGATGGTCTTGTCATAACTAGCAGAAGCTAACTGTTGTCGATTAGGGCTGTAGACCACGCTAACGACCTCACTGCTATGACCAGTCAGGGTTTTGAGGAGTTTGCCGCTACTAACATCCCAGATTTTGATGGTCTTGTCATCACCAGCAGAAGCTAACTGTTGTCCATTGGGGCTGTAGACTACGCTAATGACCGAATTGCTATGACCAGTCAGAGTTTTGAGGAGTTTGCCGCTACTAACATCCCAGATTTTGATGGTCTTGTCAGTACTAGCAGAAGCTAACTGTTGTCCATTAGGGCTGTAGACCACGCTATAGACAGACTCGCTATGACCAGTTAAGGTTTTTATGAGTTTACCACTGCCGACATCCCAGATTTTGATAGTTTTGTCATAACTGGCAGAAGCTAACTGTTGTCTATTGGGACTGAATGCGACGCTAATGACCCCATTGCTATGACCTTCTAAAGTATTTACCTCTATAGGACGGTTTTCTTTCTTCTCATTTGGCTGTAAGTAAACTGCTTGCCGTAAAGTTGCTACAGTTTGCATTCGGGTATCGCTTCTGTGCTGTGCCCAAATTGTATGCTTGAGTTTATTACTTGCCTTTAAGGCTGTTATTAAAGCATCTGAATATTGTCCAGAGGCAAAAAAGGCTTCAGAAGAGTTATTGATGGCGTTAATTAGCTGAACATTTGCCTCTACTGTCCACTGGAATGTTACCACTGCCAACCCAGCAAATCCTAAACCTGCGGAGATGGAACTAAAAAGGGCGCGTTTGAGAAAGTTATTTAGTTTCGCTTCACTCAGTTTTCTTTGTTTTCGTTCCTTTTCCAGTTCTGCCATTACCTGCTTTAACTTCGGTTCTTGTTGCTGGCGGATAAAGGCGGCAATGTAGTCATGTACCAGTTGATAATGGTCAGCCGGGTTTTCTGGTAGCAAAACCACTAAGCCGGATTGAACAAAAATTTCTAACACTAAATCTAATTGACTTATTTCAGAAGCTTGTTTCTCCCTAGCTTCTGACCCTCCCTGAAGTTCTGAGCGACGAAAGCCGCGGCTCAGACTTACTTTTGCCTGCTGCGATCGCCTTAAAAAAGATGTAAAAAGAATAAAGCCCCCTTTTTTAAGAGGGATTGGGGCAATCTCGAAGAAGTACGGGAGCAAATCGCGTTCCAACTCAGCGCGAGTCTTTAGAGGGCGAGTTCCTTTTTCATCGGTCAGCAAATAGAGTAATATGTCTGCTGCTTGCTGATTCTCAACACCGCAATCATTAACAACTTCATGCAAATAACGTTTAACCAATTCGTCCTTAGTACCACGCTGCCGATATTCTGCCAGAGTTGTAATATTCTCCGTTTGCAGTTGCGCCCCCACAACCTGCAACTCAATAGGACGAACTTCACCCAATTCTCTGGCTAAATCTTGTACCAGTTGTTCAACTAAAGCTGATTCTAAACGAAAACTAGTATTTTCAGTTAAACGCTGAATAATTGACTTTGTATCAGCAGGTGAAAAATTCCCCAACTTGTAAAGCACATTATTACTGAGAATGTCATTGCCAATAATCTTGAGACTGGACAAATCATTGCACTCCAGCAAGTAATGAATGTAATCCACCCGCAGCGATAAGATAACTTTCACCGATAGAACATTCAAACACTCTCCCAAAAACTCAAAGAATTGCTTTCTTTGTGCAGGTTCGGTGTAAACAAAGAAAAATTCCTCAAATTGATCAAAAATTAGCACTGTGCGGAGGTTACGCTGTTCGTTTTTGCGCAGTTGGGTGATTAGGAAGTTAGGAGTTAGGAGTGAGGAGTGGGGATTTTGAGTATTGGAGGTCGAAGTTTTAAGTTCTGAGGTCGAAGTTCCGAGTTCTGAGGCTGAAATTTTGAGTTCAGGGGTCGAAGTTTTGAGTTCCGAGGTCGAAGTTTTGAGTTCAGTGGTCGAAGTTTGGAGTTCTGAGGTCGAACGTTGAGGTTCTGAAGCGGAAGTTTTGAGTTCCGAGGTTGAAGTTCCGAGTTCCGAGGTTGAAGTTCCGAGTTCCGAGGTTGAAGTTCCGAGTTCTGAGGCTGAAAGTTGAGGTTCTAACTCTCCCCATTCTCCAGTTCCTCCCAAAAGCCTCCCCAACTCTTCCACCCAGTTGGTGTAAACGCGCATTACCACCTAGGCAAATAATCTTGAGTGCCGATTGCTTTATTCTTTAAAGCTGGCATTAGTCCCGCATTTACCAGGGAACTTTTGCCTACACCCGATTGCCCATGAATTACTATCAACTTATAATCAGGGCGACCCATGCGTTCAATTAAACGTTCTACATCCAAAAGACGACCAGATGCAGCAATTTCTGGGGCAATATTTCCTTGGGGAGAGTTTGAGCGCAATGTCTCTACAAATGCCTGTTTTGTTGCTTCTAACCTACCCGCACCAATAAAAGCCCGCAAGCCAAATTGCTGTTCAATGGAACGCCGCTGCTGTTTAATTTTGTATGCTTTGAGATATTTTTTCTGTTCAAAATAAAGCTGCTGCAAAAATCTGAGAATATCCAAGTAAAGCCTGACATCTTCTAGGGGATTACCCACATCTTTAGCAGTTTCTAAGCTGAGGGTTGCCTCTTGAATTTGACCGAGATGGTATTGAGAACGACCTAGAATAAATCGATACAAGCTCAAGTCTTTTGATTTTAAAACCCTTTCGGAAATATCAGATAAAATCCCTGATATATTAGCTGATTCCAAATCTGGAATCGTAGCAAAAACTTCTAATGCTTGTTTAACTAACTGATTTGCTTTAACCCAGTTTTTTTGAGCTAAAGCCACCTCAGCTAAAAAACCATAATCTTTGGCTATTTCCCTTGGCTGCTTGTTATTTTGATGGATTAATAAAGCTTGTTCTGAAAGACTATGTAATATTTCCCACTTTTTCAAGTCTCGCAAAATATCACCAAATTTAACTACTGAACTAGCAATTAAATCTGGACTTTTAAACTGGCTAATAAAATTTATATACTCTTGAAGATAATGCCAAGTTGTCTGCCAGTCTTGAGAATTGATATCTTGATGCTTCAAAGCTTTGAGATAATAGCAAAAGCTAATCTCAGCGAGGATTTTTACCTGTCTTTCTAAATTATAACTTTGTTGCCAGAGCTTATAAGCTTTGTGATAATGTTGTAGTGCCGAATCTTTCTGATTGTTTATCTGTTTAACAAAACCTAAGAGAGATTCTAAGTTAGCTTGAATTTGTAAATTATAAACATCTGGCTTGTTGAGTAAATATCTTTGCGCCGCTTCTAATTCATTTTCCAGCTTAATATATACATCGAAGCTAAATTTTAAGTTATTACTAAACCACTGATTAGCTGTTTCAATAATAAAATCTACTAATTGTTGGGTTGATATATCAAAATTTCTCGTAGTTGCCCAACTTTCCAAATCTGGTGCAAGCTGTATTAGTTGCTTGTAGATTTCATCGTCAATCCACAACACTAAGGGAAAAGCAAAATTCTTGCGAAACTCCTCCCGCACCTGATTCGCAGAAGTTAACATCACAGATAAATTCTGCACTGATTCCAAACCCACAACCATCACACAGGCTGGTATTTCTTCGCCGAATTCTTCCTGAATGGTAGTATAAAGAGTTCTGTTTGATTCCTGCACTGCCAAGATACGAATTTCGACTTGGCAAATTTCTTGCAATTTAGAGATTAAGCGATCGCGCAAGCTAGCATAATTACACCGTGCCAATATCAGCTTAAACTGTCCCACAGAGGATTCAATCGCCCAAGCTAATTGTTTCAGAGAGCGCTCGTTGTTTACATGGTCATCTTCTGGTGATTGCGAGTCTGCCATAAGTTGATGTGCTTTTCAGGTGCGAATTTTTACTATATGTTTTGACGTTGAGTCAACATATCCCGCCTTGCACTCAAGTACAAGGCTAATAGCTGAAGTCCACTTTAGTGGACTGGAAAGAATTATTAGTCCTCTTGAGAGGACTTTAGCTATTAGCCTCGGAATTTATTCCCAGGCGGGTGAGTGGATAAGCGAAAGATACCTTACTGCAACTCCCTTGCTTCTGCCAAAACGGGATTAACATCAAACCAAGACTCGCCACCATCCCGATATTCAAACACAAACCGACTGCGGATCAGTTTTTGATATCCGTGGTCATCACTCACCTTTTTCCTTTCTTTGACATGACGTAACAATTGCCACTCATCCTCAGAAATCGGTAACATGATTTCATTCCGCCGAGAACGAATAACTTGCTCTAAGGTTTCACGGGTTAGGGGAAGACTCATCTCTTCCATAATCCAGGTATTCAGCAGCCTCAGCACGTCCCGCACATGACCACCGCTCATTTGACACAAGCGTTCTAAGCTAGTAGCATTATCAAAAATCTCGGTAACTTTATTTAAACGCTCCTCTGGTGTCAAGTCAGGAAAAGCTCTAGCCAGTACCATCTGCTGCATGAGTGACATTCCCTGTGTATGAACACTGCCATCAGACCATTGCACAGGAACCATTGGTAACACCTTGGGGTCTTCTGGGAAACGCTGAGTCAGCATTCCGTAATCATTGGAAAACTTCAACGACAAAGGCATGGTGTAGATGAGATGACAATTCAGCTTCGTCAAAAACTCACCCTGATCGACAAATAAATATTCCTGTTGCGGACGACCCCAAGGTTTGGCACGATTATCTATGCGGTCAAGATTATCGACAATTACCACCAGACCATTTTTACCTTGCTGTTTGAGTTTAGCGATCGCAGGTTCCAATAATTCTTGATTAATCGCTTCCAGCAACTTAGTTTTTTGCGGTGCTAAATACTGATTAAGTTTTTCTCGCAGTGTTGGGTCATTTTTCATCTTCGCGGTGATTTCCCCAATCCCTACAGACAGAGAAAACTTTTCTTTATCTGCCGATAAACCCACATCACCAAGCACCGGAAGCTTAA
The DNA here is from genome assembly GCF_030382115.1 of Nostoc sp. GT001. Classification (NCBI taxonomy): domain Bacteria; kingdom Bacillati; phylum Cyanobacteriota; class Cyanophyceae; order Nostocales; family Nostocaceae; genus Nostoc; species Nostoc sp. GT001. Next base: position 3,225,099 of record NZ_JAUDRJ010000003.1, read on the forward strand.
CTTTTCCCGCCGTCACCTCGGAGTTTAATACCTTCCAAGCACCTTGCAGCAACTCATTAAACTTGTTGGGTTCCTCTAGGGTAATTTTATCCAGACTTTGACTCACCCGCCGAGCGATCGCTAGCAGCACATCAGCAATATCGACATCAGTCATTTCCAAGTCATCACTAGACTCAAAATAGACCACATGAAAACCTAACTTTTCCAGTTCTGCCTGTAACCGTAATAGTTCTGTCGATTTACCACAACCAATATGCCCAGTAAATAAAGTACAAGTGGGTTCATTCGGCTTAAAAAAAGTAATCTTCTGCTTCAGCTTGCCCAGAATATCACCACCTCGTACCGAGGAAAAATCTATATAATACTTGCCATCAGAGCTATTGTTGACAAACAGAGTTCTGCTGGGATCGCTAGCCTGATAAAATTCCCGTAAATCTATGGACATAACCTGGTAGTGCAATAATCTGGTATTGTCTTAACATATCCTTGTGGAAAAGGATAAAGTTATTTACATCTTTGCATCTCAATATTTCGGAGAATTTTCGCATTTACTACCTCAAATGCGATCCAATCACATCAAGAATTCTCTGCGTACCTCTGTGCGACGGCAGTCGCTACAACGGAGGGAACCCCCGCAACACGCTGCCCATTGGTGTCAACTTAAGCTAGAAATAGCTGCGCTACGGGCTTCATAACCCGCCAGAGAATGAATTCTCTGGCTCATAGCTAAAGTCTACTTCAGTAGACTGAATATTTTTGGGGATATCTAGTCATCTTCAGATGACTTTAGCTATGAGACAGGGATTTACAATCCCTGGCGGACGTGCGGTTTCGCGTTAAGTTGACACCAATGTGCGCTGCCTCCCCTCTGCGTTTAACAATATTTAAGTTATCTGCAAAAACCCAGACTATTTTTTGATACTATTTAAGACCGGACTCTTTAAATATTGATTGACGTATGAGCAAAGGTACCCTGTTTGATAAAGTTTGGGACTTACACACCGTTGGTACACTTCCCTCAGGGCTGACGCAACTATTTATCGGGCTTCACCTAATTCATGAAGTCACCAGTCCCCAGGCTTTTGCTATGTTACGCGAGAGGGGTCTAAAAGTACTGTTTCCAGAGCGGACTGTGGCCACGGTCGATCACATTGTGCCCACAGAAAACCAGGCGCGTCCCTTTGCCGATAGCTTGGCAGAGGAAATGATTCAGGCGCTCGAAAATAACTGTCAAGAAAATAAGATAACTTTTTACAATATTGGTTCTGGTAGCCAGGGTATAGTTCACGTCATCGCTCCAGAACTCGGACTGACTCAGCCAGGAATGACGATCGCTTGTGGAGATAGTCACACTTCCAGTCATGGGGCATTTGGTGCGATCGCATTTGGTATTGGAACTAGTCAAGTCCGGGATGTTCTCGCTTCCCAAACCCTTGCTCTCTCAAAATTGAAAGTCCGCAAAATAGAAGTTAACGGTACTCTCAACCCTGGAGTTTACGCCAAAGATGTCATCCTGCATATCATCCGCACCCTTGGCGTGAAAGGTGGTGTGGGTTATGGCTATGAATTTGCAGGTACGACCTTTGAGCAAATGAATATGGAAGAGAGGATGACTGTCTGCAATATGGCGATCGAAGGCGGTGCTAGATGCGGTTACGTCAATCCCGATCGAGTCACCTACGATTACCTCAAAGGCAGAGATTTTGCACCCAAAGATGCAGATTGGGATAAAGCAGTAGCTTGGTGGGATTCCATCAAGAGCGATGCAGATGCCCAGTACGATGATGTAGTTGTATTCGACGCTGCGGAAATTCCTCCTACCGTCACTTGGGGGATTACTCCCGGTCAAGGTATCGGTGTCAACCAGTCAGTACCTCAGCCAGAAGAACTGCTAGAAGAAGACCGATTTATTGCCGAAGAAGCTTACCGCTACATGGATTTATATCCCGGTCAACCGATAAAGGGCACTAAAATCGATGTCTGCTTTATTGGTAGTTGCACCAACGGCAGAATTAGTGATTTGCGAGAAGCGGCGAAAATCGCCAAAGGTCGCCACGTTGCAGAAGGAATTAAAGCCTTCGTTGTCCCCGGTTCCGAACGGGTGAAGGAAGAAGCAGAAGCTGAAGGACTGGATAAAATCTTTCAAGAAGCCGGATTTGAATGGCGAGAACCAGGATGTTCCATGTGCCTAGCCATGAACCCCGATAAGCTGCAAGGAAGACAAATCAGCGCCTCTTCCTCCAACCGCAACTTTAAAGGCAGACAAGGTTCCTCTTCTGGTCGGACATTGTTAATGAGTCCGGCGATGGTCGCTACTGCTGCCATTAAAGGCGAAGTCTCTGACGTGCGTGAGTTGCTGTAATTTTTTGGTCATTGGTCATTTGTCATTGGTCATTTGTAGAAATTAACATACTGTCATTGAAATGATAGGTAAATAAAGTTTATGGTGAGTGAAGTTAAAACAGTTTCAGGGCGCGGTGTACCCTTAGTGGGCAATGATATAGATACCGATCGCATTATTCCTGCGCGATATTTAAAAGCCGTTACCTTTGATGGGTTAGGCGAAGGCGCATTTATCGATGACCGGACAGCGCTCAAAGGTGAACATGCCTTTGACCAACCCCAATACAAAGGGGCGAATATTTTAATAGTCAACCGTAACTTTGGCTGTGGTTCATCACGAGAACATGCACCCCAAGCGATCGCAAAATGGGGAATCCAAGCTTTAATCGGTGAAAGCTTCGCCGAAATCTTTTTTGGTAACTGTGTGGCAATGGGCATACCTTGTTTGACAGCCGATGCTGTGACTGTTAAACAACTGCAAGATTTAGTTGCTGCCAATCCTCAATCTGCCGTAACAGTAAACCTGGAAACCTTGCAAGTGCAAATTGCTGATTACACCGCTCCAGTTGCGATCGGTGAAGGGACAAGAAGCACATTTATTTCTGGAACTTGGGACGCTTGCGGTCAGTTGGTGGCGAATGCTGACCAAGTTCTGGCAACAGCTACAAAATTACCCTACGTCGGTTGGAGCAATTTAGCCGCGAGTTAGTATTTTCTCATTCCCTGACTGTCAGCCAGGGAATGATGTCAACTGCGGTAAATTCTTGTGATTCCTGCGTGGCATCCAAATACTGTTCGGTTAAGGCAAGAGACGCGATGAATCACCGTCTTAACAATAACTCAGTCTTTAACCAAATCGTATTAGCATGGCCTCTCCCCTAATAGGCTTACGGTGTACACACAAGTCATCTGATTACCCAAAAGTCCTTCTAAACCTCACCCTGGTTTTGCTATGCAAAGCCTTCCGATAGGACAGGGTGAGGTTCTTTTATTATAGGCAATTCAGCGGACACGATATAAGCCGTCGAATTTACGTAACTCTAGAACCAAAATATTGAATCAGATTAAAGTATTACATTTTACTCATTAGATAAATACTTGTTTGAGAGTAAATGTAAAAATCAATGCTCCAATTTCAACAAAAATCCGGGTTAATAACTGAATGAATTGATTTTTATTAGGTACGTTGGAATCACTAGTACTTATAAATTCTTTGAATCAAAACTTACAATATTTTTCATATAAACACTCACTTATTAATACGACTCAACGAATTAAGCAGCTGTTAGTAAAGTCACAATACGAATACGGTTTAGTATTTAATATTGTCATTTTTTCAACGTTACTTACATTTGTTTGAACTTGAGCAAAAATCGTTCAATCAGTTGAAAGCTAGTTTGTAAAAGGCATTCACGAGCTACTCTTTCTTTTTCAGATGACGTAAAAAGTCAGGATGTATTCAACTCTATCTATAAAAATCATAGTGAAGAAGTTTTACAAAAACCAATATTCTGCATAAAAGAAGAAAATATCTCTGAGTAATACTTAGCAGCTAAAAACTATAAGTTTTGTAGTTCATAGAGAGAAACTAGTACTTCCATACATTTATTAAAAATGAAGTATTAGTAACTCATTATTCACTTAGAGAAATTAAGAATTAGGAGTATTAATCATGGCAGTAAATTGGATTCCAGACCCAGAGGCCAACTAATGGAGCAGATATAGGTATCAGTAATGCTGCTTCTGATAACTTCAATGGTTTGGGTGGAAATGACAGCCTTTTTGGAAATGGTGGTAACGATCTGTTACGAGGTGGCGATGGTATCGACTTTCTATCTGGTGGAGGCGGGAATGATACCCTAATCGGAGATCGTGGGAACGACACCTTCACTGGCGGAAACGGCAACGATCGCCTGATTTGGAACAATGGTGACGGTAGCGACAGAATCAGCGGTAATGCTGGCTATGACGTGGTTGAGGTCAACGGCGCAGGTGTGGGAGACAACTTCCGCCTGCAACAAGATGCTCAAGGCAGAGCAATCTTCGATCGCCTGAACCTGGTTCCTTTCACTCTGACTGTAGACAGTGCAGAAAGGTTTGAAATCAATGGTGGTGGAGGTGAAGACACCCTTGATGTCAACAACCTCTCAGGAACTTCTGTAAATGCAGTCTGGTTCACAGGCGGGGCAGGAAATGATGTACTCGATGGTAGTGGTACAGCGACACCGTTAAGAGCCTTCGGCGGTGAGGGTAATGACAGCCTGACAGGTGGTACTGGCAATGATAACCTCTATGGTGATACTGGTAATGACCTGTTACGAGGTGGTGATGGTATCGACTTTCTATCTGGTGGGGACGGGAACGATACCATACTCGGAAATCGTGGCAACGACACCTTTACTGGTGGAAACGGTAACGATCGCCTGATCTGGAACAATGGTGACGGTAGCGACAGAATCAGCGGTAATGCTGGCTATGACGTGGTTGAAGTTAACGGCGCGGGTGTGGGAGACAACTTCCGCCTACAACAAGATGCTCAAGGCAGAGCAATCTTCGATCGCCTGAACTTGGTTCCCTTCACTCTGACTGTAGACAGTGCAGAGAGGTTTGAAATCAATGGTGGTGGGGGTGATGACACCCTTGATGTCAACAGCTTGTCAGGAACTTCTGTAAATGCAGTCTGGTTCACAGGTGGGGCTGGCAATGACTTCCTGGATGGTAGTGGTACAACAACACCGTTGAGAGCCTTCGGTGGTGAGGGTAATGACATTCTCTATGGTGGCGCTGGCAATGACTTACTCTATGGAGATAGTGGTAATGATACATTACGAGGTGGTAAAGGTAATGACATCCTGACTGGTGGTGCTGGTGGCGATCGCTTTGTATTCAACTCAGGTGTTGGGTACAATAGTGCCGATCTCGGTGTCGATACAATTACTGACTTCAGCAACTTTAACGATAAAATTGTCCTCGATAAGACAACTTTTGGCGGACTCAATAATCTGCTCCAAATTAGGATAGTAGCTAATGATGCAGCAGCGGCAACTAGCTCTGGACTCATTACTTACAGTCTTGGAACTGGCAACTTGTTCTTCAACCAAAACTTGACATCACCAGGCTTTGGGACAGGTAGTCTGTTTGCCAACATTGATAACGATAACAATCAATTCACAGCCCCACCATTATTATCAGCGATAAACTTTGAGATCGTTGCGTAAACATCTCTCAAAATCCATAGAAGGCTAAGGCATGTCTGCAAGCTTACAGCTAAATCCAAATTAGCAATATTGATAATTGCTAATTTGGGATAATTGAATCCTCCTCATACTTCAAGTACGGGGAGGATTTTACAGCAGTTTTCTTTTGTATGAAGTATGAGGTTACGGAGGCAGACACTCTTTATAGATGATATCATGTCCGCCAAATTACCCATAATAAAATAACCCCCTCCCCGCAGGCGGGGAGGGGAGACAAAGCACAGCTTTGGCGGGGTGGGGTTCTTCGGGTTTAATAAGCAATCAAGCGGACATGATATGACACGCCCTAGGGGATTGACGGGTGTTGTAAATTAAGCTCTTGGAATGCCTCAGAAGACTCTTCCAATGTTAAGCTACCAGAAGATTTACCGTTGATTTGTAGAGTGTATTTACCTTGTGGCAAGCCTTCTAAATAATAGACTCCAGCACCGTTGGTAACAGAAAAACGCCGAGTCCCCCGATCTGGTTGTATAGCTTCTACACGTGCGCCTGCGATCGCTTAGCCTTGAGCATCCGTAATTACCCCCGATCGCGTGTAAGAACGAATTAGCGGAATCATCACAGGGGTATAACTCCCCGCAATCACATCAACGGCTAAAGATTCAGCCGCAGCCTGCCAATCAGGCGGTAAACCTGCTGGATCGAGATCGAGGCGATAAACGCCGGGAGACATCCGTACTAAAGTGCAATCGCTCTGGATTTGTGGTAAAAACGACTTCAGCGGTTTATTATTCAAAGTCAACAATAAATCAGCGTTATCTGTATAAACTTCCTCGCCTCTATCCTGTTTGCCGTTATTATTCCGGTCAAAAAATGGCTTAATTGACAGTCCGCCTTGTGTACGGAAATAATTAGAACGGCGATCGCCTGGACTAATACCCCCTTGTAAATTCAGGCTAGAAGCTAAATCTATGCTGAAAGTTGCTTCATCGGAACTTGCCGATACTCCTTGATAGCGCGCCCGTAATAGCAAACCTGGTAAAACTGTTGTTGATAATGTCGCTAGTAGTCCATTACCCTGAGAACCAGTGCCATAACCCAACTGTATTTCCCATCTATAACTACCATCAATCGCCTGTTGTTGTGAACGATACCGCCAACTCACACTTAGCAAGCTGTCGTTACGGTTTTGATTCTGTGTTTCATAATTTAACAGCAGGGCGTTGCCACTATTAGAAAAGCTGTTTTTAGAAAAGTTGTAAGTTAGTTCCGACAAACTGCCAATTTCGTTACCGCGTTGCGTTAATTCTAGTCTCCCAAGACGTTGCAGCAAATTCCAGCGCAGGCGGTTTTTAGTATCTAAGCTGACACGGGCAAAGGTAAAGACATCTTTGCCACTCAAGTTAATTTGCATACCGCCAGATGTCGCATCAGCTGTGTCAGTACTAGTGAATAAGGTGAATTGAGGCAAAACTCGCCAATCTAGATTAAAACGGCTAGACAAGCGATCGCTAATAAATGCAGCACTCAAGGTAGAAAATGGATTATAGCGAATATCTGTATTCACATCCCACTTATTACCCGTCAGTGCTGAAACTGCTACTTCCAAAGGTAACTTTCCCGGACGCCAAAATAATTCTGCTAAGGCTCTAGGCGATTCGTCGTACACTCCACCTAAGCCTACTGTCAGATTTTCTGATAAACCCCAACGCCCAGCAACTCCGCCCCGAAAGTCAGAAAAGTTGCCCAACAGACTTTGATTTCCCACAAAATCCCGTCGTAACCCACCAGAAACGATTAATGCTGAAGCACCTGCTGGTAATTGTCCTAGTACTGTCGAAAAAGTAGCCTCTTGAATTTCTGGTTGGGCGGTGAGTCGTCCTTGGGGATAAAGCAAGACGCGATAATTGTTGCCCAAAAATTGATTTTGGCTTTTAATATTTTCAAAGCGGTAAATGCCAGACGAATCAACTAAAATTTCGGCAATTACGCGATCGCCAAAACCTTGTACCAACCGCGCTAATGTACCTGGTTCAGTCTTACCAGAAATTGTCCGTCCAATAGCATCTGCTTGTAACCGTTGGCGAGGATCGGAAGAACCGCCACCGAAGGGTTGAGGTGGTACAAAACCCTGTCGTTGAATGGATGTAAAACCCCAATAGTCTCCTGTTCCTTGAGTCTGCCAAAACGTTGGCTGGGAACCTACAAAATAATCAGCTGAATTAGTTTGTCGCAGAAACTGCGCTTCGGCAATATTCCAAGTTTGCGGATTTTCTAAATTTGGTTGATCGGTGCGGATGAACCACGAACCACCAAAAGCACTACCAACAGCCAGAAAATCACCTCTATAGTTTGTCGATCTGGTAGCACTACCGCTAGCATTTACCTTCTGTTCAATTGCGGCAATACTAAACTTTTGAGGTGCAATGTGTGGTAATCCTTCCAGTTGAATCGGAGTTTCCGTTTCTGCTAGTTTGCCAGTAGATTGATCTAATCCTGGAACATCTAAAACTATGGCGTATTCATTGATATCAAATTTTGCCGTTACGCCAAAGAGAGTTTGTAAATCTTGAATTGTCAAGACTAATCCTAATTCTGGATCGGTGCGAAGTTTTGTTGGGTCGATGCGAGTTACAACACCAGGCGATCGCACTTCTAATTGACCATCAGGTAAAGTGGTAATATTTAATTTTAATCCTTGAATTACAGCATCATAGGGTAAGAGCCAATTTGCAAAATCAATTGCTTCAGAACCATCTTCTTGACCGCGCACTAAAACGCTAGGATTGACATTGCGGTTCCCTACATTCAATCCTACGGGAAAAACTTTAAATTCAGAATCCTTCGCTAATTGGTCAGTTGTGGGCGTTTGTAGATTTGAAATCGCAGGTGTATCTGCCTTCGCTGGGGCGATCGTAATTTGACAGATAATAGCGATCGCAGCTAGCAGATATTTGCTTATAATAGTTAATAAGCGAAGTTGCACAAAATTTTCATTTCTCAGGAAATTTATTAAAAATAGACACATTGCAATGCAATGTGTCTACAACATATAATTCCCACGTACCAGGCAAAATTATATATATTAATCCTGTATTTTACAGCCAGACTAATTCTCCCAAATCAGGCTAAAGATGCCAGATTTAATTTGAATTTATTAATTACGAATTACGAACTTGTACTGAGCGTCTTGCCCTGAGCGTATCGCTAAAGCGAAAGCTCCGCTAACGCGTAGCGTCTCGTAGAGAAGCCGTTGGCGTGGTAACAGAGCGTAGTCGAAGTGCAGCCTCTCGTAGAGAAGGGAGCCGAAGTATTATGAATTACGAATTTTTACACAAGCTATTTTTTATTTGATGCCGCTGTTTGTGTAGGAATAGTAATATTTAAATTGAAGGGCAACTTAGTTTTTTTACTGTCTTCACCCCAAAACAACTCACCACTTAGCTGATATTGACCGGGTTTGAGGGCTGGTTGGTCTTTATTGGGGTAATTTAATAAGAAATTGCGATCGCTATTTGCCACCACAGCATTAGTATCTACCTGCCCAGTTTTGATAACAGTTTGCCCTTGGCGCAAAGTCCAATTTAAACTAGGGAGAACAGTTGCTTGACCTTGATTGCGAACTAAAATTTGAATTTGTTTTTGCTCTGGGTTAAAGCTGGCACTATCAATCGCTAATTGTGGAGAAAGATTGCCTTTTCTGACGTAGAATGTCACGCCAATTCGTGCCACCAAAGTAACGTTATTACCAGCAGCATCTTTGGATTCACTGAGAGTTTCATTAAACACTACCGCACGATATTCCCCATCAGGTAAATTAGGAGCCAAGCGGCTAATGAGGCGCACCCGCCGAACTTCTCCTGGTTTGACAGTCAACTCACGCGGTGAGAATTGCAGATATTTTGTCAGGTCATTGGGACTAGAGGATAAGGTTTGAAACCCTGTATCGCGGCTATATGTGAAAGGTTGAGCATAGATCCGAATCCGAGAAGGAGTCTTACTGGTATTGGAAATTGTAATCATTCCTTGGGCTTGTCCGCGTTCCGCCTTGGCTTCAATCACCAGAGGAGAAACGCTCATTTGTGCTTTAGCAGCACCAGGAAACAATATTAGGGCGAATAAGCCAGCACTAACAGCAGCTAGAGAGCGCCAATTATTATTGAGCATATTTATAAATATGGCGGGATTGTAAATTTAATTCCTGATTTATAATTCCCAAAAGCAGGGTTATTTTATCTCTGGGTAATCAGAAAAATATCTTGCCGCTTGAAAATTTATTCTCTAGCGACAAGATATTCAGCAATTATTTTTCTCAATCAATCTGAAGGAAACGGGAAAAATTTTAGACTATGGCACGATAGTCAAGGTTGTTACATAGCTGTAGTTTCCAGGAAGAAGGGGACTGCCCTTATCTACGATCATGTCTATATCCAAAGGCAAACCGCTACCAGGGGGCAGTAACACAGGACTACCACCCTGAGAACTCGTACTACCAAAAGATGAGTTGATATGTCCGGCAGAGAACATAGGTGTAAACGCAGGGCCTCCGGTCTGCTGTGGCTGAGATATACTCACTCTGGCACCTTGATTACAGCTAACAAAAACCTTACCAAATTGCCCTCCAGTAAATCCTCCCGCTAGTGCAGTTGCATTAGTCGGCTGGTTGAGTCCCAATTTACCAGGGATAATTTGATCGAAGTTGCAGACACCACCGACATTTCCTGTAAAAGGAACATCAGCAGTTTGTGCCATTGTTTTGGGTGCAACAGCAACAGAACCAACAATTATCAAAGCAGCGGTTAATAAAGAACGACGAATCATTTTTAAATCCTTCTCAAATGAATTAGAGTTCAATCAAACGAAGCATCAACAAGAAAAGCAGTTATGGTGCGATAGTTAAGGTAACAACGTAGGTATAAATTCCTGGCGTAAACGCTACTGGTCGTTCTACTAACAAATTCACCTCTAGATTGGTGTTACCTGCNNNAGCAAANGTTGCGCTCCCACCACCAACATCACTGCGAATATTGATCGAACCAAATTTTAAAAAGCCAATGTGCGTTGTCCCAGATGGATCGGGACTAGGGCCAGATACAAGCTTGGGAGGAGAAACAGTAACAGTTGCAGATGTGCTGCTTTGCACACCGATAGTGGCAGGAGTTTGTGATTCAAGATTTGTCGCAATTCCACTAGAAGTGCTAGAAATAGTTGGTTCAGCAGTGCCAGGGGCAGAAGAAATAAAGGTAGCTTCAGCTGGAACTGTTCCACTGAACGGAACATCTGCACTTTGAGCTAGCACAGCTCGATCTAGAGCGAATGCCTGCAAGCTTAATGCACTTGCCAGCACCAGGCTAGAGGTTAACGCTAGACGGTAAAGCATAAAGAAGTTAACTAATTACTCAGCGCTGTCTTGTCTCAGTGCTTTTCTTAGAATAGCTATCAAATGCTACATTATCGACCGCAGAAATACGATATTTCTATCTCTAAGAGCAAATTCCGTTAAGATACTTAGCCCAAGTTACGGTTTATGAAATTTAGGTTTTTTGTCGATTCGCACAAAACGTGCGGGGGGCTACACCACAGATTTAGCTGAAGAGGCGAGAAACATCAACGAAACCTCCATGAAGACTGACAATATTTGAAACTTCTGAATACATACTTCCGACTTTACCTGATTGATGGGTAAATAAATTATGACAACCCACAATTATCAGGAGTTCTTGAGCGCGGGAAAATGCAACGTTAACCCGTTCTGGCTTCTTGGCAAATCCCACATCTCCTTTACTATTGTTGCGAACCATGCTGACAATTACAACAGGTCTTTCCATACCTTGAAATCTATCTACAGTACCAGTACGAATTTCTAGGGAAGGGAAAAGTTCAGATTGCAAACGCTCATCAATTTTTCTTAATTGAGCGCCATAAAATGTAATTACGGCAATTTCTTTTTTGGGTTCACCATTAGCAACTTTAGAAGCCCAAGTATTCTCAAACTGCTGACACAAACGTTCAATCGCATCAATTTCTGGAGTATTAAAGTAAGAAGTTCCATTTTTTTGCTCTAAAAACTGATTCTCAATAGGCGTTTTTACCCAGAGAATATGGTGAGATTCTCGGATAATTTCATCTGCTAAATGATGTGCGCGTTTTGTGTCAGGTTCCAAAATCCCAGATTCTAGTTTACCCTCATAAAACTGATTGATTGCTCCCATAATAAATGGATGCATTCGATATTGTGTAGTTAGCATTTGTTTAATGCTTTCATCAGCAGATTCAAACTGACTTTTAAATAGTGATTCTTCTAAGAATTGTAGTTCGTCTCTTGTATTGCCTATTGTTTGGGCAACTTCTTCTAAAGTGCTAGTATCAAGCATGGGTGGTAATTGCCGATGATCTCCTACCATAACTAACTTTTTGCCTTTCAATGCAGGGATTAGTAACTCTGGTGGAGTACATTTACTAACTTCATCAATGATAACGACATCAAATGATTTGAATTCTTCCGAAAACCCTCTATTTGCAGCTTGAACGCAGGTGATACCGACGACATTAGCATTATCTAAATAAATGCGCCTTAAATCATCGCGATCGCCTTCAGTTGGCTCTCTTAATTTTCCTATCCAATCTTGAACAAAATTCTGATATTTATTGAGATAAGTTTCGTCTGTCTGGAGTTGTTGTTGCCAAGATTCAAACTGAGTATTGATATTGCGTAAAAACTCTATACTAAATAAGTCGGCTTGGGAATTTTCTGGTTTAAATTTATCAGGTATTGCTTGCCATTCTGTCAACCACCAGCTTCGTTCTTCTCTTAGGTTTTCTGATGGCTGTGGTTGTAATTTTTGTTCTATCTCACGTAGATTAATTTGTAATTTCTGAAGTTGCTGTAGAGAAGTTTCAGTTTCTACTTTTAGCTTTGATAAATGCTCATTTAAATAATGTTTAATTATCTCCAGTACAGCAAAAGGTTCTAATGATGAGATTAAAGTTTCAAGCTGACTAATAGAAGTTATACAAAAATTTACTTGATTTGCAAATTCTTGGGGATGCTCCCAAATATTTGATTGTGTTGCAAGATATTTTTCAACTAGAATACGTAATTGAGCGGGGATATTTTTTTGATTAAGCTCTTGCAAGATATTAATAGCTTGTCCAAGTTGGAAATTAGCATCTTGCTGTGCTTTTTCTACCTCAGCTTGAGTAATAGATATTTGCTGTTGGCTAACTTCATTTTTCTGAAGTTCATTTAATTGTCGTTGTAGATGTTGAAGCTGTTGTTCAGTTTCGGTTTTGACTTTTAAAACGCATTGACGCGCATTTGCAAGGATAGTATCTAGCAATTCTTCTGTAAGGCGGGTGAGAGTAGAATCAATGTTATTCCATTCCCATGATGCGCCATAAGTCCGTTGTATTCTAACTAAAAAACCNTGGGTATTTTCAACTAGTAATTTTCGCTGTTTGGGGTTGAGTAGCTGATAGTTGTTGAACTGTTGATAGGTTTCTTGCCATTGGGTGCGTAGGCTTTGCCCACCGTAGGTATCGCTCTTTGATAGCACCATTGGAATCTGACTAAAGTTTTGTTGTAAAAAATAGCTGAAATTATGCTGTTTCCCCTGTCTATCAGTAAAACCTCCGTCTATTTCATAAGCGATCGCCTTTGCTAATACTTCCCATTCAGGTAAATTTATTTTATAATTTTTTGGTACTATTGGTAGTTTTAATGTGTTAGCAAACATCAACAAACCTAGCGGTAAGTCAACTAAATTTTCTGTGAGTGGTAAACCTGATTGATGACATTCTTTTAAAGTTTGATAGAGATGAGAATGTGCTGTAGATTTCCATTCTTTAACTGCTGAAATAATGTAATCTATTTCCCGTTGGCGATTTTGCCATATCTGGATTGTTTGCTGTATATTTTGCAGTTTGGCAAGATATTGCTGATAATTTGGTTGTAACTGATTTAATGAGGCGAAATTTTGTTTGACAACCTCCACTGATGCCGCAACTTCTAAGATGGCTTTACTTGCCTCCTGAGCATAAGTCAAAGCAGTTTTAAATCCAGAAATTTCTCTTGCTACAGTTTCACGCAACCAAACCGCTAAACCAAAAGCACCAAGCGCTGGACGCACAAAGCCAAGTTCATCAGTATATTTGATGGTTTGACGAACATTTGCTAAAAATTCTTCTACTAAACTGTTACCTTCTGTATAGGGTTTAAGAAGTGGCAAAAAATCTGTAACTTCTGAAGCTTCCCAGTTGATATTTGGTAAAGTATTTAATATATTTTCTAATTTTGTAATTAGTGATTCAACCTGTTCTGTCTTTCTACAGTTTCGTTGTAATATTTTTCTTGATTTTGAAAGTTTACCTCTAGTTTTACCNTTATTTTTATTGAATTTAGTTTGTTGATGATTAAATTCTTCCTCTGCTTGGAAGTAGGCTGCAAATCTTTGTGATGATGCCAGTAATTGAGTGAAAATTTTAATATTTTCCAGCCGTTGAGTCAGATTATTTTCACAGTCAGTTGCAGTATTTTCTAGCCATCTGCCAATCACTTGGTCTTCTAGAAATGGCTGTCCTTCTTCCCCAACTTTTTCGGCTCTCCCCTTGCGTACAGCCCGAATCACTGGGTTGTGAACTAATCGACTCAGGGCGTTATCCACTGCTAAATTGGCTTGAGAAGCAATTAGAGTGCGTCCACCGCGAAGGGCAATTTGATAGCAAATCTCGGCAATTACGGTAGTTTTCCCAGTACCCGGTGGCCCTTGGATGAGAACAAGATCCTGAGCGGCAAGTACCTTTTCCACTGCTGCTTTCTGACCAGGATTTGCAGAAGATAATAATAAATCTTGTGGTTGAAGTTCAACAGTTGTTTTGATTTGTCTAGCCTGAGAAGCATCGAATAAAAAGTTACCCAAATAGGGATTTTGGGTGTAACCGTTATTCAAATCATCTAAAGCTTTTTTCTTACGCTGAATCTGCTGAATATCACCAACTGCCTCAAAACACAAAAATCCTGTATCTGGCAACTTATAACGCTCTGCTGCCATGAATTCAGCTAAGTCGCGTTCTAGTCGGAGGCTGATAACACAACGGTTGGGGTCAACTTCTTCAACAGTCCCTAATTGACGACCGCTAATCCAATTTTTGCCGACGGGAGCAGTTTCAAAAAGCTTTAAATCTTCGTTTTTTGTGCGTCTTGCTCGTTCCCAGAAGTTTTCTACATCGAGGGAATTTTGATAAAAGCCGTCAAGGGTGGCTGAGCCTACATCTATTTCAAAACTAATCCGTCTTTTGAAGTTATAGTTATGACTTACGTAACGCACGCAAAACTGACGCGCTTTCGCAATTTTTTCTTCAATTTGCAAAAACGCTTTCCAAGCTTTAAGCTGATCTTCTGTAGGGACATTTTCGCCACAAACTGGTGCGGCTGCAATGCGTTTCAAGGTCGTGGGTGCAATGTCGAGATGATGCTGATGATTAGGTAGCAAACGTAAGCGACAAGGTATCGCATAGCTATCGACGTGTCCCCGTGAGAGCTGTAATAACTGAGCCGATAGTATTTTTAAACCTCCCCGTCCATCTTTTGGTACAGCCGCTCTAAATCCTAATGTTTTTCTGAGCTTCTCAAGTCTTGTAGGTAACTGAAAATCATCAGAATCTGTTGCTATGGTCAAATCCCAAATTTCTTCTCTTGCTTCTTTGCCTGCACCTTTACGACGTACATAAAAGAGAGAAGGCTTTTTCCCTACACATTCATACATTAATTCATTGGCGCGATCGCGCCGCTCTCTAAATTCAGAATATGATTTAAGGGCAGCTTCACCTTCAAGATGGCGGATAAAGCTATCAATTGCTGAAGCTATAAACATATAGCCCCAATCTTCAGAGGTTGTTTTAGTTTTCGAGGATTTTGCTGTTAGTTTATTTATCGCTATACGAATTCGTTCTGCATCGGATTCTGAGATTGCACTAGTATGACTTTTAACTGCAATTTTTAGTTTTTCACAAATTACTAATAGCTTCTTGCTATCCAAATTCAATTCTTTTGCTAGTTCGTATATTCTGAGTTTGCCGTTGTTCATCCAGTAGTGCCTTTGCTGACAAAATAGGGTTTAAATTTCAACGCAAAGGGGAGGCAGCGCGTTGCGGGGGTTCCCCCCGTTGTAGCGACTGCCGTCGCGCAGAGGTAAGCGCAGAGTAGCGCAAAGTTTATTTTAGTCCTATTCGCTACGAATTATATTTGGAAATACTCTGCGTACCTTTTCGTTTCTCTGCGTTTAAGAACTTGACGATTTGGGATAGTATTGCCCATTAAATGACTATAGTTTGTACTGATGGTAAACTTCACTGGCAGCACGATGCAGCAGGGAATGACGCCAAACTAGGGATTTCATGTCATCAGCATAACCGCCGCCAATAACGCAGGCGACAGGATAACCGCTACTCATACAGGTACTCAAAACCTGCATTTCCCGGCGAAAAATGCCAGCATCGGTAAGGGCTAATTTTCCCAAGCGATCGCCTATATGAGGGTCAACACCAGCATCATAAAATACTAAGTCTGGCTTGACTTTAGACAATAAATCTGATAGATAATTCGCCAAGGTTTGTAAATAAGCGTCATCTTCCATTCCCATCAAGCAAGGAACATCCAAATCGCTGTTTTGTTTAGTACCGGGGAAATTGACTTCGCAGTGCATAGAGAAAGTAAAAACGCTATCGTCGTCTTGGAAAATAAAAGCTGTACCGTCTCCTTGATGGACATCCAAATCGACAATGAGGATTTTTTGGACGAGTCCAAATTTTTGTAAAACGCGACAGCCGATCGCTAAATCGTTGAAAATACAAAAACCAGACCCATAACTAGGAAAGGCATGATGAGTTCCACCAGCCGTATTACAAGCTAAACCCTGACTTAGTGCCAGTTTTGCAGTCAGTATCGTACCACCTACCGCTACACAAGTACGATTTGCTAATGCTGGACTCCAAGGCAAACCAATGCGTCGCTGTGCTTTGGGGTCTAGGGTTCCTTCACAGTAAGCTTGAACGTAGCTTGGGGTATGGACTAACTCTATCAATTCTAGTGGCGGAAGTTCAGGGGTGTGAAATTGTTCTTGATTCGCTACACCATCGGCTAACAGCAATTCATAGAGTTGTCGGAATTTAGACATCGGAAAGCGATGTCCTTCAGGTAGAGGAGCAATGTAATCTGGGTGGTAAATAATTGGCAAGTCCATAAGGAAAGAAAATCTCAAGCAGCTAATCCGACAACTAACAAGCTAAAATTTAGCCATAATCACAGCAAAAATGCTGCTCTCCTAAATCTAAAATTTCAAATTTAGAATTGATATGATGGAATGGATTATACCGATTGCATTTATTCTAGCTGGCTTATTGGCTGGAATAATTGGTGAAAAAGTTATCTTCAAAAAGCTGGAAATATTCGTTAAGAATAAACGAATTGCCGGGGGTAATATTATATTTTACTCTCTGCACCGCATGACATTTATTTGGTTTGTCATTGCCGGNTTTTTTTGGGCAATTTTGAGCGCACCCCTAAGACCTGATATTGCGATCGTACTGCAAAAAGTTTTGACGATTGCATTGCTGTATTCTGTAACGCTAGTTTTAGCCAAATTGACTGCTGGTTTTCTTAATTTATATATTCGTAGAGCAGAAGGGGTTCCCACATCACTAATTTCTAACCTTGCTAAGATTACTGTTTTAGTTTTGGGAACATTAATCATTTTGCAAACGGTAGGTGTTCAAATTACACCAATAGTTACTACTTTAGGTATTGGTGGTTTAGCAGTTGGTTTGGCACTTCAAGACACACTGGCAAATTTGTTTTCTGGTTTTTACTTAATTATTTCTAAGCAAGTTAGAACCGGAGACTATGTAAAATTAGATGCTGGACATGAGGGATATGTGATAGATATTTCTTGGCGCAATACGACGATTAAAGAAATTTCAAATAATGTAGTCATTGTTCCCAATTCTAAGTTGTCTTCTGCGATTTTCACAAATTATCATTTACCTGCAAAAGAAATTACTTTAACAATGGATGTTGGTGTCAGTTATGATAGCGATTTAGAACAAGTTGAAAAAGTGACTGTAGAAGTTGCCAAGGAAGTTATGCAAGAAATTGCACCGGATTTAAAAGAAAATGAACCATATATCAGATTTCATACTTTTAATGATTTTAGTATAGATTTTACGCTTTATATGCGCGTTAGTGAATACTTCGATCAGCGCATTGGGAAACATCTGTTTGTAAAAAAATTACACAAGCGCTATCAGCAAGCAGGAATTCAAATTCCTTTTCCGATTAGACAAGTGTATATGCAAGATAATTCAGCTATGTAACAAAATTAGCCCTGGCGACTAGAAGTCGCGGCTATACAGACGAAACCCGCCTGCGCGGGTTGAAAACCTCGATTTGTAATCGCTAGGGCTAGGTGCAACTTAGATTGCTAATGCTCGTTTTTCTAATGGTAGTTCAAAGCGATCGCCTGGTTTCGGTTCAAGTACCTGCGTTGAAAGATTGTTCTCTTTTAGCAACGAACGAAATTCTTCACTACTTCCTTTAGTCTGAATAAGTTTCATCAACAATCCCTCAAAGAATATATCCCCACCAGCCGCAGTAGGTAATATTACTTGAGGTTTTAACGACTTTACTACTTCTAATGAACTATTTTTCCCTTTAATAATCGGCCCAAGCAAAGGTAGGGTCATGTCAATAAACGGTGTAATCACTACATCGATAGGTGCAGCTTGCTGAAGTTGTGGAGAATGATATCCATGAGGCTCGTAGTATACAGTTAAACCACTTTCCAATTCTTTGAGGAGATAACTATTTTCTACCAGAGTGGGGCCAATGGGCGAGCCGGGGAAAGCCTTGATTTCAACTTGATTATCTAAAGTGAAAGTTTCACCATGAGGCAATACTGTTACCTGAGTGTAACCTAATTGCTGTACTACCTTGGCTGCATTGGGAGAAGCTACAACCTTGATGCTGTGGTCGAGTTGCTTAAGTGTTGGTGGGTGAGTATGGTCTTCTAAACCCTGAGATAAAAGGATTAGATCGATATTATCTGGGATTGGGCGCTCTTGCGATCGCGAACCTTTAAATAACCATTCTAAATTGCTGAAAATTAACGAACCAACCAGCCAAGGGTCAATTAGTATTCGTTTCTCGCCGATTTCCAGTAACCAAGAGTTGCTGTCTAACCAAGTTAAAAACATAAATTTTGTGAAGATAACGCCTACCTTCATTATCAATGGTGTCACCTTTCTTAGTAAGCACTCAGTCCAATACCTACATTAGACTTCTTGCAAAAGTCAGGTAAAGGGGAAGGGGAAAAGGTAAAAGAAACTCAAAATCTTTTCCCTTTAACCTTTACCCTTTTCCCTCTCTTGCAAAAATATATTTTTGCAAGAGGTCTATTCGTCCGGTCAAGTCTACCACGGAGTTTTTTTATGTCCGATCTTGGTTTTACTCACATTGCACTTGCAGTCAGTGATGTTGATGCAAGTATCTCATTTTATGCAAAGTATGCTCAGATGACAGTCGTGCATCATCGCATTGATCAAGCGACTCAATCAGATGTTGCTTGGATTAGTGACCTGACTAGACCTTTTGTGATTGTCCTAATTAAAGTAGCGAAAGTAGAAGGCGCACTTTTACCACAATCCCATCTTGGGGTAGCTTATCAGAATCGTGGGGAAATCGATCGCCTGTGCAATGAGGCACGCACTGAGGGAATATTGTTGGCTGGGCCAAATGACTGGGGCCATCCGGTTGGTTACTGGGCTTATCTTCAAGACCCAGATGGTCATACATTAGAAATTTCCTATGGTCAGGAAATTAGTTTTACAGTCGAGCAAGCTAGAGACGCGATTAATCGCGTCTCTTAAAAGAAAATATTATTTATTACCAGGGGTACGTCCACCTTCGTCGTTACTACCACCGTGAGGACGGGAATTACCTGGGTCGCAACCCTCAGCACCATTACCAATTCCTTGGTTGCAATGGCGACGCGGTTTGATGCGCGCCCTTGAAGTTTCAGTCTGCTGCTCAACTGCAACTTGTTGTTGTCCAACGACGTACTGCGAGGAGATGTTTGCTACCTGTCCAGTACTAGACAGAGCTTGATATACCAAAGCAGACACTTCAGACCTAGTTGCTACCCGTTCAGCATTTAGCAAGTTCACGTTGGGATAGTTGACGACTATACCGCGTTGTGTCAAAGCAGCAATCAGACTGCGATATTCACTACGAATAGTAGTTGCATCACTATAAACAGATAATATCGTATCCGTGGAACCACTGCTTTGATAATTTAATCCCCGCGCTAATGCTACCAAAATATCAAGGCGAGAAAGCCTTTGAGTGGGGTTGAAATCCTTGCCAATAACAGTGTTTAAAAAGCCCATTTGATAAACTTCGCTGATGGCATTGTATGCCCAATATCGAGTTGAGACATCCTTAAATGCTACTGCTTGGCGAATTTTCCCCTTGGCAAACGCTTTCCGCAGCATTGCCGCAAATTGGGCACGAGTTACTGGTGCATCCGGGCGGAAAGTCCCATCAGGAAAACCTTCGAGAATTTCCATTGAGGCCAATTCGGCAATAAAATCTTTAGCCCAGTAGTCTGTAGAAATATCAGAAAACTCAACTTGGAAAGGGCGAGACAGTCTAACTTGGCGATAATTCATTAGCATTTGGCTAATGTCGTAGCTAGAGTTATCGCTGACTTCAATCACCTGTACCAAGTTGCCAGGAGTAGTTTGCAAAACCTTTGCCAAGTCGGAATTAAAGATATTCACGAAGGACTGACGCACTAAAGCATAATCACCCTGAGTAAAAGAGACGGGATAAACGCTGGTTCCGGCAATTTTTGACAAACCTTCTACTTGGAACTGACTACCTTGAAAAGTTTGGGAACTGCTCAGGAAAATAACACGTTGGTTCCTGACTTGGGTGAAGTAGTCGTAAGTGTTAGTACCTGCGTCAATAGTGCCGTTTTGGTCAGCATCAACACCATAAACAGTGCGAACTACTTGGTATTCTCTAGGTTTGGCTGACAAAATCAGGTTAACTGTGGTATTTGCTGGCAAACATTCAAATTCGCTGTAGCCAATAAAACGGTTTTGAACATCATACAATCGCACGACGATGCGATCGCTAGCTTTTAACCCCTTAACAAATTTTGCTTTTTGCTTAATCTTGTACTTGTAATCACCCAAAAACTGCTCTTTTAAATAGCCCTGGCCACTTTTACTTTTAACAGAAATGCGAGCAATCACTTCTGAAAAATTACCAGATGGTTGCCAAATGGCAAGGCTAAAACCTGTTTTTTTCGCTTTTACCGAAACGTTACGGCTTTCTGTAATCACAGTTTGCCGTTGGATAGTGGTGTGATTCCTTGTTTCTACTTCTTTATGGGCTAAAAGTTGTTGTTCTGTGGAATTATCTGTTATTTGAGCGACGATGGTAGAGAACCCTAAAGCTGCATAGGCAGAAGATATTGGCGAAAATATTGCTACAGAGGTTGCAGCAATAACAAATTTGCTCATTTGAGCAAAGTTACTTTGAGTTATGTATTTCATCCCACACTACCATTCGTCTAAAAAGTCACAGGGCGATTTGATATCCCTCAACTTATTAATCCCTTGGGGTAGATGGAACTAACATCTCATCAGTGCTGAGTACTGAGTTAGGAGTTAGGAGTTAGGAGTGTGATTATTGCTTTTTTACTCAGCACTCGTTACTCAGCACTATTTCGGTCAGAGAACATTACTATATTTGAAGAAACACTTTATGAATCTTATTAATGACTGTAACTACACAACAGCTTCCAACTCAAGACGCCTTTGAAAAATTCTTTTGGACTTGGCAGGGTTACAAAATTCAGTACACTGTCATGGGTACAGGACGCCCTTTAGTTCTGGTTCACGGCTTTGGCGCTTCCATTGGACACTGGCGCAAAAATATCCCAGTTTTAGCTGATGCTGGCTACCAAGTATTTGCCATAGACCTTTTAGGTTTCGGCGGTTCCGATAAAGCGCCCATTGATTACAGTGTGGAAGTTTGGGTGGAACTGCTAAAAGATTTTTGCACAGAACACATCCAGGAACCTAGCTGTATTTATTGGCAACTCCATCGGCGCACTTTTGAGCTTAATAGTACTGGTAGAACATCCAGAAATTGCTACTGGTGGTATTTTAATTAACTCTGCGGGTGGATTGAGTCATCGTTCCCACGAATTGAACCCGCCGCTACGGATGGTGATGGCAGCTTTTAATCGGTTTGTGCGATCGCCAATTACAGGTAAATTTGTCTATAACCGCATCCGCCAAAAAGCCCAAATTCGCCGCACCCTCTACCAAGTTTACCGCGATCGCCAAGCTGTCACCGATGAATTAGTTGATTTACTTTATACTCCCTCTTGCGACCCAGGAGCGCAACAAGTCTTCGCATCCATTCTCACAGCGCCTCCTGGCCCTAGTCCAGAGGAACTTTTGCCCAAAGTAGAACGTCCTTTATTAGTAATTTGGGGTGCTGACGACCCTTGGACACCAATTACCGGGGCCAAGATTTACGAAAAGGCGCGGGAGAATGGCAAAGAAATCAAAATTGTTCCCATTCCCAATGCCGGTCATTGTCCTCACGATGAGGTTCCAGATGTTGTCAATGCCCAGATTGTCGATTGGCTAACGCAAAGGTAAGAATTTTTTGCCAAGACGCGAATGCAAAAAAACTTCCTGCCGATGCGCCTTGGCCTATGCAGATAGAAATAGAGCTAACAATCTGGGTGAGTGGATCTTAATCTTTACTAATTGCACCTTGACAGAATCAAACTCGTATGGTGCGTAATGGAGCTTGATGTGCGTAATAAACATAAAAGGGTAATTCCCTTAAATCACCATCCAGATTTTTCAGAACTTGGCTATCAAGTCATCAGTGAACTAGGACGCAATAGAGAAGGGGGACGCATTACTTATTTAGCTAATGTCCTCAACTCTAAGCAACAGGTAGTGATTAAAGAATTTTGTTTTGCTCGTGCGGATGCTGATTTATCAGGTGTGAAAGCTTATGAGCGCGAAATCGAAATCTTGCAGCAACTAAATCATTCTCGCATCCCTCGCTATATAGATTCTTTTGAAATACCAGGGGTTTTTTATCTAGTGCAGGAATATAAAAATGCCCCGCCTTTAGGCTTAAAAAGCAGCTTTCGTCCTGAAGAAATAAAGCAAATTGCTCTGTCAATCTTAGAAATTTTGGTTTATCTGCAAAAGCAAGTTCCCTCAATTATTCATCGGGATATTAAGCCAGAGAATATTTTGGTTGATGAAGAACTAAATGCTTACTTGGTGGATTTTGGGTTGGCTAGAATACAGGGTGCAAAAATAGCTCTGAGCAGCTTTGTCGCCGGAACTCCAGGTTTTATGCCTCCAGAAGAACAGTTTGGTCATTCTCTGACTGAGGCATCAGATTTATATAGTTTAGGAGCAACGCTAATTTGCTTACTTACTAATACCCGTTCTGTTGAGATTGGCAAATTAATTGATGATAACTATCGCTTTAATTTCCAGCAATTAGTTCCTCAAATTAGTCCGCGTTTCCGGTGGTGGTTGATGAAAATGGTGGAACGTAACCGAAAACGTCGTTATGCTAATGCGGCTATTGCTTTAAAAGCACTTGGGACAATTGAGGTTGTTGGTAGTGCCACTGGGATAGATAATTTCATCAGTACAATTAAAGCTAGAAAACGAGCTACTTTGTTGGGACTAGCTACTATTGTTACACTGGCTGCGGTTGCCGGAACTTTGATAAGTTATCAGTCTGGTAATACGGTTAGGCAATTGTCGGAAGCTAGAGAATGTCAAAGTTTTGATTTAAGCTCTGATTGCCAAGAAAAAATCGGAAATTAAGATTAATTAGGTTGCATCTGGCTAAGGGTTACAACGGTTTTCAATTGAATAGACTACACGCGTAGGGGCACAATATATTGTGCCCCTACAATTATGTGTATTCGATGCTTGTGAAAATTGCTGGAATTTGCATGAGTATCAAATACTCGTCAACGGAGTTCAAAGGTGGATGAATCCAGTTCAAATACTCGTTAACGGTAATGCAGTATCAGTAATTGTGTAGTTATCTGCTGTAGTAAACTACATCTAAGCCAGAAGACTGCATTCAATAGTTGATAGCGCTGTGAAAAAAATCCTGATTGTGTCAGCTAATCCCACGACAACAGATAAACTTCGCTTGGACGAGGAAGTAAGGGAAATTCAGGAAGGGTTGCAACGCTCTCGCAGCCGAGATAAGTTTGAACTTATTACTAAATGGGCAGTGCGTCCTGACGATTTGCGGCGTGCGCTTTTAGATCATAATCCTCATATCATCCATTTTTCTGGGCATGGTGGAGGAAATCAAGGTTTAGCCTTGGAAAATAATACAGGGGAAATGCAGCTGGTGAGTACGGAGTCACTGGCAAGGCTATTTAAGTTATTTAAAGACAAAATTGAGTGTGTATTATTAAATGCCTGCTATAGCCAGGTGCAAGCTGAGGCAATTTATCAAAATATTAACTGCGTAGTTGGGATGAATCGGGCAATTGGCGATCGCGCCGCAATTAAATTCGCGGTAGGCTTTTATGATGCACTAGGTGCTGATAGGTCTTATGAGGATGCTTATGAGTTTGGCTGTAGCGCTATTGACTTAGAAAGTATTCCAGAATCTTCCACACCAGTGTTGAAAAGTCGGAACAATCCCCAAGGTGCTAACTCTGTTAACGAAACGATTCCAGATACCGATATAAAACCAGCAGTCACCTTAGAAAATCCAGAAGGGCAGGTATCCCTCAACTCTGCTTTTTATGTGGAGCGATCGCTTATTGAGGTAGACTGTTATGAAGCGATTCTGCAACCAGGGGCCTTAATTCGCATCAAAGCTCCCCGGCAGATGGGCAAAACTTCGCTAATGTCGCGGGTTCTCCATCATGCTAGTCAACATGGCTATCAGATAGCACCTGTAAATTTCCAGTCAGCCGATGCAGAATTTCTCGGTAATTTAGATCGGTTTTTGCAGTGGTTCTGCGCCAGCATTACCTACGAATTGAATCTACCAGAGAAGCTAGACGAGTATTGGAAGGGTGTTTTAGGTAGCAAGAATAAATGTACAAATTACTTTCAACGGTATTTATTACCTACGATTAATAGCCCCATAGCTTTAGGTTTGGATGAAGTCGATGAAGTCTTCAAGCATCCCATAATTGCGGCTGATTTTTTTGGATTACTACGAGCTTGGCATGAGCGGTCAAAGAATGAGACAGTTTGGAAAAATCTCCGGTTGGTAATTGTGCATTCTAAGGAAGTTTATATCCCGCTCAATATTAATCAGTCGCCTTTTAATGTCGGCTTACCCATTGAGTTACTAGACTTAAATCAAACACAAATACAAGACTTAGTACAGCGTCACCGACTCAATTGGACTGAATCACAAATTGAAGAATTAATGACACTCGTGGGTGGTCATCCTTATTTAGTGCGGGTAGCGCTTTATGAAATTGCTCGTGGTAGGATGACGCTGGAAAATCTACAAAAAATCGCGGCAACCGAGGAAGGGGCCTTACAGCGACCATCTGCGCCGCCATTGGCTGAATTTGCAAGAGGATGCAGAATTGCTAGCTGCGGTCAAACAAGTTATGACA
The DNA here is from genome assembly GCF_030382115.1 of Nostoc sp. GT001. Classification (NCBI taxonomy): domain Bacteria; kingdom Bacillati; phylum Cyanobacteriota; class Cyanophyceae; order Nostocales; family Nostocaceae; genus Nostoc; species Nostoc sp. GT001. The sequence continues at coordinate 3,250,360 of NZ_JAUDRJ010000003.1, forward strand.
GCAAATCGCCCCGTAGATGTAGGCACAACTGAAGCGTTTAAACTCCGCAGTATGGGGTTGGTTAAGTTTAAAGGCAATGAAGTGATGCCACTGTGTAAATTGTATCGTCAATATTTTGGGCATCGCTTGGGTTGAAAAATTAAAAAAGTACATTAGGAGTGCAATAAAACTTTTATCTGCAATTACCATTTAACAAAAAGGATTAACAATGGTTCAATTTATTCAAGGAAGAGATATAACCTTAGCCTAACTCATAGATCAATTTGGGCTACAACGTGCAGACAATGAACAATTTTTTTCAGAGTGGCAGCAAGATTTACCTGAGTTGAGTGATTTAGAAAAGCAATCTCTCAACCAAGTCAAAGCAGAATATTTGCATTTATCCCGCTACCAAATTTTAGAACCTGTAGTCAAAATGGTGGTGCTATCTCCACTATTGCGTCTAGCAGGTTTTTATCAACCGCCTTTTTACATTGCGTCGGAAGAAGAGGTAAGAATTTCTTCTGAAGACGAAGGCACAATTATTAGAGGACGTATTGATATCTTGGTGTTTCATCCTCCATTTTGGGTTCTCGTTATTGAGGCGAAACGAGCAGATTACTCCTTAGTGCCAGCAATTCCACAAGCATTGGCTTATATGTTGGCAGATGCAACTTCGGCTAAACCTGTTTTTGGGTTTATCACCAATGGTAGTGAATTTCAATTTATTAAGTTGACTAAACAGAGTACACCGAGATATGCCTTATCTTATACACTGTCGCTTAATCGCTTGTCATTACCAACATCTTTTAAAGTGAGGTAGGGATGTAATAGAGTCAGAGTATGAAGTTGAAAAATTTCACAGACCTCAATGCTTGGGCAGTTGAGCAATGGGGAGATGCCGAATTAGGGGATACTCGTCGTACGCAAAGAGCGATCGCTATCGGTGCAGCCATAGCTGCCAACCCGCAAGGGAGTTTACCAGATATGATGCAAGGCTGGAATGAAATTCGTGCTGCGTACCGATTATTTGCGGAAGACGATGTAACTCATAAGGCATTAATTCAACCTCACATCACGGAGACGAAACAAAGCGCAACTGAAATAAAATCCAATGTTGTTTTATTCATCCAAGACACAACAGAACTAGATTATACTCATCATCGGCAAGTTAAGGGATTAGGGCATATTGGAGATGGCAAAGGTAGAGGAATGATGCTACACACGTGTTTAGCAGTAGTACCGTTACCTTTGAATCCACAAATTTTGGGATTGGCAGGACAAATACCTTGGCTGCGTAGTCAAAAAAAGGACAATGACAACACGTTGGTGGAAGCGCTACCAGAACTATTGAGAACAGATGGTGAAGGGGAAATTTGGGCAGAGATGGTGGAATCCATCGGCACTGCACCAACACCACAAACTGGGTCAATTTGGGTAAGTGTCGGAGACAGGGGGAGTGATATTTTTTCTTACCTTCGACGAGCCAAAGCTTTGTACTGGCACTGCTTAGTACGAGTCACTCAAAACCGAGTGATTACTAAACCTGATGCCACCAAAGGGTATCTCAAGGCATTTGCTCGTTCTTTACAACCAATGGCGGAGAAAACTGTTGTTTTGCGTGGGCGCAACGGAGAACCCAAACGTCAAGTTAACTTACAAGTAGCTTGGTCTCAATTGACAATTCAACCCCCAGCAATTGGCTGTGAAAGAAAACAACAGCCAATAGATGGTTGGTGTATTCGTTGTTGGGAACCAGAAGGAGATTTAGAATGGATTCTATTTACCACTGTTGCTGTAAATGCTCGTGAGGATGCCCTCATGCAACTAGATTGGTATGCTACACGTTGGTTAATTGAAGAGTATCATAAGTGTCTCAAAACTGGTTGTGCTGTAGAAAAACGTCAATTGGAGTCAGCTTCATCACTGGTAAGGTTACTTGGCTTTTTTGCTATAGTTTCAGTCAGATTATTACAGTTACGCCAACTTAGTCGCAGCAATTCCCAACTGAAGGCACACGAGTACATACCTACAATTATGTTAAAAGTCTTAGTTGCTCGTCTTGGGTTGACAAATTGTGAGTTGACTTTGGGTGAATTCTTTTTAGCGATCGCTCGTTTGGGTGGTTTTCTTGGCCGCAAATCCGATGGTCTACCTGGTTGGCAGACCTTATGGCGAGGCTGGTTGCGATTACAGGATATGTGTTGGGCTGCTGATTTTATCACCCAGTCAGTTTAAAAGATGTTGGTAATGACAAGGCCTTAAAAAGGGGGTTGGGGGGATCTTCGCGTAGTAAATAAGCTAACAAAATTGTATTGAGTTTGATAACTTTCAATTAATTAAGGATTAAATCATGGGAACACTTTACGTAACACAAGCTGATGCTTTTATCGGCAAAGTTGACGAACGTCTCACCGTCAAAGCTGAACAAAAAATAATCTTGGATATCCCTTTAATTAAAATAAAAGGAATTGTAGTACTAGGAAGGGCTACCGTTTCTCCCTCTGTCGTAAGTGAACTTTTAGAACGTCATATTTGTTTAACATTTCTCACACAAAACGGACGATATTTAGGGCGTTTAGAACCAGAAGTTACCAAAAATATCTTTGTTCGTAAAGCCCAATGGCAAGCTGTGGGAGAATCAGAACCAGCAATACATTTAGTCAGAGGATTTGTGCGGGGTAAATTAAAAAATTACCGCCATAGCTTACTTCGTACTCAGCGAGAACATCCTGATACTGACCTGAATAATAACATCACTCGATTGGAAAACGCGATCGCACCAATCGAAAAAACTAGCAGTATTGATTCCCTCAGAGGCTTAGAAGGTGCTGGGAGTGCAGCCTATTTCGGTTGCTTTCAACAGCTAATCAAAACCTCAGAATTTCAATTTGAAGCCAGACGCCGCCGCCCACCAACCGATCCAGTTAATGCTCTACTGAGTTTTGGGTATTCATTGCTACGTCATGATGTGCAAAGTGCTTTAAATATTGTTGGCTTTGATCCTTATCTAGGATACTTACACGTTGAACGTTATGGTAGACCTTCCCTAGCCTTGGATTTGATGGAAGAATTTCGTCCTTTAATAGTGGATGCTGTTGTGTTGTCGCTAATTAACAAGCGATCGCTAACCCTAACTGACTTTACCACCGAACCGCTCAGTGGTGCGGTAAATTTAACCAAAGAGGGACTGCATACATTTCTTCGCGCTTATCAACAAAAGAAACTATCGAGTTTCAAACATCCAGTTATGGGAACCAAATGCACCTATCAAGAATCCTTTGAAATTCAGGCGAGGTTATTAAGTAAATACCTAATGAACGAAATCGATAAATATCCTCCCCTAGTTCTCAAATAACTTGTAATTTCTCCCCATTCCCCATTCCCCATTCCCTATTCCCTACTCCCTTCATGTATATTGTTGTCAGCTACGACATTCCAGAAGATAAGCGTCGTACTAAAATCCATTCTATTCTCAAGTCTTATGGACAATGGATGCAACTTAGTGTGTTTGAGTGTGATATCACTCCCACTCAGTATGCTAAACTGCGATCGCGTTTAGCCAAATTGATTAAACCCGACACTGACAGCGTGCGCTTTTATTTTCTCTGTGGCTGTTGTCAGCGAAAAGTCGAACGTATTGGTGGAGAACAGCCACGGGACGAAACAATTTTCTTTGCTGAGTCCCCTTCTAGCTAGGTTTCTGCATCTCAAATGCGCGGAAGGGTAGGTGTAGAAATTTCACAGTCANNNAAAAGTGCTTCTATCCCAACTCCAGTAAGGCTTTCAACCAATAATCGCCTACTCCTCATCCGCGCAATCTTTGAAATGCTTATCAAAATACGATTTCAGCCTTTAAATTTTCCTGGCGCTCTTTCCAAACAAATTCTCTAATGCTATGATTGCTCTGGAATCGCGCAACCGCACCTTGAAAACTAAATACAGCTTGACTTTCAGGCTCCCGCTATTGCAATTTATCAAAATCCCTATTAGGGATTGAAACCTGATTCAAATTTGGCTAATAGCTTATCTCAGGCATATTGCAATTTATCAAAATCCCTATTAGGGATTGAAACCTCGAAGATTGATTTCAACTATCAAGAAAAACTAAATTGCAATTTATCAAAATCCCTATTAGGGATTGAAACACAAAACCGTTACTAGCACCTACGAAACTTAACAATTGCAATTTATCAAAATCCCTATTAGGGATTGAAACTCAAAATATAATAGATATATCAACGTTCGAGACGATATTTTATTGCAATTTATCAAAATCCCTATTAGGGATTGAAACTTGTTAATGCAAGAGTAGAAGTTTCTTCAGCTAATTGCAATTTATCAAAATCCCTATTAGGGATTGAAACTACAAAATCGCATCAAAGTATTAGAAATTTCTCTAATTGCAATTTATCAAAATCCCTATTAGGGATTGAAACGCGCTGGCAATTCATCCACCAGCTTATCTACTACCAAATTGCAATTTATCCAAATCCCTATTAGGGATTGAAACTGCACTATTCCTCAATTTACCGCTGTGATTAATATTGCAATTTATCAAAATCCCTATTAGGGATTGAAACGCAATGGACGCGATATCAAAAAGGATTGGCGCTAATTGCAATTTATCAAAATCCCTATGTGTTGGCGAGTTTCGACTACTTCGACTTCGCTCAGTACAAGTTCGCTCAACTCTCGATCTATCAGTTGGTTGAGCGAAGCGATGCACTGAGCCTGTCGAAGTGTCGAAACCAACGGCATCGGTATATTTATTCTTGTAAATTACCTAAGCTTCTGCAATATCTTTGTTAAGCCATCGCCTAATTGCTCAATAGATTCTTGCTGTTTCGGATCTTTTAACGTGCCATCAGCATTAAAGGCTTCATAAGCTTTGGATACTGCTACTTGATCGGGAAGTACCAAAACTTTTATGTTTCCCAAAATAGACCGTAGGTGAACCAACCCCCGCAAACCACCAAGTGCGCCTGGGGAAGCGCTCATAATACTAGCAACCTTACCTGCAAAAGCAGCCAATGGTGCTTCGTTTGGGGCTGGACGGGATGCCCAGTCAATGGCGTTCTTCAAAACTGCTGTGAGTGAACTGTTATATTCCGGCGAAGCAATCAGCAATCCTTGATGAGAAATCATCAAGTCTTTAAACGTGCGGGCGTTGGCAGGTAGTCCTTTTTGAGCTTCCAAGTCTTCATCATATAGAGGTAAAGGCAAATCGCGGAGGTCTATATAAGTCACCTCTGCGCCAGCTGCCTTAGCGCCAGCTGCGGCGATTTTTACCAATTTTTTGTTGTAAGAATCAATCCGGGTGCTGCCAGCAAAGGCGAGGATTTTCGGTGGAGATGCCATAATTCTAGGTTGAATGGGAAGGATTAACCTGTTCAGCTGCATTATCCTGTTTTCAGGCGATCGCTATTTGCTACCTTTAGAGTTTCTTTACAAATTTTCTCNGTTATGGCGAATTGGTCAGATTCTTATCTCGGCAAGTTACGACAAGTTGTAGGCGATCGCATACTTCTATTATTTGGCACACGTGTGATTATTGAAGATAATTTAGGGCGTGTTTTATTGCAAAAGCGGAGTGATTTCAAACTTTGGGGGCTACCTGGCGGTTGTCCTGAAATAGGTGAATCTGCCGAAGAATGTTCAGCACGAGAGGTTTTTGAAGAAACTGGTTTAACGGTTAAGCGTTTTGCCGCTGTGGGGTTTTCTTCTAATCCAGCCTTTGAAGCTGTAACTTATCCTAACGGCGATCGCGTCCAAAATTTCATTTTAATTTTGCGAGCCGTTGAATGGTCAGGCAGTCTCGCTTGCTTAGATGGAGAATCGCTGGCGCTGGAATTTTTTGATTTGGCTGATTTACCTACATTAATGCCAAACGATCGCCCCGTTTTAGAAAAGTTTCAAGAATACAAAAAAAGCGGCGAATTCCTTATGTTCTAAAGCATTTTTTCTAAGAACTGCTTGGCGCGATCGCACTGAGGATTTTGGAAAAACTCGTTAGGGGTAGCGTCTTCTGCTAAACTTCCCTGGTCGAGGAACATAATTCGATTGGCAACTTCTCTTGCAAACCCCATTTCATGAGTAACGATCGCCATTGTCATACCTGATAGCGCTAAATCTTTCATCACTTCCAGCACATCTTTGACCATTTCAGGATCTAGTGCAGAGGTAGGTTCATCAAACAAAATCATCTGAGGTTCCATTGCTAATGCCCGCGCGATCGCTACTCGCTGTTTTTGTCCCCCGGATAGTTTCGATGGGTACACAGATACTTTTTCTTCTAAACCTACCTTAGCAAGCAATTCTAAGCCATGTTCTTCTGCTTTTTGCTTGTTAACACCTTTCACCTTTATGGGTGCGTAGGTGACATTTTGCAGCACATTCATGTGAGGAAACAAATTAAAATGTTGAAATACCATCACTAATTGCTGACGCACCTTAGCAATGTTTGCTTTAGGCTTAGTAATTTCTTGGTCGTGAAAGTAGATTCTGCCTCTGGTAGGTTGTTCTAACAAGTTTATGCATCGTAAAAAGGTAGACTTACCTGAACCAGAAGGGCCTAATATGGCAACCACTTCTCCCTGATAAAACTCAGTGGAAATATCTTTGAGTACGTCAAGTTTGCCAAAGGATTTACATAAGAATTCTGTGCGAATTACTACATTATTCACTTTCCCGTAACCTCCTTTCTAAAGCGGATGCACCCAAGGTCATACCCATTACCAAAACATAGTAGATTAACCCTGCAAATAACAGTGGTTCAAAATAAATATACTTATTTGCACCAACGATTTGGGCGCTGCGTAATATTTCCACCACCCCAATGGTTGACACCAGCGCGGAATCTTTAAGCAATCCAATAGTTTCATTTACTAACGCGGGAAGAATATTCTTCAATGCTTGCGGTAAAATCACATCCCACATCATCAACCAATAGGGAACACCCATAGACATTGCCGCTTCACTTTGCCCTTTATCCACCGCTTGAATTCCACCTCTGATGGTTTCCGACATATAAGCGCCAGAATTTAAGGTAAAAGTTAGCACACCAGCCTGCAATGCTGAAATGTCATAGCCTGTAAGCTGGGGTGTTGCGTAGTAAACTAATGCCAACTGTAATAGCAAAGGTGTACCTCGAAAAACAGAGGTGTAGGCATTCGCAACCCAAGTAAGCGGCTTGATGCCGAGAATTTTTAACAGAGACAAGATTGTTCCCCAGATTAACCCCAAGGTTACAGATAGTAGCGTGAACAACAAAGTTAACGGGATTCCCCGCAGAATAAAGGGAATATCGGGAAGGATTCTGGTGAAGTCGAGATTCAATCCGCCTTTGGTAGGAGTTGAAGATGCAGGATTGGCGGTGGTGTTCTCTGAAAACCATTTGGTGACAAGTTTGGCCAATGTGCCATCGTCCTTCATTTGTTGAAGAACTTTGTTAAAGGGTTCTACAAAAGAAGAACCTTTGGGAAAAGCGATCGCAGATCCACTTGCTTCCTCTGAGGGAATAGTATTAAATTCTAAATCTGGGTTAGCTTGGGCGAATCCTTTAGCGACGGTATCCTCAACAATTGCTGCATCAATTCGTCCAGATTTGATTTCTTGAACTACTTCCGGCACTTTGTTGAGTTGCTTTAGCTGAATACCTGCAACTTTTTTAGCAATTTTTTGGGCATTTTGTTCTTGTATTGTTCCTAGTTGTACCCCAAGCTTTTTTCCTGATAAGTCTTGGGGTTGCTTCAGGTTGCTACCTTTAGGAGCGACAATTGTATCTTTGGCTTCGTAATAAATAATTGAAAAGTCAATATTTTTTTGACGTTCTGGAGTCGGAGTCATCCCAGCCATGACAAAATCAGCGCGATTTGCTTGGAGTGCAGGAATTAACCCATTAAAATCAGATTCCATTATTTGAAGTTTAAACCCTAGCTTTTCAGCAAGGGTTTTGGCAATATCTATATCAAAGCCAACAATTTGGCGATCGCCTCCTTTCGTATCATAAAACTCATAAGGAGGATAATCTGGGGAAGTAATCATCGTTAGGGTGTCTTTCCCTAAAGGTGAAGCAGCTTTTAGAGAATTACTATGTCCGATGATGATGCTGATTCCTACTGCTGCTACAACCAGTATCGTCAATAGCCATCCTTTTTTTTTCTTCATAAAATATTCCGCACTTAAACTGCTACATCAATCGAGCAAATAATACCTGTGATATCATGTCCGCTGAATGGCTATGGTGTACACACAAATTTTCTAAATATTTCCCCACTTCTTGCTCTGCAATGCCATTGCATCGACTTGTTATGCCATTGCATCGACTTGTTATGCCATTGCATCGACTTGTTATGCCATTGCATCGGCTTGTTATGCCATTGCATTGGCTTGTTATGCCATTGCATCGACTTGTTATGCCATTGCATCGACTTGTTATGCCATTGCATCGGCTTGTTATGCCATTGCATCGACTTGCAAGCCTTAATTAATGCATAATAAAGTCTCTGCTTAGGGAACTCTAATAAATAAATTATTCAATCTTGTGGGGTGGGCAACATGAGCGCCCAATTCACAGGACAGGCAAGATGCCCATCCCACAAGAAATATTGTGATATTTTATTACTTGGAAGTCCCTTAATCCCATAAAAACTTCGGGACTGTCAAATTCTGACTTTAGTCGCCTCCAGCAACTTAACGCTGGCATAAATCGCATCAATATAAGGTGTAGGAATTTGAGTAAGTTTTCCCAATTCTGCCACCGCACCAACGATCGCGTCTATCTCCGTAGCGCGTCCGGCTTCAATATCTTGTAACATTGAGGTTTTATGGGAACCAACATTTTCTGCGCCATTAATTCGCTGTTCTAAAGTGATGCCAAACTTTATACCTAAGTTTTCTGCGATCGCTTGAGTTTCTGTCATCATTTGTCGCGCTAGTTCGCGGCTGAGGGGATAACGACAAATATCCTCTAGAGTCGCACCAGTTAAGGCACTGATGGGATTAAACGCTACATTTCCCCACAACTTGATCCAAATTTCCGTGCGAATCTGATTGCGGATTGGTGCTTTGAATCCTGCTTGTTTTAAAGTCTGTGCTAATAATTGGATGCGATCGCTTTTACTACCATCGATTTCACCGAGAGTAAAGCGATCGCCTTCAATATGTTTGATTACACCCGGTTCAATTATCTCAGTTGCCGGGTAAACCACACAACCGATAGCGCGTTCAGCACCGATACTAGCTTCAATAATCCCATCTGCGTCGACAGATTGAATCCGCGTACCTTCATATTCACCGCCATGCTTGCGAAAGTACCACCAAGGAACGCCATTTTGAGCTGTCACCACCATCGTGTGAGGATTGTAGAGTGCAGGGAGAAAAGGTGCGATCGCACGAACACTGTGAGCCTTCACAGTTAAAATTACTACATCCTGTAGCCCCGCTTCTTGAATATCGCTAGTTGCCAGAAATGGAGTAGCAATTTGGCTAGAACCATCTGCCATGAGTAACTTCAGCCCATTTTTTTGAATTGCCTCCAAATGAGAACCACGCGCGATTAGTGTCACCTCTTCACCCGCCAGTGCCAATTTCGCCCCTAAATATCCACCAATCGCACCCGCGCCAACAATACAGATTTTCATTTAGCCAAAAAATATGATTTGTAGAAAACGGTATCCAATTAAGTTCCCAGTAGTAAATTCTCCAGATCAGAGTGGAAAAATTCACAACTACTACTCATTACTCATTACTCATTACTCATTACTCATTACTCATTACTCATTACTCATTACTCCTAAAGCTTCGCATCGCTTCTAATAAATCTTGATGAACAGATTTTGAAGCAGCTACGATCAATCCAGGCATACTATAGTTTTGACAAGTATGCAGTGGCGGTAAAATCGAACCGTCCAAAGTAGTTACAATCCAGCCAGCCTCTTTTGCAATAAAAGCGAGTGCAGCACTATCAAGAAATTTGCCCGATTTAATGACTGCTCCGCTCAAGTCGCCACTGAGAATACCATTAAGATTGGGAATTTGAATATCACTAGAGTAATCAGCCGCTATATCGATTACTTTATATCGATCTTTTAATAAATGTGCGATGGAATTCATTCCCCATCCCAATAAAATAGAAGGTTTGGCGGACGTTATATCTAATGGGGCACAAGCTTCTAAATTCATCTCCAGCGTGCCTTTAAAAGCACCTTCACCTCTAAGGGCGTAAAAATAAATGTTTTGGGCAGGAGAAATGGCAATTACTGCTTCAAAGTCATCCGCATTTAGAATACTGAGAATAATTTGGTAATTAGAATGTCCATCCATATAAAACTTTGTGCCATCAATCGGGTCAAGTGTTACTAAGTAATCACCTTCTGAACCGAGTTCGGTAGCGCGAAAATATTTGGTATTATTAGAACTTTCATATTCTTCACCATAAAAGCGAATATCTGGGAAAGTTCCTAGTAATACTACTTCTACTAAATTTTGAATAGCCACATCTGCATCAGTAAGAGCGGCACTAAAAAAGTTGTTTGCTTGTTCTTTGGCAGGAAGTGCAGCAATTTTTGGTTGTAGAAAATGGGCATAGGCTGCTGCTACTTTGAGATGGGGGAGTAAAGTCTCTAAAATTAATCGAGTAGTTGGTTTTGTGGACATTGCAGCAAACTCCTTTTAGAAATGATCTACCGTCCGCAAGGCAATAGAATTCTATATCTAGACAAAATTACGGTATCATTTGGATGCAATGATACCACCGTTGCTATATTACTTTAATCTGTATGTCTCTAAGAGCCTATAGAGGAGTAAGCTCAAAATAGAAGTGGGTTAAGGGGCAATGATTAGGGTCGCAGAAAAACTAATGGGTAATTCCCTATCTTCTAATCCTAAATTTTCAAAACCTGGTTTAGTTGGTGCAGAAAAAACCTCTAAATAACCTGGTGTCGGCAAAAAACTAGCGAAAAATGGACTAGAATAATTTCCTCCCGAAGTGGAATAGGCAAAACCCTTATCTGTTAATTGCTGAGTATTAAGGCTAATTAAATTATCAATATCAAAAGGTTCGTTTCCTGGCATTGGAGTACCAGCGGGTTGCAGGCCAGTAATTGTTTCACCATTTCGTGTACCAGTAATTTCAGTAATCAGGTAAAAACCCAAATCGTTAGGGGTGTCATTAGTCGTCAAAGTACCGTTCGCCGCTATGCCAGTACCAGAATAATTCCAACTCCAACTTAAAGCAGAAGCGGCTGGCATTGTCCCGAAAACTAATCCAGATATGGTGGCAAGGGCTATAACAGATAAAGCTAGATTTTTCATGGAATTTGTGACTGCGATCGTTCCCGTGTATTATACGGAATTAGGAAAGATCGTATTATCAATTTTGCCTATATTATTTAGCAGCGATCCCTACGGTGGTCACTGAGTGGCTGGTGAGCGGAGTCGAACCATGTCGAAGTGCGGGCTACGCCTACGCATAACCACGCCAAAGCAGCATCAACATTACTAACCTGCTCTCCTGGCGGTACAGCCGGGCGATTTACCATCACAACCTTTACGCCCAGTTCTCGCGCTGCAATTATCTTGGGCTTTGTGGCATCGCCACCGCTATTTTTACTGACGATGGTATCAATGTTATTCTCAATCAGAATTTGTCTCTCATTATTGAGGGTAAAAGGCCCGCGATCGCACAATACCATCCCCGGCGGTACTAAAGCATCTTCGCCAGGAGGGTCAATCATCCGCATCAAAAACCAAATTTCCTCCAAATGAGCAAAAGCGCCCAGTTCTTGCCTTCCAACTGTCAAAAATACCCGCTGTGACTGATTTTGCAGGGCTATTGCTGCGGCTGCAACATTATCAACTTCAATCCAGCGATCGCCACTTTCTTTTTCCCAAGGTGGACGGATTAACATTAGACGGGGTACTCCAACTTCCGTTGCCGCATCTGCTGCATTGAAGGAAATCTGGCTAGCGAAAGGATGGGTTGCATCAATTAACAAGTCGATTTGCATGACTCGCAGATAGTTAGCCAATCCAGCCGCACCACCGAAGCCTCCAACCCGCAAATCGCCCAACGGTACTGACGGTTCGCGGGTGCGGCTAGCTAGAGAAGTTATTACTTCTAACCCTTGGATAGTCGTAACTTTGGCAGCTAGTTCTGCTGCATCACCCGTCCCACCCAAAATCAAAACACGCATCATTAAAAAGGAGTCAGAATTCAGAATTCAAGATTCAGAATACTGTACCCATAAAAGGACAGGTTCAAGGAAGAAATATTTGAATTTCTTTTTGCCCACAGAGAAAGAGGTTTTAATCTATACTTACACTCTCGCGGACTCGCTTTGCTTGGCTCTATCAGCTATTCGTACAGAAAACTTTACTGAATTCTGACTCCTGACTCCTGACTTCTGACTTCTTCTTCATAAAGGTGGAATCTTTGCTAAAATGCCCTTTTTCATTGCTTCTGGACGCTCTGACCAAGGCAGTAAACCATCTGCTTTAGCGTAGTATTGACTAGCACATTCCAGTACGGCAGAGGCACTACCATCAACAGCTAAATCACCAAATAAATATGTTAATTTACCTTTGGCACTAAAGGCGACTACACAAGAACGATTACAAGCACTCATACATTCAACTTCCTGAATTGGGAATTGATCTCGTAAGTCCCAATCTTGTGCCAGCTGCTGAAGTTGGTGTAGAAGCTTTTCACCACCACTTTCACCTAAACGTTTTCCATTTTGCCAAACACTGGCACAGGTTTTGCAAACAAATAAAGTATGTTCGGCAACTTCCATTGGACTGGTTGGGGAAATATTTACAGTCGTAGTCATCTGTACCTCGCAGATATGTGAAACTAATAAATCGATTTCGGCGGGCATCCTGACTCACTCAACTTGAGATTTTCTTTAATCTCAAATTGGTTCACAGTTGCGGGACAGCGCCGGATTTGCACCGAACTTTCCCCGTTACCTCTGGTAGCTGACTCCCACCAGAACCGAATAACCTTATCGATCATACACTCGCAACAGCCAAGATCCCCGACTTATTGAAGAAGTCGGGGATCTCGTTTGTGCGCGTTTGATTCAGGATTGCTTATACTGGACGACAGCCAGATAAAATACTGTGCATTTTCACTACTTGTCCAATAACTGCGATCGCAGGCGCACTAAATCCAGTTTCCTCTACTTGTGTGACTATTGTTTCCAATGTCCCAATTAATTCTTCTTGTTCTGGGCGCGTACCCCAGCGCACCAAAGCAATGGGCGTTTCTAAATTCAACCCAGCAGTACTTAATTCTTCCACAATATAAGGCAGATTGTGAATTCCCATATAAATTACAATGGTTTCGGAACCGTGAGCGATCGCACTCCAATTCACTTGCGGTCTATACTTACCTGCCGCCTCATGTCCAGTGACAAATGTCACCGATGAACTATACAGCCGATGCGTTAAAGGAATACCTGAATATGCTGCTGCTGCAATTCCCGATGTGATACCTGGCACAACTTCCGTTGAGATTCCAGCGTTGACTAATTCTTCCATCTCTTCGCCACCGCGACCAAAAATAAAGGGATCGCCACCCTTTAACCGCACCACAATTGCATGATCCTGCGCTTTATCAATCAGCAATTGAGTTGTTTCTGACTGCAACAACGAATGTCTCCCCGCCCGTTTACCAGCATTAATTTGCTCGGCTTGGGGATTAATCATTGCCAGAATTGCCGGACTCACCAAGGCATCATAGATGACTACATCTGCACATTCCAATAAACCTTTCGCCTTCAGGGTAATTAATCCTGGATCTCCTGGCCCCGCACCTACTAAATAAACCTTTCCCAAATACTTGTTCTCCTGCTTTTCTGTGCGGTTCATCTCTGTGTTAAATCCCAAATTAGCTCGGCTAATTCTGCACTTGCTCCCAGTGGCTTGGCCAGTTGGAAATTCACCGCAGAAAATTGTAATTTTAGCTCCTCTATTGAGGTGGCGATCGCATCGGTTATTCCACCAGCGAATAAAAAGTATGGCAAAATTGCAATTTCCCGATAACCAGCAGTTACTAACTCTTTCACCCGTGATTCTAAACTAGGAGGCCCAGCCCAATAAGCAGTCACGGCTCCCAAACTCGCCGCCATTGCTTCCACAGTTTCTTGCGAACCTGGGCGACGGCTACCATGAGCTAAGAGAATCCATGCTTCTGCTTTGATAGCAGCTATTTGCTTTGCCAGCAATTTCTCTAAATTAGGATGAGAACCTAAATATGGTTGCAACTCAATGATGATATCTTGACCAGTAGCCTGTTGTGCGAGTGCTACTTCGGCAGGAATATCTGTCATCACATGCACTCCCGGCAATAGAAATAGCGGTATAATTTTGAGGCGATTCTCATTTTGAGACTGTGTGCAATCGCCAAAAGCGCTTTTAGCAAATTGTTTAATCTGCTCGTGTAAAGGTTGAGGACTCATTTCTAAAGCAGCGATGCCAACTAAATGTTCGCTTGGCAATTTCTGACATACCAGACTAGCTAGTTGCTGCATAGCAATTTCTGGGCGGCGATCGCGACTTCCATGAGATAATAATAGATAGGCAGATGACATCGGCAAAGCTTGAACTTTCAGTTACTATATCTTACTTAAGATTCAGCTTGGGTTCATAAGTACTCTGGTAATTATTGAAACTATTATCAATTACTAAACAGAATTAGGGGTTGCATATTTGCGGGATGATTTTACTATTTTTGTGGGATGGGCAACATGAGCGTCCCTTGTAGTTCCGGGCGGGCAGGATGCCCACCCCACAAGAATCATCCCTTAATTCAGCAACACCCAGAATTATTCTTAATCACTTTTACAGCGGAATTCAAGTTGTAAAGTACACAACTATTCGTTTCAAAAGCAGGTATAAAGCTTGTTTTTATTCTGTTAGCGCAGCCGATTCTGATTACTGAATTCTGCTGTATATTCTTCCCCTGCTGCTTACCTTATTGTTCTTCGGCAGTGTAAGTATAAAATTGATTAAAAGCTCCTACCGTTTCAAATTTGTATGAAGGTATCCAAGAGTTTATTTTTAAATCTGTACGGTAAACACTAAAAATAAGGAAATCTTGCCTTTCTGTAGTCTTGGCAATAATTTCTTGGATTTGCGGGCTAGCCGAGTCAACCAATTTATCACAATTAAAACGGATTAAATTTTCTATAATATTCGTAGTTTTTTTACATACATCGGTTTTTAAGTATTTTGTCAGGCGTTGAACTGCATATTCTTCATATTCAACTTGACCGGGATTGGTTTTCGCCATTGTCACACCCAAGGCGGCGAGACCTACTGCTGCTCCAGTATACGCAATGATGGTCAATGGTTTCATATTTGCCAAGTAAAATTCGTTGTAATCGTTAGATTCCAGAGACTCTAAATCAACTAAGTCCGTTCCTTGAACAAAAACTCTTGATCGATTGCCAAATTATTGCTATAATTCAAATTGTTGAATGGCGAGCGTAGCCAAGTGGTTAAGGCAGTGGTTTGTGGTACCACCATTCGTGGGTTCGATTCCCATCGTTCGCCCTATATAATTTTATATTGATATATATATATTCCTATATAAAGATAGGTTGTGGTTCTGAAGATTCATAACCATTACTTTAGCAATGATTTGTTGTATACGAGTTCATAGACTTGGAAGGGTTACAAACCTATAATGATTTATTACTTTATCTTATCAAGAAGTTGATGTATATAAGCAAATCTACTTTTTAGCAGCTTCTCTAGGAGACGGGCTATAGATAGAGAACCTGTTACTATGCTATCGGACTAAGCAGATGCTCTTACTTCTCTGGAGCCTGAGCTATTTATATTAAGAATTCCCGACTTCTCCAAGAAATCGGGAATTTGAGTGTCAGAAGTTTTTGAACGCACATTTAACTCTTAAAAAATGCCTAGAAGAATGATCAAAGTCAGCCCACAGAAGGCAAGTAAAGAAATAATCAGAATGTTGCCTATACTGTGGTCAGAAGGTGTTAACTTATCTGTATTGGTAGCCATATAAATCGACCCAATTTAAACAACCTTTGCCTAAATTATAACTATGGCAAATCAATATTAGTCTGCTTTTGAACAAAAATTTATTTTAATTCATTTAAGTTGAGCTAAATAGTTAAACTTCAGTAAAACTATTAACTTTTGTTTCAACTATTTAAAAAGAGATTAATGCCAAGACTATTACTTATTCCCAAAATTAATGCAAAACATGAATCATATTTTATTTTTGAAATTATTTACCTTATGTACAACAGATTTCAAGTTGGTGAGCTATACAAGCTATCAAAGCCTATTTTACCGGAATATTGGGTCTAAAGCCCCGTGCTTCTAACACAGCTTTAAAGTAATGAGTAATAAGTAATGAGTAATGAGTAGATGAAAAATGGGTATTTACTCATTACTTATTACTCATTACTTATTACTCATTACTTATTACTCATTACTTATTACTCATTACTTATTACTCATTACTTATTACTTATTACTTATTACTCATTACTCATTACTCATTACTCATTACTCATTACTCATTACTCATTACTCATTACTCATTACTCATTACTCATTACTCATTACTCATTACTCATTACTCATTACTCATTACTCATTACTCATTACTCATTACCCATTTTTCATCCACTCATTACTCATTACTCATTACTCATTACTCATTACTCATTACCCATTTTTCATCCACTCATTACTCATTACCCATTTTTCATCCACTCATTACTCATTACTCATTACTCATTACTCATTACTCATTACCCATTTTTCATCCACTCATTACTCATTACTCATTACTCATTACTCATTACTCATTACTCATTACTCATTACTCATTACCCATTTTTCATCCACTCATTACTCATTACTCATTACTCATTACTCATTACTCATTACTCATTACCCATTTTTCATCCACTCATTACTCATTACTCATTACTCATTACTCATTACTCCAGAATCACCGTGCGTTCACGGCGGTGAGGATGTCAATTCTGTTAGCGCAGCTTATTCTGATTATTATCAATTCTGAATTATGCTGTATGTGCCGCTCATCAAAATATACGCAAATCAATGATATAGTAAAGATTACATTAAGCAATTGAGGGCGTGATAATTTGTGCCCCAAATCTTATGATGGACTTATTTACTAACATCTATCAAAAGAAATAAAAATTGTATTCCTTTAGTGAGATCCAAAAATACTGAGTCATAGATACTTTAAGTAAAGTAGAACATGATTTAAGTGCCTGCTGAAAAGTTGATACTTGTAGGTACACAGGTAAATATAATTTATCTGTGTTGTTTCGTGTTTATATATGTCTAACAAAAGGTTGAGGCTTATTTGTCTCGCCTAGAAAGTTAACAATGCAAACATCGTCATTTAGTGGAGTTGCTATGTCTGAATTGCTTCAAGCAGTCTTAGATAGTGAAGAAAGAAGTGATTTACGTTCCTTTATTAGTGAATTACGCCAACAAGAAAAGAAGTACTTGCTACGGAACGACATACTCAATGTATATAGTGAGTATTGCTCCAAATCCCAGAAACCTGAAGGCTTTTACACTTCCTCGGAGTTAGGCAAACTCATTTACTATACTCAGGAAATTATTCAGGAAGACTCAAACTTCTGTTTCATCATCCGTTCTAAGATTGCCAGCCAAGAAGTTTATTGGTTGACATCAGACTTAAGCATTGAGCCGATGACGGTGCAGGATTTGTTGGATCTGCGCGATCGCTTGGTGGACAAATTTCATCCTAACGACGGCGGCTTGCTAGAATTGGATTTCGGCCCCTTTTATGACTACACCCCAGTCATCCGCGACCCCAAAAATATTGGTAAAGGGGTGCAATTCCTCAACCGCTATCTATCCAGCAAAATATTTCAAGATTCCAAACAATTGCTGGACAGCTTGTTGAATTTCTTGCGGCTGCACCACTACAACGGTGTGCAACTGCTAGTCAACGATCGCATTCAATCACAGCAGCAACTTTCTGAGCAAGTTAAGAAAGCTATCAGTTTTGTTAGTAATCGCCCCGCAGATGAACCCTACGAACAATTCCGCTTCCAATTGCAGTCAATGGGTTTTGAGCCGGGTTGGGGTAACACCGCAGCGCGAGTGCAGGAAACCCTAAATATTCTCGATGAATTGATTGATTCTGCCGATCCTCAAACCCTAGAAGCATTCATTTCTCGCATCCCGATGATTTTTAGAATCGTCTTGGTGTCAGCTCACGGTTGGTTTGGGCAAGAGGGAGTTTTAGGGCGTCCCGATACCGGCGGTCAGGTAGTTTACGTCCTTGACCAGGCAAAGAGCTTAGAGAAGCAGCTACAAGAAGATGTTCTGCTTGCGGGTTTAGAGAAATTGAATGTCGAGCCAAAGGTAATTATTCTCACCCGTTTGATTCCCAATAGTGATGGTACTCTTTGTAATCAACGGCTAGAAAAAGTCCACGGGACTGAAAATGCCTGGATTTTGCGAGTGCCTTTACGGGAATTTAACCCTAACATGACTCAAAACTGGATTTCTCGGTTTGAGTTTTGGCCTTATCTAGAAACTTTCGCCATTGATTCTGAAAGAGAACTACGGGCAGAATTTCACGGCACACCTGACTTAATAGTTGGAAACTATACTGATGGGAATTTAATAGCATTCTTGCTGGCGCGACGGCTGAAAGTTACTCAATGCAATGTTGCCCATGCTTTGGAAAAATCTAAATATTTGTTCAGTAACCTCTACTGGCAAGAATTAGAGGAGAAATATCATTTTTCCTTGCAATTCACAGCTGATTTGATTGCCATGAATGCTGCTAATTTTGTGATTAGCAGCACCTACCAAGAAATTGTCGGAACACCGGATAGTGTGGGACAGTACGAATCTTATAAGTGCTTCACCATGCCGGAGTTGTATCATGTTACCAATGGCATTGAATTATTTAGTCCCAAATTTAATGTTGTACCGCCGGGAGTAAACGAAAATAATTACTTCCCCTACACTCGAAATAAAGATCGGGTAGAGAGCGATCGCCAACGCCTTGCAGAAACCCTCTTTACTCTGGAAGATCCCACACAAATCTTTGGTAAACTCGACGATCCTAACAAGCGTCCTCTCTTCTCAATGGCGCGTCTCGACCACATCAAAAACCTCACAGGTTTAGCTGAATGTTATGGTCAAAGTAAAGAATTACAAGAGCATTGCAACTTAATTTTGGTAGCCGGTAAATTACGCGTCGAAGAATCAGGCGACAACGAAGAACGCGACGAAATTATCAAACTCTACCAAATAATTGACCAGTACAATCTCCACGGAAAGATTCGTTGGCTGGGTGTGCGCCTCTCCAAAACTGATTCCGGTGAAATTTATCGAGTCATTGCCGATCATCAGGGAATTTTTGTACAACCAGCTTTATTTGAAGCTTTTGGCTTGACAATTTTAGAAGCAATGGTTTCAGGATTACCGACTTTCGCCACACAGTTTGGTGGGCCATTAGAGATTATTCAAGATAAGGTGAATGGATTTTTAATTAACCCAACAAATTTAGAGGAGACAGCCAGCAAAATTGTGGATTTCATCACAAAATGCGAACAAAATCCTAACTATTGGAGTGAAATTTCCCAGCGAGGAATTGACCGAGTTTACAGCACCTATACTTGGAAAATTCACACTAGCAAGCTGTTATCATTAGCACGGATTTATGGCTTCTGGAACTTTACCTCAAAGGAAAATCGGGAAGATTTATTGCGCTATATTGAGGCTTTGTTCTATTTAATTTACAAGCCAAGAGCGCAACAGCTATTAGAGCAGCATCAGTACCGATAATAAGTTAGAAGGGATAAGCTGTTCCATATTTAACTCAATACGCTTGGTTTAAGAATTTTTGATATGTAGAGACGTTGCAATACAACGTCTCTAAAAAGGATTGCGGGCTTAACTAAACCGTATAGTAAGGATATTTAAATTACTGTGGACAAAAATCTTTATTTATATATTAATCGAATAATATCATGTCCGCATAATTAGTTATGATTCCCAGAGTCATTGCACCCCACCCCCAGCCCCTCCCCGCTCTTCGGGAGGGGAGACAAAGCGCAGCTTTGGCGGGGTGGGGTTCTTGGGGTTTAGTAAGTAATCAAGCGGACATGATATAAGAAGAATTTACCTTTTGATTAGTGTTCCAGATCCGAAAGCAATGTCTACGATGGGCTACGCCTACGGAGAAGATATTGTCAACAAGCAAGATTTCATGCGGATATATGAGAAATTTTTGATAAAATGTGCTGATCCTAGCTAGATGAGCTAAATCACAATTACTATTAAGGTCTATTTGTGAAATAAGCAGTCCAAAAGCTTAAAAATCAGGAAACCATTCCATGAGCGATCTGACCAGTGACAGCCAACTATCAAGGATTGTTTTGAAAGGCTTTAAGTCTATTGCTGAATGTGACCTTAAGCTTTTGAAACTAAACGTACTTATTGGATGTAATGGTGCAGGTAAATCTAACTTCATAGGCTTCTTTCGCATGGTTCAGCAGATGCTTGAGAGGAATCTGCAAGTTTTGGTAAGCCGCCAGGGTGGCCCCGATGCGATCTTGCATTTTGGCCGTAAAACAACTGAGCAACTAGAGATTGAGCTTTATTTTGGAAACAACGGGTACTTCGCTACTCTTGAACCAACTCAAGACAACCGTCTAATGTTTTCCAAAGAATCTTTTTGGTGGAATATGAGCGGTGAGCGTGAAATCGGTAGTGGTCATTTTGAGAGTAAGGCTTTACGAGGCAGTGGCACAAGAATTGACAAGTACATATTACCCACCATGCGGCAGTGGCGGGTTTATCATTTCCATGATACAAGCGACAGCGCTTATGTGAAGCAACCACACAAGATTAATGATAATGTTTACTTGCGTTCTGATGCGCGTAATCTTGCAGCTTTCCTATATTTGTTAAGTGAAAATTATTCGGAATCTTATCGGCGAATTGTCAAAACAATTCGACTTGTTGCTCCTTTCTTTGGTGATTTTTATCTACGTCATTCTCCACAAAACAATGAGGTGATCGAGTTGGAATGGGTCGAGCAAGGTCAAGATATTCCGTTTAAAGCTCATCTTCTTTCGGATGGAACACTTCGTTTTATATGCCTGGCCACTGTCTTTTTGCAACCTACTTCCCTTCAGCCCGAAACGATTTTGGTTGATGAACCTGAGCTAGGTCTTCACCCGTATGCAATTACTGTTCTTGCATCGTTAATGCGTTCCGCTGCAAAAGAAAAACAAGTTATTGTTTCAACTCAGTCGGTTGAACTGCTCAATGAATTTAGGGCGAAAGATGTAATTGTTGTAGATCGCGATCGTGGTAAATCATCCCTCCGAAGATTGAATGAGGATGATTTACACGAGTGGCTTGAAGACTACAGCTTAGGAGAACTGTGGAAGAAGAACATCCTTGGCGGGAGACCTTCACGATGATCCGAATACACGTTTTTGTAGAAGGACAGACGGAAGAAACTTTTGTAAAAGAAGTACTCTGCGAACATCTTCAGCGAAAAGAGATATATCTCAACCCCATTCTTGTGCGAACTAGCTCAACAAATAAGGGTGGTGTAGTGAGCTATGCAAAGATCAAGCCGCAATTAAATCGTAAATGCCTTGAGGATGTTTCGGCGTTCGTCACTACGATGTTTGATTTATATCGATTGCCAAATGATTTTCCAGGAAGCAGTTCTCTGCCTAGTACGAATGACCCATTTCAGAAAGCTGAATATCTTGAGCAGCAAATGAGCGCAGATATTAAACACCAAAATTTTCTCCCCAATTTACTGGTTCATGAGTTTGAGGGACTCCTGTACAGCAATCCACAAGCTTTTCTCGCATGGTTTGACCAAAGTATAGTAGATAGTCTACAGGCAGAGCGTGACTTATTCCTTTCACCTGAACATATTAATGAAGGCCCGACAACAGCCCCATCTAAACGAATTATTAGATGTTGCCTTGGATATGAAAAGCCATTACATGGCTCCTTGATTGCAATGGATATTGGGTTGGATACAATACGTCAGCAATGCCAGCATTTCAATCAATGGTTAATGCGTCTTGAAAAGATCAACGGTAGTAATGGCTAAAGAAAATATATTGCCCTCAAAAGACAGTAAAAATGTTATTTGTGTTCTCCATATTTTAGAAAGTTTTCAGCATTATTACTAATTTACAAAAGTGATTTTTTCTGAGATTTCCATAAATGAATCAGGAATTATGAATAATACGAAGTTTCATAACTCCTAACTTCTAACTAAATTGTTAGCGCACTCCAAGTTCGTTGACCAACTACTCCATCTACACCTAAATTTTGCTGATTTTGAAAGGCTTTGACAGCAGTCTCTGTTAGTGCGCCAAAAATCCCATCTACTCTCACAGCATAACCGTTAGTCACTAATAACTGTTGTAAGGCTCTGACAGCAATACCAGAACTACCAAAATAAAGAGTCGGTAGAGGTTGGCTACTAAACTTCTGGAACCTTCCTGTAGCCTTTGTACGGACTTTACCTCCAGACTGAAAAGACTTCTTAGGCTTACCTAAGTTAGAAGAAATTAGTCCCAGATTCTTTTTGCTAATTTTCTGAAGTATGTGTTCTTTTTCTGGTTTCAGCGCTGAGAGAGAAGCCTGAGAAATCTCATCTGTCTGCATAAATTCAGGTGGCGTAACTTTAGCCGCTATCTCTAACTGACTCTGTTTTGACTGGTTTACGTCATTTTCCATTTGCAATAATTGCTGCTGTGGCAAATTGACCCCAGATGCTTGTCTTATTGTTAATACGCCCGTCATCATCAGGCCAATTTCATTCATTTTAGTTTATTTTATTTCAAGCAATTTTTTTTAACCAACAACATTATTCTTGTCCGGGATAGTACATACTGACCAAATAAAAAAGTCATGTACTAATTTTTCTAGATAATATTTTTATGTTCATATTTGCTCACCTCCGATTCCATTTAATCAGATTAATATCATTAATCAAGCCATCAAGTAATCAGACCTACTATCTAAATCAATGGGTTAGACAATAACATACTATACGATCGCCAGGGAATGCCATCAAACAAATTTACCTTTTAGTTAAGGATTATTGGTCTTTGAAGACGCGATTTATCGCGTCTCTACAATAAGGGTTTTGGGTTTATCTGAACTGTATTGCAACTTATGTCGCTCTTTCAAGCTATTCTCGAAAAGCGCACACTTTCACCTCAAAAGAATGAAACCGCACAACCTTGTTGCACGGTATGGAATTTGAGTTAAAGTTTAGATACCACATAAAAAATCACACAGGGGCACTGAACATAATGTTTGTGCAATTCTCTTGTCTAATCTGTGTTAATTTTTATATCATTTTGAAACTTTGAGAAAGAATGCACCTTAACCAAAAAGCGTGTAGGCGTAGGCCGCCCTTAGATATCGCTGAGTACTCTCAGTTGTGGATATTGAAAAACTTTTTACCTTTTTTCATCTCGCCACAAAGCAATACCGCCTAATAAACCAGTGATATTGGGGATGAGTTTGACATTTAACGGTAGCTGGAAATTGACTTTCACAGCTTCACCACCGCCAATGTAAAGGTAGTCATAATTAAACAGATGTTGCAAAGATGCGATCGCTTTTTCTAAACGCCTATTCCATCTTTTCTCACCAATTTTTTCTAACTCTGCACGCCCCAACTGCTGCTCAAAAGTCTCTCCTTTGCGAAACGGGTGATGCCCCATTTCCATATTCGGTACCAGCTTACCATCCACAAATAAAGCCGAACCAAAGCCTGTACCCAGAGTAATAACTAATTCAACACCTTTACCTGCGATCGCACCAAATCCCTGCATATCTGCATCATTAATCACCCGTACAGGCTTGTTTAAGTGTTTTAATAATGCTGTTTCCAAATCAAATCCGATCCAATCTGGATGTAAGTTTACCGCTGTTTCCGTAACTCCACACCGCACCACACCGGGAAAACCGACCGAAACGCGATGAAATTCACCTTGAGCGGCAGCTAAAACTACAATTGCATTAATTACAACCTCCGGTGTCGCAGGTTGCGGTGTATCTAAACGCGCCCTTTCCGTTACAGGATGCCCCGTAATATCCAAAACCATCGCCTTAACGCCACTACCGCCAATATCAACCGATAGGGTACGAATTGATCCATTTTCTTCAACCATTGAGTTACANTCCTTGTTAATGCTTGTTATTTCGTTATTATGCTCTGCTGCATTTGATAATATCTTGGATATTTGGAGAGTCTTTATATTGGTGGGGAAATGGGGAAGCAGCACTTCTCTACGAGAGGCTGCACTTCGACTACGCTCAGTAACCAAGAAGAAGTTGCAGTAAATTTTTCCCCTCTGCCCCCCTGCCCCTCTGCTCCCCTGCTCCCCTGCTCCCCTGCTCCCCTGCCCCTCTGCTCTCCTGCCCCCTGCCTCTTTACCCTATACCCAAAGTTAAAAATCCCATACATTCAATGCCGGACAGCATCTAGATTTGTTAATCTAAGAATAATAGAGATAGTACTGGCGTAGCTGCTTAAAATCTATCGGGCAGCAAATTTCTATTAAAAGTAATATAAGAGAAAGAATTATGACGGCGTTTGAACCTCAAAGCATCCGCTCGTATAGCCAAGAAGATGTCCAACAAATTCTGCACTTAGCGATCGCTCGTCAAGCAGATGATAAAGACACAGAATTTTCTTATGAGCATATATTAGAAATTGCTGCTGAGTTAGAAATTTCACCTGAGTCTTTAAAATTAGCAGAACGTGATTGGGTTGCACAACAGGGGCAACTCCAACAACGAAAAGCTTTTGACGCTTATCGCATCAGAAGATTTCAGAAACGCCTAAGCAAATATGCAATTTCCACTGGCTTTTTTATACTGCTTGATTTAATCACAGGTGGCGGAATTTCTTGGTCGCTGTACATTTTGCTATTCTGCGGATTGCCTGTAGCGCTTGATGTCTGGAATACCTTTCAAATCAAAGGTGAAGAGTATGAAATGGCATTCCAAAAGTGGAGTCGTAACCATCAGATTAAGAAAACCATCAGCACAGTTTTGAATAAGTGGTTTAAGGTATTACAGGCTTAATCAAAACTTTCCCTAACCCTAACCCATCTCTACTTAATTCCCCCCAGAAACGCCTACTGTGTAAACCGTAGCCAGAAACGGGGGGAATGTTTACGCTCGAACTAACTAGATACTGAATTAGCCGCCTCGGAAACCTTCTCGGCTGGTGGAAAGCCACCCATACGAATCTCAGAAGTGAAGGAAGTGATACTAAATCCACCAAAACTCTTAAGGACGTTTACCCGCATTCGTAAATTGGGGCTAGCAAACCACAGGCGTTCCTCTGAGAAGATGGTTTCATCCTCTGTAGTTAGGATTAAAGCACCATCACTGTCAAATTTATAGCGTCCGGGAACTGGAGTTTTATTGGCATCAACTATTTCTCTCAGTAAACTGCCTTGAGCCGGATTATCCGCATCAGGTACCGAAACTAACACAGTTGAACCAGTGTGTTTTGCTTGATCCTTCTCCATTGTGCCGTTCCAGGTAATTTTGGTAGCACAGGAAGCAAAACTAGGATTAATGTTGTAACTTTGACACAGCTTGACTGCTTCTGGATGATCTAATGCCAGCGCCTCAATGATAATATCTGACTTGCTATGTTCCGATTGGTTAAAAGCCAAATGTTGACTAGTACGATGAGAAAACCATTTACCAGTACTTAACTGAAAAAACTCTTCAATATTCATGAATGAAATTACCCTGCATCAAAATGCTAAAATTCCCACTTAATTATTATTAAAAGGTAACAGGAGGCTTTAATATTAAGCTTGATTGCCTATTTCCTCAAGCTTCTTGAGGCCAATTCTAGCTGCCTCAGCAACGTTGAAATGATTGTCTTTTTCCAGGTATTTTAAAGCTGAGACACTCTTGGGAGTGGGAAGATTTCCCAAGGCTTCTGCCAAACGCTGCCTGACTAACCAATCATCTGATTGGGCGAAACGCAGGATTTTATCTACAGATTCGATGTCTTTAATTTCTCCCAGTGCAGAGATTGCAGCTTGTTGTAACACGACTTCTTTGCTATCCAATGCCTGAAGAAGAATTTGACGGGCACGAGGATCTTTAATATTACCTAGAGAAACAGCTGCACTAAATCGCACTAGCCAATCAGTATCTTCATAAAATGCCCGTGAAAGCACCTCAAAGGCTCTGGCATCACCCAAATATCCTAAAGCACCAGCGGCATCAGCGCGTATACCATAATCGGGGTCATTTTCGAGAATTTTTACCAAAATAGAATAACATTCTGGCGTTGGCTTGATTCCCAAAGCAAATATTGCCATTGATCGCAGTTGCAAAGATTCGTCATCTAGTACCTTTTTAATCAAAGGGACTGCATCTTCAGGGGAAACATGACGCAGATTAGCAAGGGCTACCATGCGATCGCGTAAATTCGGACTTTCTAACTGAGTAGAAATTTCTTGTAAGCTTAGAGCTGCCATTTAGTTCAAAGCGTTTTCTTTACTTATCTTAATTTACTCGATCTGTTCATCAGGCTGTCGCCATCGTGAAGTAGGAGTTTGGCGACTTTACAAAATGGCTCAATTATGAGTGAAGAATAAACAAATGTTACTTACCGTGAGAATATATATTGAATTTAGCAGTAATTAAGGGATAATCTTCAAAGCTTCAGTCGCTTGTTTTTTGTTGAATGTAGATGTAGGGCGATCGCACCTTGTCGTCAAAAATCGCACTTTTCCCTCAAACATAGCTTTGTGTCCACCCTCTTACGCTAAAGTTGCATAAGAACGTGCATCTAAAGCCAGGAGGAAAGAGTTGTGAAAGCAGTCTTGATGACAGCAGCTGGCAGTCCCGAAGTTCTGCAAGTACAGGATGTGCCAAACCCCGCTGTTCCTGTCGGGAATACTGAACTTTTAGTGCGTTTGGTGGCGGCTGGCATTAACCCCATTGACACTAAACTTCGTAGTCGAGGCAGTTTCTACCCCGATCGCACGCCGACAATTTTAGGATGTGATGGTGCAGGTATTGTTGAAGCAGTGGGTGCTGGTGTTCAGCGTTTTCGCGCAGGTGATGAAGTATATTTTTGCTATGGTGGCTTGGGCGCACACCAAGGAAATTACGCTGAATATACCGTTGTGGATGAGCGGTTTGTGGCACGTAAACCCGCCTCTATCTCCTTTGCCGAAGCAGCAGCAGCGCCTTTAGTATTAATCACCGCCTGGGAAGCTTTATATGAACGGGGACGATTAGAACCTGGAGATCGGGTTTTGATTCATGCCGGTGCTGGTGGTGTCGGACATGTAGCAATTCAATTGGCGAAACTCAAAGGTGCTACTGTTTCCACCACCGTGGGTTCTGAGGAAAAAGCTAATTTCGTCAAAGAACTCGGTGCCGATAATGTAATTTTTTACAAACAAACAGACTTTGTGCAAGCGGTATTAGATTGGACTGGTGGCGAAGGTGTAGACTTGGCTTTTGATACCGTAGGCGGCGAAACCTTTCACAAAACCTTCCCCGCAGTGCGAGTCTATGGCGATATTGTTACCATTCTCGAACCAGATGCCAATACTGTTTGGAAAACTGCTAGAATTCGCAACCTCCGCATCGGTTTAGAATTCATGTTGGCACCAGCATTGCTAGGATTACAAGATAGTCTCCACCATCATGCAGAAATTCTCGAACAATCTGCCACCTGGATCGATGAAGGCAAATTAAAAATCCATGTCAGTCACAAATTTCCCTTAAAAGAAGCAGCTAAAGCCCACCAATTAATTGAAAGTGGGTCTGTGGCAGGTAAAATTGTTCTGCTGATTAGCGACGAATTTGCATAATTTATCTTTTAAACGCATAGGCGCTTCTCTACGAGACGCTACGCGAACGCCTTCCCGCAGGGTAGGTACGCAGAGGTTAAACGCAAAGGTACACAAAGGAGTTTCTCTGCGTACCTCTGCGCTTCCCTTAGCGTTCCTTTGCGTTTTACTTCTCCTCCTCCCCCTACCAGCTTCGGCAGCACAAACACAACTAGAACGCACACCCTTAACCCTAGAATTATTACAAGAACGACTACGCACACCGACACTCCGCGAAGGTAATTTAACTATCGATTTGCAGAAGATGGCGATCGATTTGCGCCCAGAAAACGCCAGCTTCCGTGATACTTTTTACCAACTACTGCGAAAAGAACTTGGAACAAAACCTCTAGGTTTAGACCTCAGCTATGCTTTGATTCTGGGGGATTTTGTCGGCAGCGATTTGGGTTTAAGAACACCATTGTATGCAAAAGCGATGTCTGGCGACAAGCCGCGAGGCGTCTACGCACCCATTTTCACTGCTACCGAACAAGAAAAACTAGAACGTTTGCGCTTCGTTTGTCTAGAGTCACTCGCCATCGCTTTACCCAACTCCAAAGATTGTCGATCGCTTCTAGGAACAGAGTCAACCCCAGCCAGTGAAATCGCCGTCTTTCGTGGTGTCTTAACACTGGTGCAAACTCGCTTCAATGGCGAAGTGAAGTTCTCCAATACATTTTTTCTTCAGTCTGTGGATGCCCAAGGTGCAACTTTTCTTCAACCCACTAACTGGACTGAAACGAGATTTGCTCGTCCTGTTAGTTTCACCAGTGCTAACTTCCAGCAACCAAGCAATTTTCAGGGCAGTATATTTTTTGAGAAAGCTAACTTTAAAAAAATTAAATTTCGGGAACTGGCTGATTTTCAAGGTAGTATCTTTGAGACAACTGCCAACTTTAACCAAGCAACTTTTAAACAGTTGGCTAAATTTAGTAGTGTCCAATGGCAAGGAAATGCTGATTTTTCTGAAGTGGATTTTGCCAATCAAGCCCAGTTTACTAAAGCAGATTTTAATCAGTTCCTCCTTTTAACAGAAGCGACTTTCGAGCAATCTGTAAGCTTCCGAGAAGCGGAGTTTAACCAATTGGTAAATCTGCAAGGTGCAAATATTCTGAACCTTGCAGATTTTAGTGATGCCAGGTTTGCTAAGGAGGCTTGTTTAAGCGTATCTGGTTTAACTTTTAACTCTAACCAAGCGAAAATTTTAGGTAATCCCGGTGAGATTGGTAAGATGTTCTGCATCCCAACATTACAAGGTAATCAAAACATCTTGCGGAATTTGGGGCAAAATTTCCGTCAGCAGCAGCAAGTTGCCGATGCTAATGAACTGGAATACACAAAACAACGACTGCGATTAATCGAATTTGGCCATCGTTTGACGGCTACAAATATTAATAGTGCAACTGTTGCCAGTTTGATTAATCTGGGTTTTTCTGCAACTCAAGCCCAAGCGATCGCCCAGCGTCGTCTGGTAAAATCCTTTCGCAACAGTAGTGAGTTACTCACCATAGCAGACATCGATTTAGAAAAATATACCAAACTAAGCGATCGCTTAATTGTTGGCGAAACCCTTTCTATAGTTGGGTGGTTGCTGCAAGCTTGGAGTTGGTTGGCGTTGAGTGTATTGTTATTGTTGAGTGGCTATGGGACAAATTTTTGGTTAGTGTTTGGCGTAGGAGGATTAGCGATCGCTTATTTCGGCTTACTATTTTGGCTAGTGGATCGCTACCGTCGGCTGCATCCCGTACCAATTATTCCCACATCCTACGAAACCATTTCGATATTAGTCAGTTTTAGCATTTTAGAATTCTTCAGCTTACTAGCGATCTTTCGCAATGCTGAACAACCTTGGCTGACATTGGGATGTCTTTTCATAATTATTGTCCCCGTCCCAATGGCTTTATTGATCCGACTTTACCAACAAGGTCGTTATCATGACTTAATGGACGTTTCTTACTTTACAGAAGACGGCACATTTCGCCAGTTACGATTATTGATTGGGCGTTTGCCAGTCATACCAAGGAATCAGACGTTTCGTGAACGATATATGCCCTTGTTGTGCGATCGCCGTTGGAACTGGCTCAACTACTATGATTTTAGTCTCAACAACTTAGTTAAATTAGGATTTAATGATATTCGCCTGCGAGATGAACATTTACCAGGTATTATCTCTGCACTTGCTTGGTATCAATGGAGTTTGGGTTTAATTTACATTACGCTAGTTTTGTGGACACTTTCTCGCACAATTCCGGGATTGAATTTGCTGATTTATCTGAAGTAATCTCTGCACTTCGTAGTGGTGCTAATATTATGCAACGTATTCCAGAGTGCCAGGAACCGTGCTATTTATTGTTATCAGTCTGGCAGTATTACATCAGATAAAAGTGATAGAACATCGGTTAAATGCAAATTAATTAAATACCTAAAAATTTGGCAAATTTACCCAAACATTGTTCATTGCAATATAATATTTAACCAAATTTAATTTTGACTATACAAACATATCAGTTAACTTTTTAAATCATTGTCTAAAAATATCTACAAGTTTGATAAATTCATCAAAATATTTTTCATTGCCCTTCAAAATTAAATCACATAGATTGTAAGTGTAAGTAGCATTGATTAAAAATCGATTATCTCCACTTAACCAAGATAATCAAATAATCTAATAGCTACTAACTAGCTTTGCTAACAAAAAGACAACAAATCAAAATGACAAAACAGACTTAATTTTTGTCTATTTTATGTTGCGATGCTAGCAAGACTTTTATCAAAACAATAAGAGGATTAATTCTAATGGCAGAAAATTCAAGTAATAGTGGTAGCAGCAACTCCCCTACTAGTGAGAATAGTCCGATTAGAGATTCGCCCTTCGGTCGCTTGAGTGAAGTTATCCCTGAGAAAGACCTCCCCAAGATATTCAGTGGTGTTGGTAATGGAGAAAGTGGTGGTAGCCCATTTGGTGGTGGTGCTGGCGGTGGTAGTAACCCTGATTTAGCCTATGGTGGTAATCCCTTCGCTGGCGACAACTTCTGGAATATCTTTGCAGGGGGTGTAAACCCATCCGCAGGTGGTAGTAACCCATCCGCAGGTGGTGGGAACCCATTCGCAGGTGGTGGCAACCCATCCGCAGGTGGTGGGAATCCATTCGCAGGTGGTGGTAGCCCATCCGCAGGCGGTGGCAACCCATTCGCAGGTGGTGGCAACCCATTCGCAGGTGGTAGTAGCCCATCCGCAGGCGGTGGCAACCCATTCGCAGGTGGCGGCAACCCATTCGCAGGTGGTGGCAGCGACCCTTTGACTGGTGCTGGTGGCGGGAACCCATCCGCAGGTGGTAGTAACCAAGGTACTGGTAGCGACCCTTTGACTGGTGCTGGTAGCCAGACCTATGGTATTAGCACAAGTGAAATACCAAACGGATTCGATTTGAGGGTTACTATTGACAAGGTAGTTGACTCAAGGCTTGACAAGGAACTGGGTGGTGGAGGAATCCTATCATTTGGTGGTAGTGGACAAACCTCTCCATTTGCTGGTGGACAAACCCTACCATTAGGTGGTGATGCACAAACCTCCCCATTTGGTAGTAGTGGACAAACCTCCCCATTTGGTGGTGGTCAAACCCTACCATTTAGCGGTCAATAAATCCCGTTTGCTTAATAGAATCCTTGCAAAAATGAGCAGATAAATAGACGGAACAATAATGAGTTCTTCAGTACATAGTATGCTAGTACAGTTTGGCGCAAATAAACATACCATTCGATAAAGCTCAAAAGCATGTATTATTATCGTTGATGTGCCTTCTGCCTTATTGTACTAGTTTGCTGTTTTATGTCCTGTAACTCTTTATAGGTAATAATTTAAGCAATATTTTCTGTTAGTTTGACAGTAAGATAATTAAAGCCTTTATTTTAAAGAGATTTTGGGTTTAGCAAATTCATAATTGTTATAAAAAGTACTGAATCCTTACTAAATTTTTAACTAAAGATAGGAAAATTAGCGCCAATGGAAGAGTCTGCTGTCAATCCCCTTAATGGTGGAGTTCTCTTAAGTGCAGGTGTCCCTAACAGCGTTAGTTCCTTTGCTCCCAATGGCAGTTTGTCTGCTGAAGGGAGCATGTTGACAGGTAGTAGCAATCTGTTATTAGGTAACGGTAACAATCCCATTCCAGGTGGCGGTATTAACCCGTTTGCAGGCGATGCTGGCAGTGGGCTTCAGCAATTAATCTTTGATCGATTAAAGTCAATTTTAGGTGATAACTTTTTCAAAGGTATTGACAACACATTGGCAGGAGGTAGTAATCCTTTTGCAAACAGTGGTTATCCGATTCCAGGTGGGGCTACCAACCCATTTGCAGGCAGTGGTAATGCGATTTCAGGAGGAAGTAACCCATTTGCAGGCGGTAGTAATCCGTTTTTAGGCGGTGGTAATGCGATTCCAGGAGGAAGTAATCCTATAGCAAGTGCTGGAAGTCTGCTTCAACAATCGCCTTTCGATCCGTTGAAAGAAGTTCTTGGTAACAATATACTCTTTAGTAACATTGGGAATACATCTAATTCAGGTAGCCAAACCTTTAATCAGAGCAACGCACCGATTGGGAAAAGTAACAAGAATTTTGGTAATAATAACGCAACTATTGGTAATTTTAATTCGGATTATGGCAGTAACAGTGGAACCATTGGGAATGGTAACTGGAACTTTAATAATGACAACGCAACCATCGGTAATGGCAACTGGCTATTTGGAAAGAGTAACACAACTCTTGGTAACGGCAACTGGTATTGGGACGATGGAAGTAATAATTCAACATTAGGTAATGGTAATTGGCACTTTGGCAGTGACAACGCAACCATTGGAAACGGCAATTGGGACTTCGGTACTAATAACACAATTATTGGTAATGGTAACTGGGTTTTTACCAATGGAAATGAAATTATTGGTAATGGCAATTGGTTAACAAAGACTGATAACACAAAGATTGGAAACGCTAACAATATCAGCAGTTTAAATTTATCCCCACTAGGAATAAAAACTGATGTTAACAATCTGATTGACTCTCTTATAGGTAAAGTAGGTCAAAATTTTCTTGGGTTCACAGGGAATTTTGATGTATCAAGTAGCCAAACCTTTAAACGCCTCATCTCTTCTAAAAGTGTTGGTAATGACACTGATATATCTAGCGATATTGAGCAACTTTTGGCATCACTCAGCCCAATTCAAGAAAATTTCATCAATTATCAGCCTGTGCAAAACCCTCAGCCTGTCCCAGAACCTGCTTCTTCAGTGTCGTTGGTAGTAATGGGATTCGTGTGTTTGCTGTTGTCACTGTTCAAAAAAAAGCAACACTGTTAAGGTAAATTCAATCCTTCTAAACTTATTGCGATCGCACTTTCTGTGGGAGCATCCCACTTTTNNNTATGTCATTGCGAGCAAAACAAAGCGANNAGCGATCGCAAAATCTCCAACTAAAAACTAGTCCATGCGATTGCTTGTCTGCGACACGCGTAGGAATCATAACTAATTTTTGAACTTGCGCGCGGAGTTTTATGAGTTTTATAGCTGTATTTGCTAAATTTGATGGGCGATCGCTTAAAATTTAGAAGTTGATGATTGTTATCTGCCCAAAACAATGTCTCAGTCAATTTTTCAGCGTGCAAATACTCTTAGAGCGGCTTTTTTGGCTTGTAATGTTGAGCCGCTTGAACCAGCAGAAATGGAACGGTATTATGTCGATCTGTCGCTGGTGCGGAAAACTTCGGCTATTGATAATGTCAGTACAATTTTGGATTTTCAAGAAGCAGGTGATTTTACAACAATTTTATTTACCGGACATCGCGGTTGTGGAAAAAGTACGGAGTTAAAAAAAATTCAGAGTCTTTGGGAAAATAATTATCGGGTTATTTATTTAGAAGCGAACGAAGAGACAGATATTAATGATACCCGGTATACAGATTTATATTTGATTGTAATTAAACAAGTTGAATTTGAATTACGAAAACTAGGTTTAACTTTTAATCAAGCTTTATTAAAAAGTTTTGAATCATGGTTTAAAGACATTACTCAAGAAAACGAGCAAAGTGTCGAAAAATCAGTCAACGTCGAGGCAGAAGCCACTCTCAGCCCTACTGCGCCATTTCTCGCCAAACTAATGGTCAAATTGCTGGCACAAATTAAAGGCTCGGACAAGCAAAAGACAACTATTCGGCAAACTCTAGAAAAAGATTTATCTCGCCTCAAATCTGATACTAATCTGTTATTAAGCGACGCTTACGCAAAATTGAGGCAAAAATTTCCTCAATGTAAAGGTTTATTAATTATCTTCGATAATTTAGATCGGGTTCCTCCTGCCGTAGCAGAACATTTGTTCTTTGATTATGCGGCTCAGATGCAAGAATTAAATTGTACAATCATTTATACAGTACCAATTTCAATTCTTTGCTCGCCGAAAAATCCCTTAAATCAGTTTGATGGTGATCCTCATATTATACCGATGATTAATATCTATAAATTTGAACGGCATAAATGCGATTTAAATTACGATCAGACGGGCTTAGATGCGATGGCAAGTGTAATTGAAAAGCGGGTTGATATTGATGCAATTTTCGAGAGCCGTAATCAATTATTAGAATTAGCAAAAGCAAGTGGTGGGCATGTGCGTCAGTTAATGCAAATGATGCGCTCTGCATGTCAAACAGCGAGTACCCGAAAACATACAAAAATTATCTCCGAAGATATAGAGTATGCAGTTAAACAGCAACAATTTAGTTTTGAGCGGTTTATTCCTGAAGAACATTACGCTCATTTGGCTCAGGTTTGCTTAACTAAAAATGTCAGCAAAGATGAAATTGGACAATTAATGTTATTTAATACTTCCGTATTGGAATATAACGGTGATAAACGGTGGAATTATCCAAATCCAGTGGTGAAGCGAAATGAGTTCTTCCAAGAAGCTCTCCAATCAGTACAAAAACAGTGAACTTCAAGCAGAAATAGGTAAATTTATTGCCTATAATAAAGATGAATTTGCTGAATTAGTGACATTTGTCGATTTTGCAGAAAAATTTACATTAGGCTTTATTGAAATTAATTTTACACCCGATATAGACCTATTAATTGCTGGATTGCAACAGAATCCTCAATGTGAAGAAATCCAATTTGTGGTTTTAGATTTTCCTGATGGAAATTTGCGATTTTTGCGGGATGAATTGGTGGAGCAATTAGCCGAGATTACCAAAGAAACAAATAAAAAACTTGTTTTATTAATTCGGAATTTAGAAAAATCGATTGGTGTTTTTGGAGATTATCCACCAGTTTTACAGGATTTAAACTTCGTCCGCGATTCCTATCGAAAAACCGTACCTCATCCGCTTTTATTTATCTTGCCAGATTATGCAATTTCGCGGTTAGCAAAATTTGCACCTGATTTTTGGGCTTGGAAATCAGGTTTATTTCGCTTTAAAACCACAGAATTGACTAGAGATAAGGCAATTGCCAATACTCTGAATGCAGACACCAATATAGAACGCTTACCAACACCAGAACAACAAGAACGGATCGATTTATTACATAGCTTGTTGATGGAATATAACCCAACTGGAGAAATACCCCGCCCAGAACATCTCCGCAATTGCTGTAATATTTTAAATGAATTGGGCAAAGCATATTTAAGCCAACACAAACCAATCAAAGCTAGAGAATATTTAGAAAAAGCTGGGAAAATTGCCAACCAATTTCCTGATTATTCCTTACAAATCGAAGTCATTAATCGGTTAGGTGAAAGCTATCAGCAGCAACGACAGCTTGAAAGTGCAAACAGCTATCATCAACAAGCTTTAGATATTGCCAAAAAGCAGGAAAATCGTCGTGCTGTCGCCAATTCATTGCATTATTTAGGTAATGTATCTCTGGATATGCGACAGTTCCACCAGGCACGGGATTATTATCAACAAGCACTGGAAATCGCAATCGAATTAGGCGATCGCTATTC
Organism: Nostoc sp. GT001; assembly: GCF_030382115.1. Classification (NCBI taxonomy): domain Bacteria; kingdom Bacillati; phylum Cyanobacteriota; class Cyanophyceae; order Nostocales; family Nostocaceae; genus Nostoc; species Nostoc sp. GT001. The sequence continues at coordinate 3,286,276 of NZ_JAUDRJ010000003.1, forward strand.
GTGTGCTATCACTTACCACCAGTTGGGAAGGGTTGCCGAAGAGTTGCGACAGTTCCACCAGGCACGGGATTATTATCAACAAGCCCTGGAAATCGCAATCGAATTTGGCGATCGCTATTCGAGTGCTAACATTTATCACAATTTGGGAATGGTTGCCCAAGAGTTGCGGGAATACGACCAAGCACGGGATTATTATCAACAAGCCCTGGAAATCGCAATCGAATTTGGCGATCGCTATGAGTGTGCTAGCATTTACCACCAGTTGGGAATCGTTGCCCAAGATTTGCGGGAATACGACCAGGCACGGGATTATTATCAACAAGCCCTGGAAATCGCAATCGAATTTAGCGATCGCTATTCGCAAGCTCTCACGCTTCATTGTTTAGGAACGCTTGCACAAGCAGAGAAAAACTATGCAGCGGCTAGGGCTAATTTGCAGACAGCGTTGGAGATATATGTTGAGTATCAGGATGAATATTGGGCTAAGGTAGCAGGGGAGATTTTAGAGAGTTTACCGGAGTAGGGGGATATGGACAATGTGCGATGTCTAACGACATGCCGCGTTGCGTCTACGCATTTGGGTTTTGTGGGGAAGGGCGATCGCGTTTGCTTGATTGGTTTGGGAGAGCGATCGCTATTCATTCTATACTTGGTGTAATTTCCTGTGCCCCATGTATAACAGCAAGTACATCAATTTGTTCGGGCTTGATGTAATAGATAATTCGATATGAACCTTCAATAACTTCCCGAATTTGCTCGGTTTCAAACTCTGGTACAATTCGACCAGATAGAGGGAAATTCGCAAGCTGCTGGGAACGTTTGGTTATACGGTCGATAATCCTGGTTGCGTACCGAGGTGAATTCTGGGCAATGTAAGTATAAATTGCCGATAGGTTTTCTACTGCTGTTTCTGTTCAAAAAACTTTCACTCTGGTAGTCCAAATTTTGCCCTAACTTCCTGTACGGAAATTACTTTACCAGCTTGACTCTCAGCAAGTCCAGCTTCCACAACTTGCCTAACATAAATCTCATACATGAGGTCATCCCATGTTGAGTTAGCAGGTAATTTATCAATTAGCTTTCGAGCTTCTTCTTTAATATTGAGCTTTTCCATAGAGATTACAGATAACTTGCTTTTCTATATTCTATGCTCAACGGGAATCGCGTTTGGGGTTTGTGGAGGTGCGATGTCTAACGACAAGCCGCGTTGCGTCTACGCGTTTTGGGGTTTTGAGATGGGGAGAGAAATAAATAAGTGTATTGATGGCTATAACAGTCGTAAAAATTACTCAAAATTTCTCTTTACTCCCCTACTCATTTCACGATAATCTCACTTTTTCGCGTTGCTCCTCTTAAGGAAGCGATCGCATCTGTATTTTATTTCCCTGGTGGAAAAGTTCCCCTGTCACCTGCATCCGTATACTTAGGGACTTGCGTAAAAATAAAGTACCAATAAACCGAGTTTCGACTGCGCTCAACAATTACATTACTTTAGTTTTGTGAACTCTTTCCCGGACAATTATTGAATTGAATTTGCAAATAAACCTCAAGTAGCGCTAAATGTCAAGCGATCATTCCCTTTTCGATATTATCTGTGCCACTGCGAATCTCGTCGAGATTTTCCGGTAGAAATCCACCTGCTTGCATTTTCCATAACCTGTAGTAAGCGCCGCCGAGTGCCAGCAGTTTGGTGTGGGAACCATCTTCGATAATCCGACCTTTGTCGAACACCAAAATTCTATCTAAATGGACGATGGTAGATAATCGATGAGCTACCACAATAACCGTTTTCCCATTCATTGCCAAGTCGAGGGTATCCTGGATCGCTTTTTCGGTGATTGAATCCAGGCTAGAGGTGGCTTCATCTAAAATCAGAATCGGTGCATCTTTGAGGATTACCCGTGCGATTACAATCCGCTGTCTTTGCCCTCCAGACAACTTGACACCACGTTCGCCCACCAGAGAATTGTAACCATCCTTACTTTGGACGATGAAATCGTGAGCATGAGCCTTTCGCGAAGCTTCGATTACTTCCTCATCGGTTGCATCCAAACGTCCATAACGAATATTTTCTAGCAAAGTGCGATGGAACAGAGACGGATCTTGGGGAATCAAACTGATCTGAGCGTGTAAGGCATCCTGAGTCATGTCTCGAATATCGACCCCATCAATGATAATCTGTCCAGATTGTGGGTCGAATAAACGCAAAATCAGATTGACAAAGGTGGATTTTCCAGAGCCGGATAAGCCTACCAATCCAACACGCTGTCCCGCTTGGATGGTGACAGAAAGGTTGTTGAAAACTTTCTTCTCTTCTGTGTAGTTAAAATTCACCCGCCGAAACTCAATCTTACCTTGAGTGATTGGGTGGGCGATCGCCTTCTCGCGATCGACCAACTCGTGCGGTTGAACGATGGTGAAGACACCATTGGCGACATTACCAACATGTTCAAAAAATTCCAGAAAGCGGCGGCTCAAATTGCGGGCTTCACTGATGATCAACAGTGATAAGCTAGTTGCTACAACAAAGTCAGCAGTAGCGATCGCTCCTTGACTCCAAAGAGAAAGCGAGTAATACAGTGTGCTAATTTTTAGAATAGCTGCTGAGATGAACTGAAACCAGCGAATGCGCTCTGAGTACCAGTTGGACTCTCTCACGTGTTTGAGTTCGCGCCTTAATTGCTCATTCAAATAACGTCGTTCAAAACCAAAGCGAGCAAATAGTCGGCTACTAGTGAGATTCGTGACTGTATCTACAATGATGCCAGTTGTCTCACTTCTGGCGGCTGCGGCTTTCCGGGAATAAAATCGGCAGCGAGTTGCCAGCCAGAACGAAATACTGATGAAGAGAACTGCCCATATTCCCACGAGTGCAGCCAGTGGAGGATAGGCGCGATACAGTATCGTCGTGGCGACAGTATACACAACAATTACTGGCATAAATTCAGTAATCATCATTTGCATCGTCTGGGTAACTCCCAGAGAAGTTTCGCTAATTCGATGTGCCAATGCCCCGGAAAAACTGCTGCTTAGGTAGCGATGTGAATGGTGTTGCAAGTAGGCATATAGCGATCGCACAATGTGCTGTCGGTGGATGGGATGGAGAATCGTTTGCAAGAGTCCAGCCGATCGCCCGAATACCACTTCACCCACACTCAAGCCGATAAACAGCATCAGGGGTTGCTTCATGGCATCAAAAATCGGCTTGCTGTCACTTGTCGATCGCGCCACGCCCCGGATGATCTCGCCAATAGCATAAGGCAACATAATGCCACAGGTTGCGTGTATTATCTCCAGGATCACCATTAACAAATACCACCAGCGAAACTGGTTAACGAAATAGCAAATGAATCTGAATGGAGTTGATGGTAAATCTGGTGCATCAGGAGCACGTTGAAAGGATTTAGATTGTCTAGCTTTTTTCGTCATGAAAGCCGATCTCTTAGCATCATTTTAACTTTTCTACCAGATAAAAATGGACGACTCGATAAGCCGTCCGATGGCATTAGAGACTTTTATAAGTACTCCACTAGACCATAATTTCTTTTGGTGTGATTGCAGCATAGATATCAGGCGGGAGTAACGCTTCCTGAATATTAATTTTCTTTGGTATTACACCCTCGTCAAAAAACAAATCTGCCACACGTTGTTGTTCCTTAATTAGTGCAGGGCTAAGTCCTCTGCGTCCTGCGAAAGTACGCCGAGACATCGCTATTTCTACCACATCTGGATCGAGCTTTTGTTCTGTTATCATCAATTTGGCAACTTCGCCTCGATTTGCCTCTGCCCATTTGTCGAGCTTATTAAGCTCCTCAATGATAATTTTTAGCAAGCCAAGATTTTCTTCGGCAAACTTTCTGTCAGCAATATAATAGCCACCAGGAGAATCTAGCCCAACAGAATCTTTAAGCACTCGAATTCGACCCATCTTTTGAGCGATCGCATAGTGTGGATCTCCCGTCATCCAAACTGGAATTTTACCTTCGAGAAAAGCAGCCCGTGCTTCGATAGTCGGCAAACTTCTGATTTTAATATCTTTGAGGGTCAAGCCGATTGATTGCAACGCTCTGATAATAAAGTAGTGCGATGCCGAGCCTTTTTGAAAGTAAACTTCTTGACCCTTGATATCCTCAAACTTTTGAAGTGGAGACTCAGGGGGAACGGCAATAACACTACTTGTCCCTGTCCTTTGGTCTCTTTGTGTACCGACTACATAAACAAGTTTTGAGCCAGCCACTTGTGCAAAAATTGGTGGTGTTTCTCCCACAGATCCCACGTCAACTTTTCCCGCAGCCATCCCTTCCATCAGTTGGGGCCCTTGGACAAATTGCGCCCATTCTACCTTAATGCCCAATGGCTCCAAGCGTTTCTCTAAAACTTTCCGATTTCTGAAAAGATCCCCCGCACTCTGATATCCCATGCGTAGAACTTTAGTTTTTATCCCAAGGGAATTTTCACTGGCATTAATACTATTGATCAAAGAAGATTGTTGGCTTTGTTCGCTACAACTTCCTAACAGATATGCCATAGAAAAGCCACATAGACCGGAAGTAGCAACATGGAGAAAACGACGGCGTTTAATCATAGCTATTTTATCCATGAGATATTTCTGATTTGAATCATTTGTCATTTGTTATTCGCTGCGTCCCTAGTTTCTAACGAAGAGAATCTCCTCTTCGGTATTCGGCAGTTATGTCGTCTAACTTTTGTTTCAAATTGTCGTCAAGTTTTAGTTCTAACGCCTTGAGGTTGTCAGCAAGTTGTTCTGGACGGCTAGCGCCAATGATCGGGGCAGTGATAATGGGATTAGATAAAACCCAAGCTACTGCTAAGGTGGTGAGGGACAATCCCGCCAAATCTGCTACTGTGCGTAAATCTTCGACAGTATTAAATTCGCGATCGCGCCAGTAGCGTTCTTGATAACGTTCTGCGGCAGCACCTAGCGTAAAACGCGTACCTGATGTGGGGCCTTGAGTAAAATTGTGTTTGCCTGTAAGTAGACCACCCGCCAAAGGATTGTAAGAAATTACACCCAGTCCTTCTTCTTTGGCAAGAGGCAATAATTCTCGCTCAATTTCGCGGAATAACAGGTTGTAGCGGGGCTGAATTGAGATGAACTTGGTTAAATTGCCCGTCTCGGCACGACCCAAAGCGCGGGCGAGTCGGTAAGCTAAGAAGTTGGAAACCCCGATGTAGCGCACCTTGCCAGCACGAACCACTGCATCGAGCGCTTCCAGAGTCTCATCAAGAGGGGTTGAAGCATCATCGGAGTGCAATTGGTACAGGTCGATATAATCAGTTCCCAAGCGTTGCAGAGAAGCATCGATCGCATCCAAAATATGTTTCCGCGAAGCCCCCTGATCCCAAGGTGCAGGGCCAACTCGACCGACGCATTTGGTAGCCAAAATAAAATGTTCGCGTTTGCCTTTGAGCCAGCGCCCAACAATTTCTTCGGTGCGTCCCGCAGTAGCAAGCCCACCGCCGAGGGGATAAACGTCGGCTGTATCTAAAAAGTTGATACCACCATCGGCGGCGGTGTCGAGGATGTGCCTGGAAGTTTCTTCGTCAGTCTGCAAACCAAAGGTCATAGTGCCGAGACAGAGGCGCGAAACGGTCAATCCAGTTTTACCGAGATTGATAGTTGGTAAGGTCATAGATATGTTGTTGATTGAGAAAGTTTTAAAATTTTTAAATAGAATGCGACGTGCGTTCTGCGTTAGCGAAGCGGGGCGGAATTAAAACGCTATGCAATAAATGCATTTTTTAAGGTGTAAACCAATTTAACCAACCTTCCCAGTTTTGGACGATCGCAGCAAATTCCGCGTAACCATCTGCTTTTGGGTGAGCGCCATCATTAGCTTTTGCTTCTGCTAGCCAGATTGGTGACTTTAGCAAACTGGAAAACACATCAAGATATGGAATATCTAGTTCATTACAAACCAATGCGAATTCCTGTGACAGATTGGCAAGAATTTGATTGTCACCACAGGGTGGCGGACTAACCATCAAGATTGGATAGAGTTGCTTTGCTTGGCTTAAGATACTACGAGCATTTGCGATCGACTCTGAAAGTTCGATTCCTTGCTGTTTACCCGCCCATCCTGAATCGTTTGCCCCAAAAGAAAACACTACTCGACCATCGGATTCTTTTGGGAGACGATAAGAGACTTCCGAGTACCAACGTTGTTTGAGATACCGACTTGTCTCTGCCCGCACCCCCAAGTTGTAATGGGTGATAGCGTATCCTCTTGACTCAGCATTGCGGCACACTCTACCTGTCCAACCCAGAAACTCTGGATCGCCTGTGCCATTGACAAAGGATTCACCAATAAAACAAATTCTGATTTCTTTGCGAGAATCTGACATAATTCAACTGAATTTTGCCGAAAAAGTTCGGTTTTGCCTTGAGAAGAAGCATTATGTTCATGATTCTAGAAGATATTAATATATTGTTATGTTAGGCAGGCAGGACACTGCCCACCCCACTGGATATTGCAAGTTAGTTTTTGAACATTTCACCTCAAGCAACTACAGAAATTTCACGCCGATTCTGGGAAATTAGCCATTGTTGTAACTTCGGATCGCCGTATACTTCATCTGCAATAAAATGATCGCCTTCCGGTAGCACTGTGAAATCAACTTTTCCGCCGACTTTGCGTAAGCGCTCAACAAAATTCTCTGTATCCTCAATCGGCAGATTTTTATCCTGTCCACCTTGGAATATCTGAACAGGAATGTTTTTGAGTGCAGCTAGTTCGCTTTCTGCTAATGTTTTTGGTACACGTCCAGACACAGGAACTAAACCTGCGAAGCGATCAGGATGTAAAGCAGCGATATGCCAAATACCTGCCGAGCCTAAGCTGAACCCAGCCAATATCACCCGCGCTGGATCGACAGGCTGAGAAACGATCAGTTCATCAAGCAAAGCAAGCACATCATCGGCTCGATCTGTCCAAGTCTGTTCGGCCAGAATTTGGGGTGCAGCGAAGACATAAGGTAACGAGTCGGATAAATCTACGAAACGAGGTAAACCCCATTTCAGTAGCACATTCAAATCTGTGCCGCGATCGCGTCCTCCATGCAGAAAAAGTACTAAGGGTGCAGGTTGCTTGGCATTGTCAGAAACAGGTGAGAACAGATAAGGCAAGGAACCATTGTTAGTGTCATGAGAGCGTTGTTCAACAGGCATTGTTATGACTCCTAATTTAATTTGGGGATTGGGCATTGGGGATTGGGCATGGGGCATGGGGCATAGGGCATTGGGCATTGGGAAAGGGGTAAGGGGAAAAGGGGAAAGATTAAATTTATTCCTTTTCCCTTTAACCTTTAACCTTTTTCCCTGCCCCCACTCCCCGATCTCACCTTTTACGCCACTACTAGGCTCTTGTCCACTTGTTTAAATTCGGTGTTACTTACCTTGGATTCGATCGCTGTACCCTTGAAGAAATCAGGGTTAGCTTGGGTGTAAAACTTGTAGGGATTAGCGAATACATAGGACTTGAAGTCGGCTTCGGTCAGGACGCCTTCTTGCACGAGATCCCAGCTTTCAGCCAATGGGGAAGTTAAGTCTGGCACATCCCAGTGACCAACATCTGAGGAATAGATGGCGTTGATCTTGACTCCCAAGGGATTGGTTTTGTCATTAAATGCTGTAGCGATCGTGCGATCGTCAGACTCGGAACCAAAGAAGAAACTATTCACCCAGCGATCGCGGATGTCTTCAATTGTTTCAATACCTGCGGCGGCAAAATCATCCAATTCGCTACCAATGGGCGCACGGCTATGACGGCTAAATGAAGCTCCCAGTACAGTCTTGGTCAATTCGTCCTTATCGAGGGAATGTCCTTGAGTAACTTCTGCACCGTAGCGCTCAAATATCTCAAACAACTCATCGGCATTTGTCAAGGCTGGATTGTAGTTTTGCAGTGCCTTGATATTGCGCTTCAAGAACCGATCTACCAAATGAATGTAGACACGCGCACCCCAATCTGCACCACCTTCCAGCATCGCTACGCGCAGCTGGGGAAAACGCTTGGTAACACCACCGAAAAACAGCGCCTTCGCAAATGCTTCCGAACCATCGGCGAAGTGACCGATATGGTTGTTCATGTAGTTACTGATGGAGGAACGACCAGTCCAACCCTGACTGCCGTAATGGGTGGTGACAGGTACGCCAAGTTCCACGACCTTTGCCCAGAAAGGATCGTAGTCGTATTCACTATCTAGTCCGTAGAAGTCGATATAAGAAGCATACTTGGCGATTTCGGGATATTTATCGGCTGGATATTTATCAGCGATCGCTTTTATCGGCCGTTTCACACCGCCAGTGATATTAATCACTTTTAAGCCCAGTGTTTTCACCGCAAACTCTAACTCCTCAATGCCTTCTTGGGGAGTAGTTAATGGGATACCAGCTACTGGTGTCAAGCGATCGCTATATTTCCGGTAGATATCAGCATGATAGTGATTGACTGCGCGTTGCAGTGCTTGACGATTCTCTGCACTCGCTCCAGCCGGTGCTAAGACATTGTTGGGAAACAGCACCGAATAGTCCGATCCTTGCTCCGCCTGACGCTCATAGAGGAGTCCGGGGAGGGTGTAAGTAGCGAGATCGAGTGTGTTTTTGGTAACTCTAGCCCACCAAGGCGATCGAATTGTCCGGTTGTATTGACGTTCTTCAGGAGTTTGCTGATACCAGTCTTTACCGTTGCTCTTGGAGTTCAGACGAGAAGCTTCCGTCTTACGTAACTCATCTACAAGTTTCACACCGCCGTACTTAGCGATGTAATCCTCAAAAGCTGGCGTGAAATCATTGGTATGAACATCGGTGTCGATTACTGGATAATCAAGGGTTGCTCTGATTGCAGCAGAGCGTGAGGTCTTCAATCGGCTATATTCAGTCATGTTTTTTCCTTGCCTACGGCACAAAAATTACAGAGTTTTTTCAGCATCCAATGCTGCTATTGACAAATAAATTTCCTGTAGAGACGGCGATTTATCGCGTCTTTCCACCATCGCGTCTCCCTACAATTTTCCGTAAGGCGGCGATCTACAGAAGGTGCAATTTAAAAGGTATGGCATAAGCATCCCTGAAAAATTCATTTATGCAACAGCACTATAAACACAGTGCAGATATGAAAAGTCATTTACGCCAACACCAATCTTTCATCTAGTTGTTTAGCAGCAAAACGATTGGCCGGACGACGCAATCCCAGGTTTTCGCGCAAAGTACTGCCTTCGTATTCAGTACGGAACAGTCCCCGTTTCTGTAGAACGGGAACGACTAGGTTAACGAATTCATCTAATCCTGTGGGAAGGATTGGCGGCATGATATTAAAGCCATCGGCTGCACCGTTGTTGAACCATTCTTCTAGCTGGTCGGCAATGGTTTCGGGAGTACCGAGTATGGTGCGATGACCTCGTGCAGTAGCAAGAGAGAGATACAGTTGGCGCAGTGTGAGAGTCCCACGAGTAGCCAAATCTCTAACTAGTTTGAGACGACTTTTGTTAGTGTTGGTATCGCTGGGTAGTTCGGGAGCTACATCATCTAAAGAATATTGCGACAAATCCACACCCTTGTAATAGTTCTTTAAAATCCCCCAAGCCACATCGGGATGGATTAATGATTGCAGAAATTCGTACTTCTCTTGAGCTTCTGATTCAGTACGGCCAATGATTGGGAAAGCACCAGGCATAATTTTGAGATCGTCTGGCGATCGCCCATATTGTGCTAGCCTACCTTTGACATCAGCATAAAATTCCTGGGCATCGGCTAGGGTTTGATTGGCGGTAAAAATCACCTCAGCAGTACGTGCAGCTAAATCCCGTCCCGATTCGGAGGCTCCAGCCTGAACAATCACCGGATAACCTTGGGGCGGACGACCAACGTTTAAAGGGCCTTTTACAGAAAAATATTTGCCCTTATGGTTCAATGTATGCAGTTTATCAGGGTCGAAATAGACACCAGACTCTTTGTCCCGGATGAAAGCATCGTCTTCCCAACTATCCCATAGACCTTTCACCACTTCCACAAACTCTTCAGCTCGCTCATAACGCTGGCTGTGTTCTGGATGATGCTCTAGTCCGAAGTTACGTGCAGCATTCTCATTGCCTGTAGTAACTACATTCCACCCGGCCTGGCCTTTACTCAAATAGTCCAACGAGGCAAACTTACGTGCCAGGGTATAGGGTTCTTCATAAGTAGTCGAGGCAGTGGAAATGAAGCCGATGTTTTGGGTTACAGAGGACAAGGCCGAGAAGAGGGTGACAGGCTCAAAATGGGCAATTTTACCATTGCGATGCTGAGTTTCTGGAGCGCCGCCCCAGACTCCTGGACTATCTGCCAGGAAAACTGCATCGAATAAGCCGCGTTCGGCGGTTTGAGTAATTTCCTTGTAATGCTCGAAATTCAGTCCCGCATCTGTTTGTGAATCGGGGTGTCGCCAAGCGGAGACATGGTGTCCGGTGGCTTGAATAAATGCACCTAAACGAAACTTGCGTGTTGTACTCATATATTTTTTCTTTTCTTATAGTGCGTTAGCCTACCCCTCCGGGGAAGCAAGCTACGCGGCGCGGAGCGTCTCGTAGAGAAGCTTAGGGTCGGTATCGCTGATTTGCGCTACGCCAGTTATGATTACTGCTGCTACGAAAGGTTGGCAATTCCTAACTGCTCAAATGCATTACACATTTCGGTCAAACCCACATAATTAGGTGGTAAGTGCTTATGAAAAGACGACAGCATCATGGTTTTAAGCATTGATATATGTCCAAAAAATCCTCGGATGGCATATCGATAAAATCTTTTCCCCGTAAAACTTTGAGGTATTGGTGTCAGACATTCAGGCATTCACCTCTTGCTAGACGTTGAATGTCGTCATGCAAAGATTTTCTAGTAACTAAACTTGCCGTTCAGTTACTTACTAGTTGCTCAAAAATCAAATAACCTAACTGTAAGTCAGGTTAATACCACAGCAGAATTAGGAATGCTGCTGCTTGGCGCTCTAACTACATAAATTTATCTAGTAATTTTATCCACCAGATAGAGCCTACACAATAAATACAAAAAAAGATGTGTTGGAAATCACAATAACACGTAAAGCTAATAATTAGTTTTGCAAACATTAAGTTTTGCAAATCAATGTTTATTGAATATATAGTTATTTATGATACCGAAACCTTGTTATCGTATGTCCGACTAAATACTTGTCATTACGTTCGCTCTTAGCGTTCCCGCAGGGTACGCAACGATAGCGGAGTGAAGTAATCGCAATGATTTTGTGATTGCTTTGTTTCACTCGCAGTGACATATCATAAGTGATTAAGCGGACATGATATTACACAATTTTCTAGGGAGCATCCCGTTTTGGCAGATCGCCGCACGCTACGCGATGGGGTTTCCCATTCAAATGCGGTACAACATTATATGGCAAGGTATAGGGGGAAGGTATGCCGTCCCCCGCAAGGTCACAATGTCAATACCCTAACCCGGATTTCTCACCACACCTCGAATGGAGGAGTAATGAGTAGTGAGTAAGGAGTAACTCGTCAAGAATGTACAAGTTCTTGCACTGGTATTGCGCCTGTTGCTCTTTTACTTATTACTCATTACCCATTACTTATTACTCATCATCAATCGCTTTGGAGCTTGTGAGAAATGCGGGCCTAATTAGTAGCTAGTTTGTCCGGCTTTTTTGCAGCTGGTGATCGCGGCGATTTCCGCCCAGAAAGATCGTATAGTAAACCCATAAGTGCGGGTACAACAGTGGGAGTCAAAATTGTCGAAAAAGCCAGCCCACCAGTCAAGACAATGCCTAAACCTTGGTATAACTCTGAACCTTGACCTGGTAAAACTGCTAGCGGTAACATCCCTAAGACACTAGTTCCAGCAGACATGAAAATGGCACGTAAGCGATCGCTCGTCGCATTATATAAGGATGCATCAAAATCTTCACCTGCTTGCTGGAGTTGCAAGGCGCGATCGACCAACAGAATGGCGTTGTTCACAACCACACCCGTCAGAATCACAAATCCCAAGGCTGTAATCATATCCAATGCCACATTCATTCCCGGAATCATGTTGGCGATTACTAGGCTCAATAGTGCGCCACTCATACCCATCGGCACTGTTGCCATAATCACCACTGGGTACAGGAATGAGCGATATAATGCCACCAGTAATAAGTAAGTAATCAAAATCGAAAATGCAAATGCAGCAGCTAATTGACCAACAGTTGTTGCTAACTGATCCGCTGAACCTGCGAGTTCTAGCCGATAGCCTGTTGGTAAACTCGCACGCAGAGGATTCAGAATTTCTGCTTCGGTACGTTCTACCAGGGTAGCAAGGGGAGCATCGGGTGCAAGGGAGACAGTGAGGCTAATTGAGCGCTCTAGATTGACGTGGTTAATGGCATCGGCTCCCGTTGTTTCGCGGACTTCGGCAACATCGCCCAGTTGCACTTGTCGTCCTTGTGCATATAGAGGCAATTGGCGCAGTTGTTCTGGTGTTTCCACAGCAGTATTTTGCAGTTCCACTGAGACATCTAGTTCTTCTTTGCCATCAATGTAATCGGAAGCAACTCGACCACCCAATGCTGCTTCTACCATTGAACCAATTTCTGCTTCCGAAAGTCCTACTTCCGCGATGCGTTCGCGGTTGGGAATCACTTGCAATTCACCTGCACCCAAGACGAAGTTTGAGCGCACATTCTGCACTCCTGCAAGCGATCGCAATTTGCCGGTAATTTGCTTTTCTAAGTCACCAATTTGGTTTAAATCAGCCCCAACAATATCCACTTCAAATTCTTTACCCGGATCGCGGAAGATAGAAATCCGGGTTGGGATTATAAAACGGTATCCAGCAAAGTTGCTGCTTTGGGCGCGTAACCGATCCACCATATCAGCCAGTCCGGTAGTGGTGGCAAATTCTGGTTTTAAAATAGTTGCAATCCCGCGTAATGCTCCTGGACGGTCAACATACATGATGCGTTCAACTTCTGGTTGCGATCGCAGAAATTTTTGCACAGGTTCAGATTGCCGAATTGCTTCGGGTATACTGGTTCCCGGTAACGGTTCGGCCCGCAATACAACTAAGTTCCGATTTCCTTCGGGTAGATAATCGGCAGGTGGTAAAAGAAAAATACTAGTCACGAGCAAAACAATCGGAATCGACAGCACAATTAATCTGCGCCCAATACGCTTACGCCCCAGTGACCAACTAACAGTAGCGACGAGAAAGTTTTCCAGTTTGGTTTGGAAATGACGAAACACCGCAGAGGTTTTAGCCACCATCCGTTCAAACCAATTACCGCCCCGGTATTCACCACCCTGCATCATTTGCATGGCTTCCGATTGTTTCAGGAACAATCCCGATAGCATGGGTACTAAAGTTAATGCCGCAAACAGGGAGAATAGAGAAGAGGCAGAAAGTGCGATCGCCATATCAGCATAGAGTTGCCCAGCTTCACCCGTCACCATTAACAATGGTACAAATACCACTACGTTAGTTAACGTGGAACCAAGCATTGCGCCCCAAACTTCTTGCGTACCTTCAATGGCTGCCCGCATCGCACTTTTACCTTGCTGCATGTGGGTGAAGACATTTTCAATCACAACGATCGCATTATCTACGACCATACCCACTGCAAACGCCAATCCCGCCAAACTGATGATATTTAATGTGCGTCCAAATGCAGACATGACAATAAACACCATAATCAGTGTAATGGGAATTGTAATTGCCACCACTGCAACGGTACGCATGGAACCAAGGAACAAAACCAAGACAATGGTTGCTAACAGCGCCCCACTAACTAAGTTGCCTTGGACAAATTCGATGGATTGATTGATATACTGACTCTCGTCATAGTTGTAGACAAAGCGAATACCTTGATTTTGCTTGTCAAACTCAGTTTGGAGTGCCGCAATTTCCGCCCGAATGCCTTTAGCCACCTCTGGCACATTCGCCCCAATTTGGCGAATTACACCGACTGCTACCCCAGGTTTGCCGTTGAACACCAACGCCCCATCTTGGGGTTTGCGTCCCATCTGTACTTTTGCCACATCTCGCAAGTAAACAGTGCCCGATTGGTCGCGTCGCAACACAAAGCCTTCAAGTTCTGATAAATCTTGCGATCGGCTGGTTGTGCGGACTCGATATTCCCGTCGTCCGAGAATTAATGGCCCACCCCGAATATCACGGTTGTTTTGTTGAAGGACTCGCACTACATCCCCAATTCCCAGGTTGCGATCGCTTAATGCTTTTGGATCAACCTTCACCTCGACTTCTCGTTCTTGTCCACCTACTAACAGAAATTGTCCAGTTCCCTCGACTCGCCGCAAACGGGGAATTACAACTTCTTCTGCTAAGTCCCGATAACGATTTGCATCCGGTTTAAATCCTTCTTTGGTATCAAAGGGAATCCACATCATTGGTGAACTGTTACCACCCACCAGTTCCACACTCGATTCCTGTGCTTCTGGTGGCAAGCTTTCCACCTGCTGCAAGCGGTTGAGAACATCTACCATCCGCTCTTTAGCGTTGGCATCCTGAGCAAATTCCAAGGTAATGCTGCTGCGTCCAGCACGAGAAGTACTGCTAATTTCTTGGACACCTAGCACCTCTTCCATCTGTTCTTCGATGGGGCGGGTAATCAGGTCTTCTACTTCTGTTGGCCCTGCGCCGGGATAGGTAGTTGTAATTGTAATTTCCGGGCGATCGCCTCCTGGTTGCAATTCTAGGGGTAACTTTAGTAAGGAGAATACCCCAAACATTGCCAGCAAGCAAAACAAAACAAAAGTTCCATGTCGCCAACGAACGGCGGTTTCAATAAAGTTCATATTAATTGGTAATTCAGAAAATCATATTTAAACTGGGTTTCCAGTATTTTGAAGGAAAGGTTAAAGGAGAAAGAGACGATTCTTCCTCTTTAACCAACTTCTGCAAGAAGTCTATGGAAGTGTGGTGCAACCTATGTTACGCCGTGTGCGACTTTCTCTCAGACCTAACCCCCAACCCCTTCCCTACAAGGGAAGGGGAGCAAGAATCAAAGCCTATCGACCTTTCGGGGAGAGGAATGGAAGTGGGGTTTCAAGAATAAGTCACACATCGGGTTATGTTTTAAGTTGGATCAACTATCTTTACAGGCGCACCATCTTGCAATCCATCACCACCACGTAACACAATGCGTTGACCGGTGCGTAAAGTGGGATGATAAATTGCGACATTTTTACCCATGTCAGAAACCATCTCGACTGGAATTTGTTTAGCTTTGCCATCTGCAACTGCAAAAACTAGCCACTCGTTTTGTCTTCTGGTTAATGCATCTCGTGATACCACAAAGCTGGAGCGATTCGAGGGCATATTCAAGTTACCTGCGATCGCCATTCCTGGTATTAATCCTGACGGGGGTTTGTTAATTTGGACACGCACACGCTGGCGACGTGAAGCAGTTTCGGCAGAAGGAACTACAGCAGTGATGGTGGCGCGTTGCTTCCATTGCGGTAGAGCGCGAGTTGTCAGATCGATTGTCATCCCTGGGGTAACTTTACCACTGAGTTCTTCTGGTAACTCTAGGAAAATATCGAAGCGATCGCCTGCTACTAAGGTGACAATTTCACCAGAACTTTGTACCAAATCACCATTGCTGATGTGGCGAGTCTGCACTATTCCCGATTCCGATGCCAGAATCCGCGTGCGCTGTCGGGCTAATTCTGCTTGAGCTAAGGTGGCTTTAGCTGCTTCTACATTTGCTCGTTGGGCGGCGATTTCTTCTTGAATCGGCCCAGCTTTAGCTTCGGCAAGTTCTGCCTCAGCTTCTAACCGTTCTCCTTGAATGTTATTCAATTGTGCTTGGGCTTCCACTAACAATCTTTGAGATAAAGCACCCTCTTTAACAAGATCGCTAGTGCGTTTCAGGTTATCCTGTGCTTCCAGTTCTCGCGCCTTCGCAGATGTGACAGCCGCTTGCCGTTGAGCAATGATTTCAGGACGAGTGCCAACTTCCAAGCGTGCTAGATTGCTCCGTTGTTGTGCCAGTTGCGCTCGTGCTTGGCTAATTGCCAATTGCTGATCGGTATCATCCAGTAAAGCGATCGCCATTCCGACTTTGACGCGATCGCCTGGTTGCACTGAAATTTGCTTGACAATTCCGCCAGTTTGAGCGCGGATTGTTGACTGCTGAGTGGCTTCTACTTGTCCCAACAACTGGACACTTCTGGTAGCACTTCCACTTGCGAGGGAGATTGTTTCAATTGGCTTTGGAGGTGGCCCTTGCTGCTGTGCCACAGAAGAGGGTGGTGTGCCACCAGGAGCGAACATCCGCCAGAGGATAATGCCACCAGTTGCCAAAAATGAAATCAGCAATCTCCAGAACCAAGGTTTACCTGAGCGAGTCGGTGCTAACTCAGAAGGCACAGAACTATCTGATTGGGTTTCAACCTTTGAAACTTCAGTTTCAGAAGTATCCATAGCGATTAACGGTGGGCTACTGAGGGTTAAGTACTAACTATTAACCGTTGAAAGTGAACAATGAATAGTCCAATGTTCGCTATCAACAGTCAATTATTTAGATATAAAGTAAATTTACGTTACCTTTCTTGTAGTTTATTGGATAAATATGACAGAGAAATGTCAAAGATAGTCCGAAGAGTGGAGAGGGATGTTAGAGGATGTTTGAAAAGTCATGATTGATGTATCAAATATTTTTTACCCCACCCTAACCCTCCCCTTTACAACTACCCTGTACACACAAGTCTTGTCGCAGCCATATCTTTATTAATAAATCTCGCACTGCGTTCCCATCCCGCCTCGGAATAAATTCCGAGTCTCATACATAGCCCAAGTCCACTTAAGTGGACTAAATTGATTATTCAGTCCACTGAAGTGGACTTCAGCTATTAGCCCTGAACTTTAGTTCTGGGCGGGATATCGGTAAGTATGACAGCTTAACTCTGACATCTGACAAAAATGTGGGTAAAAGAGTTGAAACGTATGTGGAAAGCACTTGTGTGTACACCATAGCCTTGTAAAGGGGGGGATTAAGGGGGGTGATTAAAATTACAGCCAACCACTTTTCAAACAACCTCTAAGGTGTACTGAGTTTTTTCAGAAATCAAATATGAGTCCTATAGCACGAAAATACTTTCCCCAAGGAAACGTATATACGACAATGCGGGATGAACTAGGAGTGTTGTACCTTGAAATTCGCTACTGCTGCCGCCATTAATCTCTCCCGGATGTGAGCTTGGTGGTCTAATGTTCCTCTTGGCAAAACCCGTGTCTCTCGTTTTGCCTGTGTAGACGTGGTTTCTAACCGCCTTTGTAACAATAGAAGCTTAATATCAATTGATAAAACTAATGATAACTATTGATTCATTCCTTACTCAATGCATAGATTAAGAATAAATACCTATTATTCCTTGCTGAAATAGTTGATCATATAAGAAATAATTAGAGTTATTATCTTAAATTTATTTAATTAACTAATTCCATTTTGACAGATATAACGGTAAGCTGTTTCTAACAAAATTAAATAAACATAAATTTGTATGTTCTGCGTAGGCGTCGTCCGTCGTAGACATCCCTGGGTTAACTGGGATCAACGCCAGTTGACTCAAAACCCATAGTTTTTGATGACAAATTTAGAGGTAAGTTAATGGCTCAGTTTCTACTAGAGACTGTTTGGCTAGTTCCGTGCTACGCCTTAATAGGTGGCTTGTTAGCCGTGCCTTGGTCGCCAGGGATCATTAGGAAAACGGGGCCAAGACCGGCGGGTTATCTAAACTTGGTGATGACATTTTTGGCGTTTGTACATAGTGCGATCGCCTTACAAGCAACTTGGAATTATCCAGCCCAAGAAGTATTTATTCCGTGGTTATCTACGGCTGGTTTAGACTTAACCATTGCTTTGGATATATCCTCGGTGAGTGTCGGCGCTTTAGTTGTGATTACTGGCTTGAATTTGCTGGCGCAGATTTATGCCATCGGCTACATGGAAATGGATTGGGGTTGGGGACGCTTCTATTCTTTATTAGGATTATTTGAAGCGGGATTATGTGCCCTTGCTTTGTGTAATAATTTGTTCTTCAGCTATGTAATTTTGGAAGTCCTAACGCTAGGAACCTATCTACTAGTTGGCTTATGGTTTAGCCAACCGTTGGTAGTCTCAGGTGCGAGAGACGCTTTCTTAACTAAGCGGGTGGGAGACTTATTCTTACTGATGGGCGTGTTGGCATTATGGCCTTTAGCTGGAACTTGGAGTTATCCAGAACTAGCTAAGTGGGCGGCTACTGCTAACGTCAACCCGACAACTATGGCACTGGTAAGTTTAGCTTTAATTGCTGGACCGATGGGTAAATGTGCCCAATTTCCCCTGCATTTATGGCTAGATGAAGCAATGGAAGGCCCTGTTCCTAGTACGATTTTGCGGAACTCGGTAGTAGTAGCTAGTGGTGCATGGGTGCTAATTAAATTGCAACCTGTGTTAACCATCTCGCCCATAGCTTCCTCGGCGATGGTTGCGATTGGTGCGGTGACAGCCGTGGGTGCTTCTTTAATTGCGATCGCTCAAATCGATCTTAAACGCTGCCAATCTTATTCTGTCAGCGCATATATGGGTTTAATATTCATCGCTGTAGGAACGCAACAATACGAAGCGGCGCTATTGTTAGTACTCACTCACGCCATATCCGCCGCCTTGTTGGTAATGAGTACTGGGGGAATTATTTGGAATAGCATTACCCAAGATGTTACCCAATTAGGCGGATTGTGGACGCGTCGCCCGATTTCGGCGATCGCTTTTATCGTTGGGACATTGGGATTAATTGGTTTTCCACCACTGGGTAGCTTTTGGGCGCTGGTGAAACTAGCAGATGGATTATGGGAAACGCAACCTTGGTTAGTGGGAGTAGTAATCGCGGTAAATGCTTTAACAGCCGTGAGTTTAACCAGAGAATTTAGTTTAGTTTTTGGCGGTAAAGCTAGACAAATGAGTCAGCGATCGCCGGAAGCTCACTGGCCGATGATTTTGCCAACAATGATTTTACTTGGTGTAAGTCTACATCTTCCTTTAGTGTTGCAAAGCTTATCACTTTTACCAGATTGGGCAAGTCTAAATAAAGATGTCGCACTGCTTTTAATTTGGTCGAGTATTTTCGGTTGCAGTATCACTGGCGTGATTTATTTAAGCAATATTCCTAAACCGATTCGCCTCCCTTGGCAAGGTTTGCAGGACTTGTTCGCATACGACTTTTACACCCCCAAACTCTATAAAATGACCATAATTTTTGGAGTTGCCAAAATTTCCCAACTTGCCGATATGATTGACCGCTTTGTAGTCGATGGCATCGTTAACTTCGTTGGTTTATTTTCGCTATTAGGTGGTGAAGGTCTTAAATACAGCACCTCTGGACAAACCCAATTTTATGCATTCACTGTTCTTTTAGGAGTGAGTTTTTTAGGAATGTGGGTAACTTGGCCATTTTGGGGAATGCAATTTTTAAATATGGTTTTTCAAATCTCGACAATTGGATAGGAGTAACTATCCTACTAAAAGCTAACAGTTTAATATTGTGAGGAGAATTTCATGAGCATACAAGATCCCCAAATCAATCTTTCCAGAAGAGGTTTATTGAAGTTTGGTGCAGGTGCGATCGGTACAGGTGTATTGACAGCCGGACTTGGTTCAAACTTGCTTGCAGCCGAAACAAAACCAGCACAAGATGAGATTACCCCCGATAAGGCACTGCAAGAATTATTAGATGGAAATGACAGATTTGTTAAAGCAAAACGCCGCAATCCCAACCAAAATCAATCACGTTTAGTCGAAGTTGCCAAAGGTCAAAATCCCTTTGCTTCTATTCTAGGCTGTGCAGATTCACGAGTACCTTCAGAGATTGTTTTTGACCAAGGACTTGGAGATTTATTTGTCTGCCGTATAGCTGGTAATATTGCCACAACACAGCTAATTGGTAGTTTAGAATTTGGCAGCTTAGTATTAGGCACTAAAGTCATTATGGTCATGGGGCATGAAAGATGCGGTGCAGTAGAGGCGGCAATTAAAGGTGCTCAAGTACCAGGGCGAATTGGAAGTTTGCTTGAAGCTATTAAACCAAGTGTAGAAAGCTCAAAAGAGCAATCAGGAGATAAGCTAGAAAATGCTTGTAAAGCAAATATTTTAGCGCAAGTTGAAAAATTGAAATCATCGGCAGTTTTATCTGAGTTAATCAAAGCAGAAAAGCTGAAAATAGTCGGTGGCTATTACGATTTAGATACCGGAAAAATTAACGTAGTCAGTTAGCTTTTTTGTCCTTTGTCATTAGTTACTTTAAATCTCGTTCCCAGTCTTCGACTGGGAA
Source organism: Nostoc sp. GT001 (assembly GCF_030382115.1). Classification (NCBI taxonomy): domain Bacteria; kingdom Bacillati; phylum Cyanobacteriota; class Cyanophyceae; order Nostocales; family Nostocaceae; genus Nostoc; species Nostoc sp. GT001. The sequence goes on from NZ_JAUDRJ010000003.1 coordinate 3,306,628, forward strand.
TGCAAATTTCAGAGGCTCTGCCTCACGAATTCGCGGCAGAGCCGCAATGATGTGCGTTTCCAATCTCTGACTGAAAACGAGAAAAACTATAACAATTACCAATTTTCCTAAATCCTAAATTACCATGTTAAGTGTTTTGATTTGGCTCCCGATTTTAGCCGCCGCTCTTATAGCAATATTACCCGTAAGCTTCCCTAATCATCGTATTCGTTTAACAGCATTAATTTTTTCTGGAATAGTTCTTTTTTGGAACCTGTTTATCCTGCTAAAATTTGATATTAGCAATCCAGGAATGCAATTTAAAGAGTATTTACCCTGGAATGAAACCCTTGGCTTGAGCTATCAATTAGGTGTTGATGGGCTTTCTATCTTGATGTTGGTGTTAAATAGCCTGCTCACCTGGATTTCGATTTACAGTAGCAATAAAGAAACTGAACGTCCTCGGCTGTTCTACTCGATGATTTTATTAGTTAGTGGAGGAGTCGCAGGTGCTTTTCTCGCGGAGAATTTGCTGCTATTCTTCTTATTCTACGAACTAGAATTAATCCCCTTCTATTTGCTAATTTCCATTTGGGGAGGGACAAAACGGGGTTATGCTGGGATGAAATTCCTGATTTATACTGCTGTTTCGGGAGCCTTGATTCTGGCGACATTCTTGGGTATGGTGTGGCTGAGTGGTTCTACCAATTTTGCTTTTGATGCAGTCTCTACAGAAAATCTGTCAACAACAAAGCAAATCCTTTTGCTAGCAGGAATAATATTAGGTTTTGGCATTAAAATTCCCTTAATTCCCTTCCATACTTGGCTACCCGATGCTTATGTTGAGGCTTCAGCGCCAATTGCCATTCTTCTCGGTGGCGTGTTAGCAAAGCTGGGAACTTATGGACTGCTGCGATTTGGGTTGGGTATGTTTCCCCATGCTTGGAGCATTATTGCACCGACTTTAGCAATTTGGGGAGCAATCAGCGCTATCTATGGGGCAGTAATTGCGATCGCTCAAACAGATATCAAGCGTATGGTAGCATATAGTTCCGTTGGTCACATGGGCTATATCTTGCTAGCTGGTGCTGCTAGTACTCCCTTAGCACTCGTTGGTGCAGTCGCCCAAATGTTTAGCCACGGTATCATCTTGGCAATTCTCTTCCACTTGGTGGGAGTCGTAGAAGCCAAAGTCGGTACCCGCGAGTTAGATAAACTCAACGGTTTAATGAGTCCCATACGCGGCTTACCCCTAATTAGCGCTTTACTAGTTTTAAGTGGGATGGCTAGCGCAGGTATTCCCGGTTTAACAGGATTCATCGCGGAATTTATCGTCTTTCAAGGTAGCTTCTCTGCCTTTCCCATCCCAACCATTTTGTGTGTAGTAGCTAGTGGATTAACCGCAGTTTATTTTCTCATCCTCCTGAACCGCACTTGTTTTGGCAGACTTGATAACTTAGCTTACTATCCCAAAGTTCTTTGGTCTGAGAAAATCCCAGCTTTAATTTTGGCAGCTTTCATTATCTTTTTGGGAGTGCAACCCACTTGGTTAGTGCGTTGGAGTGAATCTACAACTACAACAATGGTGGCTGCAATTCCCTCTTTGGAAAAAACCGTAATCTCTGAAGTCGCCCTGAAATAGAAAATACATCAAAACACTTGTAGAGATGGCGATTTATCGCGTCTTAAAATCTATCCCTCCAAACGCGAGAAATTGCGTTTCAAAACCTATCCCCCAGACGCGATAAATCGCGTCTCTAGCAATTTACTATTACTATGACAGCAATTAAAACAGCAATTAAATTACCTCCTTCTAATCATGAATTTGCTGATGTAATTCACCGCTTAGAAGCTGGCGGTGCAATGTTACCCGATACTCCAGAAAATTTGATGCAAATCATCGGTTTATACAAAGCTTATGCCGTGCCGATGGATTTCTACTGGCGTGACCTACTTTATATTGCCGAACGCGAATTTTTAAACCCGTTACCGTTTTTTAAATACTTCTTACCCAAAGAGTATTTAGAACTGCATAATCATTACGCTGGCGATGATGCCGATTTACGAATTTGGCGCGGTGAAGCTACTGCACATCCAGAACTTTTGGCATTTATCGAAAAGGGTGAAACCTTCAAAATGCCGAAGTTGTTGCATCACTTGTTCCACGATCGCATTAACATGGAATTTGCGGAAGCTTGTATGCGGGCGATGCTGTGGCACAGAGGGATGGGTGGACAATTTGACCCTTACCTAGATTCAGACGAATACAAAGCCAACGCCGACAGGGCAATTAAAGCTTATTTCCAAGGAAACCCCGTCATGCTGGGGCTTTACAAGCTGTTCCCCGATATGTTTTTGGAACAGTGCCGCCAGATGTCATACTACGCTAATCTGGGCTTATTCTGGGAAATCATGGCCCCAGTATTCTTTGAAATGTCTGATCGCTATGATGAAGGTACCATTAGCAGTGTTCCAGAGGCAATGAGCTTCTTAGTTAATGGTATATTTGCGATCGCAGGTCGTCCCATTTACCATCACGTTTATATTCGTGGTGAATGCTACGAAATTGTCCCCAAATCTAAGGGTTTCATGTGGTTATACGAAGCCGCATTACCATACGTAGAAGCAGTTTTCTACCGCACTGCACCCTTCCGAGGCACAAAATCTTATAATGCTCAAGCGCGTCAAGTACCAGAAGACCAGAAAGACTTTCACTATGGTATTCTTTACGCTGATGTATTTCCAGTGGGTACTGCTGGCATTCCCCCCACATTATTAATGCAAGATATGTTGCATTTTTTGCCACCATATCTTATTGATTATTACAGCCAACATTGCCGGGGTGAAGAAGATATGTTGATTCAGTTAGGAGTGAGTTTTCAACGGTCAATGTACTGTGTCACTTCTGCGGTAATTCAAGCTTTGCGAACTGCACTTTTATATCCTTTAGATGACCAAAATCCCAAGCATTTACAAGCTAATCGAGACTTTTTTGAAATGCAGCTAAATCGCTTTACCCGTGCTGACTACAACATTCGTGATGCTGCCCGTTTAGGGAGCATTCAAAGTCAAGATTATCGATAAAATATCTCCATCTAAAACCTTTGTAGAGACGTAGCAGTGTACGTCTCTACATTCATTTTTTTGCAAATGATATCATGTCCGCATAATTAGTTATGATTTCCACAGTCATTGCACCCCACCCCCAGCCCCTCCCCGCTCTTCGGGAGGGGAGACAAAGCGCAGCTTTGGCGGGGTGGGGTTCTTGGGGTTTAGTAAGTAATCAAGCGGACATGATATGACTCGGAAATGCGATCATTAATAAAGAGATGCCAAGCTAAGAGATGCTAGTAATCTAAAATACTTGGAATTTCATCGAGTGTAGCCCAAGAGTAAAGCACCCCAGCCAATGAAGGCGCTACCAAAGACTAGCCATGCAGCATTGATGCGAAAGCGAATAGCCAAAATGGCTGAGACGATCGCGATCGCCAAGCCGAGAAAATCTACAAATGGGGCTTGTGGTAATGTTAAAGTCGCTGCCCCCAGTTGCAGAGTAGTCACAACCATTAGCGCTACGGCACTAACATTCACAGCATCCAAAAATGCTCTAGTCCAAGAAGAGGCTCGTAAGCGTGGGATTAGGGGATTGAGGACAGCAACGAAAACAAAAGAAGGTAGAAAAATTCCAATGGTGGCAACAATTGCGCCAGGTATGCCAGCAATCACATAACCGATAAACGTAGCAGTGGAAAGTACTGGCCCAGGGGTAAATTGACCAATTGCGATCGCATCTAATAACTGTTGTTGTGTCAGCCAGCCGTATTCTTGAACTAATCCCCCTTGCAGAAAAGCCACCAAAAGGTAGCCACCACCAAACAAAACACTACCGACTTTGAGAAAAAACCAACCCAATTGCCATAAAGAAACGTTGGTTACAGTTGTGGATAGCCATTTCTGTGGAATTTGGCCCAGGAATTAGGTTAGTTGCACCCAGCAAATCTAGAAAATGCTCCCTTGTCAACCATTGACGCCGCTTAACCACTTCATCTTCAATCATGGCAATATGGACAACTGGGCCTCCAAAGCCGATGACGCCCAATTTAAAAAACAGGTTGGCGAGTTCACCCAAACGACTTAGTGTTGAGTTAGTCATTTTGCTTGGCAATATACTTTTCAAGTAAAAATTGCTTGAGGTGCGGTTGTTCTAAGTTTAAACCAAGCTTTTGCGCTTTCTGACTAATTTCCTCATAAGTCAGACCTTCACTAATAGCATTGGCAATCAAGGCGATACCACCAGCCCTTGCTCCAGCAGCACAGTGAATTAAAATTGGTTTGGGTAAGTTCTCAATCTCCTGAATTGCTAACTCTGTTTGCTCTTGATTTGCTTCTGAAGGCTTTAATGGGACATTAGCATATTGCAGTCCAGCCGCTTGAGCTTGCTGCTGTTCGTCACTGAGAAAACCTGCTTCATCGGGAGAACGCAGGTTCAGCACTGACTTAAATCCCTCTTGGGCTGCCTGTTTTAACTCTTCAGAAGTTAGTTGAGGAGCAGCGCTCAAGTCGTCACTAACTTTTTTAGTGTTGCTCATAATCTTTAAAAACACTATTCTGATAGTTTTATCGTAGTTTATTCTGTAGACTATTTATACAGCAATTTTTCTAAGGTCTTTTCGCCTAAAATGCAAATGCTTTGACCGAGGAAAGAATACTGACGAAAAGCAGCTTCTATTTTTTGAATGACATGGAAATCACGGTTTTCTCGCAGCATCAATTTTCCCAGTCTTTCAGCACTAGCACTACTGTATAAATAATTGATCGCTTCAACGAAATAATCAGACTCAAAAGGCTGCGATTGCTCGGCTTAAATTTAAAAAGCCCTGATAAAAGTTCAGGGCTTTGATTTATACGCGGTTTATTAAATGCCAGCCTAAAATTTGTGCTGGCGCTTTTCTATAGGGTTAATCATCCCTGAATCGCTTGCTTAAAGATAGCGGAGAACTACCCGTTTTCTACCTGGGTAGCTATTTAATAAAGTCTTTAGATTTGTATATATCTTCACTCTGCGATCGCTTCTTGGTAAAATTACTCTATACTTTGGTATTTGGTTACACCACGATAAATATGAGTAGGTAAGTGCTAACTAACCTGAGTAAAGCCATGAACTATAACGTACCACCTCCGATGAGGATAAATCTCCGCCCTGCTACCTTTGCTGATTTGGATCTGCTGCGACATTGGGATGAGCAACCTCATGTGGTAGAATCCGATCCTAACGATGACTGGGGCTGGGAGACAGAACTTGACCGCACTCCTGAATGGAGAGAGCAATTGATTGCTGAAATTGATGGTCGCCCCATCGGATTTATTCAGATCATCGATCCGGCATGTGAGGATAGTCACTACTGGGGTGATGTTCCGGCGAATCTTCGCGCAATTGATATCTGGATTGGGGAAGAGAGTGATTTGGGCAAAGGCTATGGAACCCAAATGATGCAGCTTGCACTTGCTCGATGTTTTGCTGACCCGCAAGTGATAGCTGTACTCGTCGATCCACTTGCTGGCAATACCCGCGTCCACCGCTTTTATGAACGTCTTGGTTTCCAATTTGTCGAGTCTCGACGATTTGGTGACGACGACTGCTTCGTTTATCGTATCAACCGAAGAAGAATCCATGAGTACTCAAATTTTCGTTAATCTGCCAGTCAAAAACCTCAATCAATCGATCGAGTTCTTTACTTAACTTGATACCAATGGCAAGATGCCCATCGCACAAGAGTTATATTTAATTCGATTATGCAAATTAGATGTGTTTTAGCTTACACCTTCAAATCGCTCTTTGTCGCACATGTCGCCCATCAAACCCTTGCTTAATCCAATTCAGACATTCATATTCCGATTTGAATAACTTTGGAGCTGCAATATTATTCAATAACTCTGGTGGGTAATGGTCATAAAAATATTTATCTCTTTCTTGAAAGATGATAATCAAATTGTTCCGATAAACATAGCGAGATTTAAAACTATCCCCGCGATGAACAAACTCGGAATTTTGATCGATATGCTCTTTAGCAATATCAATGATGTTACTAGCGTCACTTCCATAGATTTCTGCTGGATTTTCTGCTTTGTGAAATTTGCTTCTGTGCCCAATTTCAGATAGCATTTTATACGAATAAATTTCGTAATTATCCGCCTTGCCAAAAATAAATGGAATGATGAGATATCCTTTATATGAGACTGATTTTTCATAAAGAAGACGACTCATCTCAACCTCCTTTGATGGAACTACTCTAAAAAAATTTTCTTTAACAGAAAAGTATTACAACCCCAATTATCTACTAAATACGATCACCATAAACTGAGTTGATTGGGGGGATGCTCAAGGTTATTCCAAGGTAAGGGTGGAATTGGTGTTTCACTCTGTTCCAATAGCTGTTGGAAGTGACGGGCTGTGCTGGGCGATCGCACTTCTATTGGACAATGGACAAAGAAATAAATTCGCACTCCCATCTGTAACCATTGCTGAATCTGCCTTACCCACTCTTCCATAAATGGCTGATTCACTGATAAATTCGGATGAGAAATAAACCGAATCAGAGTAAAAGGTGCTGTTACACTCAATTGCAACGGTAATTTCGGTTTGCGTCGTTCCGATTGCAACTGGGGGTCATCATCTCCAGTGTAAATGGGGCGCGAGTCTAACAGTACCCGTCCGACACCTAACTTTTCTAAAAGTGCCGTCAAGTTACTAGAATGGGGTTCCTTGAACCAGTCGGGATGCCGAACTTCCACTGCTAGAGATACTTCTGTATGCGGCCAAGCTTCCAGAAAGCTGGCCAAATCATCAAGTAATGCAGGTGCATAACTGGGTGGTAACTGGGCAAAAATTAGGCCAAGATGCTTACCTAAAGGGCGCATCCCCTCCAGAAATTTTAAAGCAGCTGGTATATAAGGTTTTAGCAACCCTTGATGGGTAATATCTCGCGGTAATTTTAGACAAAATTCAAAACCTGCTGGTGTCTCGGCAGCCCAACGGGTTACAGTTTCCTGGTTAGGCACGGCATAAAAGGTGGTGTTACCTTCTACAGTGGTGAAGCGACGACTGTAGAGATGAAGAAAATCGGCAGTACGAGTACCTTGGGGATAGAGTTCGCCTACCCAACCTTTATATGCCCAAACAGCACAACCGATAAAAAAGTTCACAATGCCTAAAAGCCTTGATGTATATATTCAATTTTACACGCAGGTTGTAGGGACGGATAAAGCTAGTACCGCAAGGCGGAAGTCAAATAGTTAACCCTGAGCGCAGTCGAAGGGTCAAAAGTCAAAAGTGGATAATTGGTTTTTTAAGACGCGATAAATCGCGTCTCTATATGAGGGTTTTGGTGTTATGGCGCAACCTCAGTTATTGATAAATTGAGCCATCAGGCATAATTGCCCCTGCTAAGTTAGTCCCAACTAATTTAACCAAAAGACGCTCACCAGAACGAATCCGCGCTCCCGTCAAGTCGGCTCCTCGCAAGTCGGCACCACTGAGATCCGCTCCAATCAAATTAGCAGCGCGTAAATTCGCTTCCCTGAGATCGGCTAAAAGTAGATTTGCCCGAAATAAATTTGCTTCAGATAAATTTGCACCTCTGAGGTTGACTTTGTGCATAAAAGTATCACTGAGATTAGCACCACTCAAATTGGCATAACTCAGATTTCTGCCAGATAAGTCTTTATTGCTCAAATTTGCCCGACTGTAGTCTTTGCCACTCAAGTCTGAGTTTTGCTTTGGTGGTTTCTGGATTGTTTGAGATGGTTTTTCCTGTTGAGGTGGCGGTGAGTGATGTGTGGTTTGATGTTTGGTTTTTAAAGAGCGCAACTTTTCACGAGCTTCATTTATAGCTTTCAGCTTGTCTTGCGCTTTCTGCTGTAAACGGAGATTGTCTTTGGGAATGCGATCGGGATGCCAAACAAAGACTAAATCTTTGTAAGCCTGGTTCACTTCTTCAAGTGTTGCTCCAGGCTCTAATTCCAAAACTCTATAGTACCGCTCCAGATCGCTCATACGATATTTTGGTGGACAATCAACTTAATTATGAGTGATGGAGTCATTTATCCGCTGCATCATTTGTTATGGATTATGGGGCTTGGGCATTGGGAATGGACAAGAGACAAGGTAGAGACGTTCAATAANTTCCTCCTTGTCCCCCTTGTCCCCTCTGCCCCTCTGCCCCCNTGTCTCCCCCAATCCCTCATCTCCCCATCTCTCCATTTCTCCATCGAGCGATCGCTCGAAAATATGCTGCAACTGGAATCTGATAGACTTCAATATAAATCCAAACAATAATTGATAAATGTGATAAGAAGGTTAATATCGTCCAAATATATGGCATCCAGGTAATGGGTTCCTTCAGATTAGCAGGAAAATAGTAAGCTACTATGCCAATTAGAGTAGTGGGAAGAATTATAAAAACTGCTGCTGCTAATCCATAACCCCAACCTAATTCCACACCTTCCAACTGGCCTTCTGTCCAACTAAACCCATTCCAACGCCAAGTTAAAGGTGGTTGCCTAGAAGGCATCTTGATTTGCTGTTGCTCTAAGTTGACTGTAAAAATCTCTTGGCAAAAGTCACAAGCCATAGCTTCCATCAATGGCATGTGAGAAATCTTACCTATTCGACAAACTGGGCAGGGGTAAGCTCCATAATAGTCGAAAGATTGGGTTAAGATTTTGGAACTGGGCATAATGAGACAGATGATCCTAAAAAATTGATCTGGTCAATGAGAACTTGGGTAATAATGTATGGCAGTTGTTAATTCCCTGCAATAAGCTTTCGTAAGATGAAGTCAGGAGAATTATATATTTTAACTTCTCAATCCTGGCTTTTTCTTCTGAGGTTATATAACGATTGTGATGTCTAATGACAAGCCCTTCGGGTTCGGGGGTTCGCAATCGACGGGAACCGCCAAGACTGCGACCCCCTCACCGCTTTTTTCGTCTACGCAAATAAGCAACTAGTATAATCAGGACAGGGCGTGATTAGTCTTAATCCCCAGAGTTGTACTGAGTCTATCGCTTTTTTATAGTTTGTGCAGGTCTTGACAAAGCCTACTTTTCATGCTAATTTTACTTCACATAGGTATATTTCTTAAGTTTTCCAGCAAAAAGTCCGCAAATGCTTAACACAAATTCCTACTTTTATTTTTGGTTTAGGGTGGTTCACCGGGGGTGAATTAAGTTTCCTAATGGAAACCGCCCGGTGAACCGCAGAGCAAACTCTGCGGTTTTTGTTTTTTTAAGGAGAATTTCATTGTCATGACTTATTTCATTAGCTGGTTTTATGGCTTTTACTTTTGAGCCCAGAATAAATTCCGGGTAAATAGCGTCATGCCAATGAATCAGAACGCGCCCGGAACTCTTGGTTTCGGGCTTTTTTGTTGTTATTTTGAGAAGCGGAATAGAGGCACAAGGGAGAAATCAATTCAAAATTCAAAATCAAATAACCTCCCCCTATCCCCTACCTCCTCTTTCCCAATAATTAATTTTTCAGGAGAATATAACCATGATTAATGCCAAACTTGCTGCACAAGCCCATCTCAACCACCAGACAATCGTTAAAATCTCGAAAGAAGTCGCTTTCGGCGGTAAAGAACTGGTAATTATCGGCGGGCCCTGCACTGTTGAAAGCTTAGAACAAATGGAGATAGTCGCCCAAAAGCTATCTACTGCATCAGTACATGGGTTGCGTGGCGGTGTCTATAAACCCCGCACATCTCCCTACGCTTTCCAAGGTATGGGAGAGTCAGGATTAGAGATTTTAGCCAGGGTGCGATCGCATTACAATATGCCAGTTGTCACGGAGGTGATGTCAATTTCTCAAATTGAAGTAGTCGCTGCCCACGCTGATATGCTGCAAGTGGGTAGCCGCAATATGCAAAACTTTGATTTGCTCAAAGCTTTGGGACAAGCTGGTAAACCAATACTGCTTAAACGTGGTTTAGCAGCGACTATTGAAGAATTTGTCATGGCTGCTGAATATATCCTCAGCCACGGGAATCCTGATGTGGTGTTGTGCGAAAGAGGTATTCGCAGTTTTGATGATTACACCCGTAACGTCCTAGATTTAGGGGCAGTGGCAGCACTCAAGCAAATAACTCACTTGCCTGTAATTGTAGATCCTTCCCATGCCGTCGGGAAACGGGAGTTGGTCGCACCTGTGGCTAGGGCTGCGATCGCTTGCGGTGCAGATGGATTAATTATTGAATGTCACCCAGAACCAGAAAAGTCTGTTTCTGATGCCCGTCAAGCACTTTCTTTAGAAGATATGGTGCATTTAGTTGCTAGTTTAAAGCCTGTAGCAACAGCTGTTGGGCGTAGTATATCGGATGTTGGGACGGGTTTGGAATCTGCCCCGATTTTTTGGGCTGCTTAAATTTTACACAAGGCGATCGCTTGAATGTCTCAGTCAAAATGTTTCTTTTGGCTTAAGGACAAACAGCGATGCCTACTGCGGTAAACTACGCTTTCGTAAAATAAACTGGTTACTTCAGCTATTTCATTTGTTCTCAAACGTATTTTTACAACACAATCTTTTATATATAAATCTAAGTTATAGTTTTAACAAATAAGACTATTTGATTTTATTCTCCAAGTCGTTTTATCCTGAAATCAGTAGATATTTTAACTTTTACTAAATTGCCCAAAGAAGTTTTAGTATACCGATGTTTCAACTCTGAGAATCTAAAGAAGGACAATAACTAAATGCTAGAGCAGCAGATTGATTGCCCCATCAGACCTAAGACAAGTGCGATGATTATGAAACTTTTTCAAATCACTCTAGTGGTCTTAGTACTTTTGATAAACTTAGCAGTTGCTTTCCCCTCTTGGGCAGAAAGTACGCTTTCTTTAACTAGCAATCCTAACAACTTTCAAGTTGGGCAAAAAGTCATTTGGCTTTACAAGCCCCGCACTGATTCTAGCGATGTCCAAAGAATTCCCGCCGAAATAGTTAAGTTAAGTTCCAAGCAAGTGCAAATCAAGGTTTACAAACATAACAACGAATTTGTCAATCGTTGGGTGAATCCAAACAAGCTTGAGAATTCGACAAAAATTAAATAGTCAGTAGTCATTTGTCCTTTGTAATCACAAATGACAAAGAACAAATGAATACTGACAGCCAACAGAAAAATATTTCACAAATTATTTAGGACTGCTATAGTTAAAACTCTCTTGTGTGGGTTTCGTTTTCATAATTAGGATCTTCAGTACCAAGCAGTTTGTCCCAGAATGTAAAATACAAACCGTAGTGTACTTTATACTTGCGATGATGTATTGAATGATGCATAGAACCAATAAGCCACCTTCCAATCCAGTAACTTTTAGATGAGGAGGGAAATAGTTCAAATCCGAGATGGGTAAACACTGCCCATACTGTCATAGTTATAAGTGCGGCAACTAAGGTGACGAAATGCAGCGGAACTATAAAGCTTACACCTACAAAGAAAAGTGCTTGTACGATCGCTTCTGGTAAGTCGAAGGCAGAAGAACTCCAGGGCGTTGGCTCTCCTGAACGATGGTGTCCATAATGCATCCATCTAAAAATTCGAGGGTGGTGAAAGATCCGATGGATAAAATAAAAGTAAGTATCCTGAAGAATTAGCACTGCAATAAAGCTAACTATTAAATACCACAGTCCGTATTTCCAGATGTCAGCGTATAACAGTGTTGCTCCCAAATTATACTCTGAGATCATAAACGCTCCAGAAATAGCAAAAACTACTGTGGAGATTACTGATAATTCAATATCCTTTTTAATGGAACAACTCATCAACGGTTTCAAACGCAAACTTTTGTTGGCAAGAGACTTCCCTAGAACTAAATAAAAGAGCAAGTATGCTCCCCCAGCAATCAGAAAGTATCGGGCAAGAGTGATACCGAAGAAGAAAAAGCCATAATACCAAAATGAGTGGTTCGTCAATTAGACCCATCCGTAATATTAATTTGGTGAAATGAAAATGCTGATTATGTCCAATTTTTTTGGTCTTAATTACCAAAAATAACCAAATTAAGATTTAATTTGTTAATCGACAAAATCCACTGCTTATTTTACAGCATCGAGTAGTTCAGATAATATATATTAATTTTTATTAACAAAAATTAAACTAATTTTATTGCATAGATATAAATATAAATTATGACTATTTATAAAAAAGGTTATTGATCAATTTAATTTGTAGTAAATAGCTAAATTTTGGAACCAAGTTACAATTTATTTAAATCGTTTGTTTATATTCTATATTTCAACAACAATTGAATTGATTTTTACCCATTGTGTTCTTTAATACCTAAAAAAACTTTTAAATCACTTTTCTCTACGTCTACTTTTTATAAATTAATTTGCTATGGATTTTGTTCTACTTTGCTAAACTCCAGCCCAAGGCTACTGCTACCTCAGTAGCTAATTCTAGAGGATTGAATGGTTTAGCGATCGCACTAATCATTCCCATCTGGGTATAGCGACGGCGATCGGAAGCCTGGATTTTAGCAGTTAACAAAATTACTGGAATCGCTTTGGTTAATGGATTGGCTTGTAACTTTTCAAAGGTTGTGATGCCATCCATCTCTGGCATCATCACATCTAGTAAAATTGCATCTGGTTGGTAAGTCTCAGCTTTAATTATGCCCTCTTGACCGGAACTTGCAGTCATTACTTTCCAGCCTGCGACTGTTTCCAAGCAAATCTTGGCAACTTCTTGAATATACTGCTCGTTATCAACCACTAGAATTTGCTTTGTTGTCATCACTGCTATCCTCTTGTTGGTTCCGAGAAATTCCCTGAAATAACTTCATCACCCGTTGTTCAAATTCCTTGGTAGTCACACGCCCGTTGCTCGAAAATTCTGCATCTGGACTTTGTTGGCTATTTGTAGTTTGCTCGTAACTACTATGAATCATAGAGATGTTGGAAGAGTCTTCTAAATCAGTATTTTGGAAAGTCCTAAATAATGGCAGAGCGATGTAAAAAGTGCTACCTTTACCCAATGTACTTTCAGCCCAGATGCGTCCGCCGTGTTGTTGCATAATGCTCTTGCAAATTGCCAAACCCAAACCAGTCCCATCATGGTTGCGCGAATCTGAAGAGTCAACTTGTTGAAAGCGCTCAAAGATACTCTCAAGTTTCTCTGTTGGGATACCGCGTCCGGTATCTTTGACTGTCAACAAAACCTCATTTCCTTGTTGTTGCGCCTCCAACCAAACCGTAGATCCAACAGACGAGAATTTAATGGCGTTACTCAATAGATTGGTCAATGTTTGGACAATGCGATCGCAATCTGCCAATACTTGGCCAGATTGGGCAGAAACAGATACTTTCACTCCTGCTTTGTCAGCTAAAGGCTGCATGACATTTACTGCTTGAGTAATTAAGTCAACGATATTGCAGATTTCTGGTTCCATCTTTGCCTTACCCGACTCAATCCGCTCAATGTCTAGAATGTCGTTGATTAAACGTACTAGGCGTTCGCTGCTATCAGTCGCAATTTGCAGTAGGCGTTTTCCCTGCTCTGAGTCTGTTGGTAGCAAACCACTGGCTAGCATTCCTAGAGAGCCGTGAATCGAAGTTAAAGGTGTGCGGAGTTCATGACTAACAACAGAGACAAATTCATCTTTCATGCGTTCAATTAGTTTGCGCTCTGTGATATCTCGTAAAATAACCGTATAAAATATTTCCTCAGCCATCTCTATTTTGGAGATGGAAGCCTCCGCTGGAAATTCAGTCCCATCCTTGCGGCGTCCATAGATTTCACGCCGTTCTCCCATCCGACGGGCAACATTGGGAGATTGGCCAAAGTCAACCACATGTTGACGGTGTGCTTGAAAAAAGCGCTGCGGTAAGAGTAAATCAAGCGCCTTGTCCAATCACTTCCTGGGCAGAGTAGCCGAAAATCTTTTCTGCTCCTTGATTAAACAAAGTGATGCTTTGGAACCCGTTAATGGAAATAATTGCATCATCAGCAATATCTAAAATCCGTGCAAATCGGGCTTGAGAGAACCGTAATTCTCCCTGTGTTCGTTGACGTTCATCAAGTTGTGACTGCAACTGTTGATTCACCCGAATTAACTCAGCAGTGCGCTCTGCTACTCTCAATTCCAGTTCGTTGATGGCTTGTAAATTGAGAGATGAGGAAGGCAAAGAAGAATTTACTTCCCTATCTCCCCCTGCTTCCCCTGCCCCTCTGCCCCCCTGCCCCCCTGCCTCCCTACCTCCCTGCACGACACGCTGCCGCAATTTCATCCGTTCTAAGCGATTGACGATCCGGGTTACTAGTTCTGGCCCAACAATGGGCTTACTTACAAAGTCATCAGCACCAACGCTAAACACTTGATTTACCATCTCGGCATCGCTATGCACAGTCAGGAATAGAATGGGTAACTCACACCAGCGCGAATCGTTGCGTACTAATTGGCAAAGTTTTATACCACTTGTATAAGGTAATCCCACATCCAGAATCAGCATATCTGGCGTAACTATTTCCAAGATTTCCCAGAAATGACGCGGATCTTCAAGAGCGATCGCTTTTAGTCCCCAAGGACTAAGTAAGGTTTGTAAAAATGCTTGAATTTGCGGATCGTCATCCACAACCAATATTTTAATTTCTGTATGGAGATCATTTTGCAGCGGTTGTGTGACTGTTTCTAAAACCTGTGGGGTTGGTGATGAAGATATTGCTGCTGCTTCGTTTCCGTCAATTTCCCGACGCAATAACTTTACCCAACTTTTGAGGTTGGTAATCTCAGATTGACTCAGTATTTGACCAGAACTCAGTAACAATTCGATATTGCGTGCCAATTTTGAGCCAAGAGGCAAGCCAAAAGTACCTAAAGATCCCGCCAAGGTATGCGCCTCTTTGGCTGCAAGCGATCGCAAATCGATATTTAAACTATTTTGGTTTAAAGTTGCGATCGCTTCCTCCAGAAGCCTCACCTGCTCGTCTACCCGCCCTTGAAATCGTTGCCAAATTTCCGCAACTGCGATTAATGTTTGCTGTTGTGATTTGAGATTGGGAACCAAAGATTTTTCACGCTCCCCTTCCCCCCTGCCCCCCTGCTCCTCTGCCCCTCTGCTCCTCTTCTCCTCTGCCCCCCTGCCCCTCTTCTCCTCTGCCCCCCTGCCCTTCTCCTCCTCTGCCAGTGGTTTCAGCCGATAGCCAATACCGTAAACTGTTTCAACCAAATCATTGGGCGCTCCTAAAGCTTTGAGTTTGTGTCGTAACCCTTTGATATGGGTGCGAACAGCTTCTTCTTGTGGAGTGTCTTCATAACACCAAAGATGTTCTAAAATCATGCCGCAGCTAAACACTCGGCGAGTATTTCGCAAGAACAGTTCTAACAGAGCATACTCTTTGGGAGTCAGTGGCAGCAGATTTCCAGCATACATCGCTTCACAGCTACTAGGATCTAGTCGCAACCCACCATACTCCAGCACAGGTTGCGAGGTTACGCCTTTACGACGCAACAGTGCCCGAACACGAGCAATTAACTCTTCTGCATCAAAGGGTTTAACTACGTAGTCATCTGCGCCTGCATCTAATCCGATCGCTTTTTCATGACTACTATCGCACCCTGTCAATAACAATATTGGCATTTGCAAATCACTAGACCGGATTTGACGACAAAGACTAATGCCATCCAGCTTGGGCAAGACTACATCTAGGAGAATTAAATCATAATCGTAAGTTTGAATAAAATTCCAAGCAGCATCTCCATCAGTGGCAACTTCAACCGCATAGTTTTGGTTAGTCAAAATGGTGGTGAGTGAATATGCACTTAACTCGTCATCTTCGACAACTAAAATTTTCATGTTAAAAGGTTTCCAAGTTAAAATGGATATCACAGATAACAATTAATAAGCTTAAATGGCAAGTTTAATATAATATCAATACTTAATTTTAAAACATCTTCCAAAAGGTTTATATTTGCAGTTCAAAATCATTAACAAATATCAATATTGATTAATTTTAATTGGATTTTTTAGCTATCTGCTAAGGAGCAGATGGTATGGAGAAAAGAAGCATTTTCCAGACATTACCTTTATACTACCTTACTTACAAGTTTTTCTAGTACAGAGAGGCTCAGATCCCGAACTTTTTCAAGAAGCCGCTCCAGTTCCCCTTCTCCCAATATGGTAGAAGGGGTTAGGGGATGAGGGCAACTCGAAAACCCTTTTAAAATCTCGTTTTCAGCCTTTGGCTGGAAATGCTACTCAAAAGCGGCTCTGCCGCGAGTTCGGGAGGTGGAGCCTCAATTAGGGGCATTCCAAGTCGGAGACTCTTAACGAGATAATTTGCTAAAAGCTTTTTCTAGACTGGCTTTAACCTGAAGTTGACACCAATGGTACAGCTAGCTGTACGCCCCTACAGCCGATTATATGTTGTAAAGATTTTTGGAAATGGTGCTATGTATGTTGATGAGGTCGGAGCAGTGTCTTTCTCTTGCCTTGGTCGTTCGTGCAACTCACCGTAAAAAAGGACTGATAAAACTCTCAATACGCTACAACAGAAAAAAACCCTCTGCTAAATCTGTGAAAAAACGAGTAACACTCACCTTCCCGAAACGCGCCGTGCAAATGCCAGTCACTTACGTACTGGCCAAAGATTTCAACGTCGCCGCCAATATTATCCGCGCCCAAGTTGCCCCAAATCAAATTGGCAAACTGGTAGTGGAATTATCGGGAGACATCGATCAATTAGATGCGGCGATCGAGTGGATGCGATCGCGTAATGTTAATGTTTCTTCGACATTAGGCGAAATTGCGATCGACGAGGATGTATGTGTCCACTGTGGCTTGTGTACTGGGGTTTGTCCTACCGAAGCCCTCACCCTCCAGCCAGAGACGTACAAGTTGACATTCACGCGATCGCGCTGTATCGTCTGCGAACAGTGTATCCCCAGCTGTCCCGTACAGGCAATTTCTACTAACATTTAACAATCTAAAATCCCAAATCCAAGATTGAAGTTAGCCCAACTTAAACACATCCGCCATTACACCACCATCAGCCACCAGCCTACTTTTTGCTGGAGAGTCATAAACTACCAATAGCGAAGGTATACCAGCTACATCCTGAAACAGCGTCATTCCCTCAGCATGATCTTCCCGATTCCCATAAGGAATATCTTGCACAAAATCGGGATTGCTGAAGACATTTTCTCGCAAATTCACACCATTTACCCAGCGATAAACTTGCACGGACCCATCTAAATCCATCGTTGGGCCAGCTAAAATCAACAAGTCTTTATCATCTACATACAAATCCCGAATTCCTAAACCATTCAACCAGATAAAATGCTTTTTATATAACTCCTGCAATTCTCCAATTTGCTTTAGTTTCATCAGTCCAGGGGTAGAATCTTCTAACTCTATTTCCAGTACCATAGCCCAACCCCGCAACACAGGCCCGCGCAAACCCAGAAAGACGCGGTTTTGATAAATACCTATTCCTTCAATATCAAAGCCATTATCCTTTCCGGGAATTGCTGCCTGAATAAACAAGCCTAAATGATCGTCATTTGCTAAAGCTGTCATCAGCACGTTACCCTGATTTGTCACCTCTAATTTAGCGGCATTCAATTGCACATCTGGCTTTTGGGGATGTGGACAAGATGAGAATAGCTTACCGTCTATTAGAGGAATTCGTCCTAAAACGTAACGGTTAGGTTCTGATTCAATTTTTCCGAGCCTTTTCAAGTTTTTGGCATCTGTATTTTCAGGTTTGATTTTTTTGCGTTTGTAGCTGTGAGAACCAACAAACCATAAGTAATTATCAGCGTAAGCCAGTCCTTCTATATCTATTTCTTTGTCTTCTGGTGCAGGTAAACTGAGAAATTCTGCTACTCTAAATTGTTGATGATCTGTAAAATTATCAGTATCAACCAAAGATAAACGCTCAATAGTAGAGATTTCATCTGACCCTAACCATAAATACTTTTGATGTGTTAGCAGCACTGCTGATAAGTCTTCTCTATGTTCTTTAAAGGAATCTACAAAAGTCAATAAAACTTGATTTAGCAAATTTAACTTTGGCATTTTAAATTATATTGAGAGTTGCAAAAATGTTAGCCATGCTATTATAGTATGTGATTTCATGGCATAAATATAGCTGATATCAAGTTGACGGGGTGAACTGCGATTTCAACCTTTGTATAGATATTGCATGTTTATAGAAGAGTATGCAACTATCAATCGTCATAAGCATATCTGCCAATACTCATAACATAAAAAATATGAAAAGTAGATGTAAATTTTTAAATAATGTTGTTATTATGCAAGAACCTCATGAGGTAATCATTCAGACCAATTATGAAATTAGCCACACAACCTACAGTAAAAACTCTCGGTGACTACGCCTACCAAGCGATTGAAAAACACTTTAAGAAAACCTTGAAGTGGGAAAAATCAGTAAAGAAAGATGAAGATCCAGAAGCGCTGCACCAAATGCGAGTGGGAATGCGCCGCCTACGGACAGCGGTAACTCGGTTTGGGATAGCGGTGGATGTGTCGAAACCAATCAGCGATAAAAATATCGGTAAAATAGCCCGTCGTCTTGGTAATCTGCGAGATTTAGACGTACTTAAAGAAAGTTTGGAAAACACTTATAAACCAAACTTACCCCGCAAAGAGCAAGAATCTCTGCAAACAGCTTTTACAGCTTTGGCGAAACAACGTGAAGATGTAGAATCGAGTGTGCAGAAAACATTAAATGATGAATCTTACAAGTCTTTAAAAGATGCATTGGATAAGTGGTTAGAGAAACCCAACTATCAACCTTTGGCATCTATTGCTATTGGGCAAGTGCTACCAGACTTACTTTTACCAGAAGTGAGTAATTTCTTTCTGCATCCGGGTTGGCTAGTTGGGACTGAAGTTGTAGAATCAGAAGTGAAAATCCAGAAAAACTGGAAAGCAAAAAAGATAGAAAAACAACTGACAACAGAAGGTGAAAGTCTTCATAGTTTGCGAAAAGAAGCTAAACGTATACGCTACCAGATGGAGTTATTTACTGACTTATATGGCGAGTCTTACGCAGCTTATATTACAGATGTGAAAAGTATCCAAGAAATTTTGGGTACGATGCAAGATAGTGCCGTTTTAACTGACTGGCTAGCAGATGTATACAAGTCAGAAATTCAGACTGAGTTGCCCACCCTTGCTAATTTGTTAACAGAGAATCGTTACCAGTCGTGGCAGCAATGGCAACCTTTGCAAGAACGGTATCTGAAAACTGAAACCAGACATAGTTTTCATTTAACAATACTGCACCCGCTTTCAGGAGTAATCAGTTAAAAGTTACTTTTGATTGAGAAAGGATTGAACTAACGAAGAGATAATTGATANAAAACTTCTAGAGACAAAAGATAAACACTGCTATGGATAATTTGTAAAATACGGGTTTTTTCGGCGGAATAAAACCTNGAAATTAGTCTAATAGTGGTTTCTAGAATTACTCCCCGCTCAATTTCATTNNNAACAATCCTGCTNNNACAGAGCCATCGAGAATGGCTCTG